>JACWAN010000067.1 GCA_014874255.1 Candidatus Woesearchaeota archaeon
CCTCTCGGCTGTGCCGTGACGCGGGGAGGGATGGTGGTGATGCTTGGTGATGTCAGGAAAGTAAGATGCTCCCGGGCCGTCTTGAGGGGGTGGAGGGTGGGTGGGTTCGCAACAGAATTGCGATGGCCCGGGAGCTTCTTAGCGTGATGTGATGCCGTCCGGCAGTCTTTTCATGTACCTCTTCTTCCTGGGAAGGTCCGATCCTCTTTTTCCTGGAAAGGCGTTCTGGTAAGCGTGATAATCGGTGGCGTGCGGGTGGCGGGGAGCGGCGGGCGTGGATGGTCCGCGGCCGCGCCGTTTCAGCGCTTCATCGCGAACTCGCGGGGCGGCTTGCGGAGCTCCTGGAGCCACATCAGGCCGACCTTCATCATGTTCTTGTTGAATTTCTCGCTGATCTTGTAGGTCTTCTTGTACAGGTCGTAGTCGATCAGCCCCATCGTCTTCATCGGCGTCAGTATCCGGTCGTAAAATTGGCGCTTGTTGTAGCTGATGACAATCTCCTTCTTCGGGCCGATGCCGGGCGCGCTGCCGATCTTGATGCCATCGTGGAGCGCCGTGGCGAAGAGGCTCATCTCGGTCTTGCCGATCTCGCCGTCCTTCTTCTTCATCTCCTCGATCAGCATCTTGGCCACGACGACCTGCTGCTTGGTCGCGAAGATGACGTCGTAGACGCTCTCCGGCATGTTATACTGGTCGAACAGGATTACCATGTCGCATCGCTCAACAACCGATGATGTACACAAATAGTGTAACCAGTATATAAATATTTCGTTTTGTATAGGAAAATGTATACTGATGTGGGTTCTAAGTTCAAAAAAACGTCGCAGAAAAATGCAAAAGAACAAATAATAAGTAAAAATAATAATAATAAAATAAGTAAAATCAACAGATTTAAAAAAAGAAGAGACAAAGAAACAGACCGTGGAACTCCGGCGCAAGCTCTACACCCGCGGCTCGAGCTACGAGACGACCGTCCCGAAACCGCTCCTCTTCTCCCGCGACCTGACGAAGAAACAGGTCGTGAAGTTCGCGTACGACGAGGAAAAGGGACGATGGTACCTCTCGTTCGAGAACGAGGCAGAAAGTGGGAGCGGTGCGGAGAAGGGCAGGGACAGGAAGACAGGGAAAGGAGGCGGGACGCGATGAACCACCGCATCCTCCCCGCGAACGCGAGAGGCGACCCGCGACAGATCCGCCCCATCCATCGCGTCGAGATCCTCGGCGCCATCCTCTTCCTCGGCATCTTCGCGATCTTCTCCGCGCTCGTCCTCCTCTCCCGG
This sequence comes from Candidatus Woesearchaeota archaeon, assembly GCA_014874255.1. Lineage (GTDB taxonomy): Archaea > Nanobdellota > Nanobdellia > Woesearchaeales > UBA525 > UBA153. The sequence goes on from JACWAN010000067.1 coordinate 1,281, forward strand.
CTCAACCCGGCGATCCTCACCGGCCACGCCGAGAACGCGAGCGTCGCGACCACCGTCAATATCACCAACGGCACGATCTTCACGTGCGACTATACGTTCGTCCCGGGCACCAGCCTCGCCAGCTTCCCCTGCCTTCCGCCGAGCATCACGAGGGACGAGTTCTTCGCCAACCTCTCCGCCGGCGGCAGCGGCGTCCAGGCGATCTACGCCTACACGCCGAGCACCGACGGCAAATGGCGGGTCTACAACGCGTCGCTGCCGAACTATACGGTGCAGAGCCTCACCGCGCTGGGACAGCTCGAGGGCTATTACTTCGTGATGGACGGCAACGACCGGCTCGTCTACGAGGGCTACCTCCCGAAGAGCACGCCGATCTTCCTCTTCCCGGGCTGGAACCTCGTCGCGTACCCGAGCAACGCGACCCGCGACCTCGCCTCCGCGATCGCCACGATCAACGCGAGCTACGAGGAGATCAAGACCCTGGAGGGCACGGAGCAGAGCGGCACGTACCTCGTCGACTACCCGCCGCCGGGCGGCGAGACGCTGACGAACATGAGCCTCTACCACGGTTACTGGATCCTGATGAACGCGAGCGCGACGTGGACGGTGGGACCGTGAACAACGGGAAGGGCATCATCGTTGCGGCGAGCCACCCTCCCTCCGGTCCGGGCAGACCGTCGGGCGCTCACGATTACGGCCTCGGTCACTCAGCTTCGCTCCGTTCTCGATCCTCGCGTTCTCCGAACACGAGCCTCGAAACACCCGGTCATGTTCGCGCCCGGGTTTCGTGCCGAGGCGACGATGATGCTCAAGGGAACGGACGCGAGAAAGCCATCTTCTTCCTCACCATCATGGCCATCGCGCTCCTCGTGGCGTTGCCGGCGGTGACGGCGCACCCGCCCTTCCCCGTCGTCTTCTACGGCGCGGTGTACGACCGCAACGCGCCCGCGCCCGCAGGAGCGGTGATCCAGGCGAGCTACGGCGGCGCGCCGTGCGACTCGTTCACCGTCGTGAACGAGGGCTACTACGGCATCATCGCGTGCCCCGGCGACGACCCGGAAACGGCGGCCAAGGACGGCGCTTCGGCCGGAGAGACGATCAACTTCACCTACAACGGCGAACCCGCCGCGGTCGTCGCCGGCGACCCGACGTTCACCGCCGGCGCGTTCAAGCTCGTCAACATCAGCCACCCGATCCCGTACTGCGGCGACGGGCTCTGCGACCAGTTCTTCGAGAACTCCGTCAACTGCCCCTTCGACTGCCAGAACGCCAGCACGAACACGACCACGAACAGCACGACGAACACGACCTCCAACAGCACCAACGGCACGA
>JACWAN010000068.1 GCA_014874255.1 Candidatus Woesearchaeota archaeon
AGAAGCGATACGGTTCGAAGATAGTAACTCGAGCGTCAGCGAGATTTTCATCGCGGCCCCATGAATCAATATCTTAATAATCGTTAAAAGACCCCCTGAGAAGAGGTAAAAAAGGCGTGCATATGGCTGATGAGAACCAGGAAGAGATAAGGATACGCAAACTGGTCGAGACTTGCATCGACTTGGCGATCAACTCACGAGAATCAGTCTACAGGGAGGAGGGTCTTGATGGGGAATTCGACGACTTTCCCGGGTGGGAATACAAGCGGAACGGGTTAAGCGTCAGAGCGATATTCCTCACGTCCGTTCCAGACAACACGTTCGTGACAGTCTTTGATGAAGAAATGGGACTGTATCTCTTCCGAGCGTACGAGCTTGACGATCTTCGAGGAAAAGAGGTGCGGGTTGAGGAGGAGTGCTACGGCGATTGGGGAGAACGGATAGTTGCATGGCGTGAAACACGCTACCGCCAGGAGGCGTTCGAGCAGTATTGCCGACGGACGATTTCGCAAGCGGTTTTGCCGTTCGAAGAGGTCAAGCTTTAAAAGAGGACCGCTCCTCTTCGGCGGCCACGGGCCCGTGGTCTAGTGGCTATGACGCCGCCCTTACACGGCGGATGCCGTCGGTTCGAGTCCGGCCGGGCCCATCTCAGCCTTTTTACGAAAAAGGCTGGCGAAAAAGCAGGGGTTTCGCGCTCCGCGCTCAAGCCCTTTGAACGGTTCTGTCATCGGTTCGAGGTTCTGCGGAGCAGAACTCGGGAGCGACGCGAAGCGGCGCGACCATATCCGGCCGGGCCCATATCTCGGTTTCCCATTCTTTCTCGTGCCGTCCCGCCTTGCTCCGTTTCCTACGCGCCGCCACGGTCCTGCTCGGCGTCTCGATGTTCTCTTCGCAGCGACGGGTCACCCCGTAGGGGGCGACCCCCGACCCTCATCGCTCTTTTTTCGCGACGCCTCGCCCTTAAGGACGGTGGCGGCGCATTCTGAGAATATCTTGTTTATCATTCCCCAAAGGTCCAAAAACTTTAAAAACGCCTTCGAGGGTGGAGAACGGGATGACGAGTTACCTGTACGGCATCTTCACCATCGCGAACCTCTGCATCGCGTTCTTCATCGCGGTCTACGCCTACATGTTCCTGGCCAAGACGAAGAAGCACCGGGAGCGGAGGCCGTGGGACTTCCTCTTCGTGAGCAGCGTCCTCTTCTTCCTCTTCGAGGTCATCAGCCTGCTGGTCTATTTCGGGGTCGGCGCCAGTGTCGTGACCATCAACATGGTGATCGTCAGCAAGATCTTCGAGTTCCTCTACAGCGGCTTCGTGCTCCTCGCGTTCATCAGCCAGCACGACCTGATCCTGCGGAGCCACCTCATCCTCATCTCCCGCAAGGAGGACGAGAAAGGCATCAAGATCACGATTGAGGCGAAGAAGAAGGAAGAGAAGTGAACTCCGAAGGGGAAGAGAGTTTTTACACCACGAGAGAGTGATAATAAAAAACGTTTATAAATAGGGACTGCATTCTCGAACGTATGCCCTTTTACCAGATTAGACGGTCGGATGCGCCGCCACCCAGCAACCTCGCCGCCGTGATGCTTGAAACGAGACCGCTCGAGACGATCGTCGCGAAGGATGTCCCGCTCTACGGCCTCGGACTGCGGCTCAGGCAGGCGCAGGAACAGGCAGGCAACGGGATCATCCGTCTTGTTGGCAAGAATGAAAGGTTCATGCAGTACGACATCCTGATCGCCGACGAGAGACGAACGGTTCAGGCAGGCACCTACCTCGGCACGGTCGCCCGAGGAGAGATCCTCTACTCGAATGTCCAGGCAGGCATCGTGGAGCGGACAAGAGGGCTCGTCGGCAATGGTCAGAGAGCGACGCTCGAGTTCGTCCCGGAAAACGGCGAGTACAATATCTTCTTCTACGCAGAGGAACCTGCAAAGAAGGATGACTGAAGGGAGAGATGCTCCGCAGTCTCCTCTGCGCTGTCGCAAAGTTTTTAAACGAAACGTTGACCACGCTCGGCCATGGCAAGCAGGAGGGAGCGGCAGCAGCGCCGGCTCGAGGGGCGGAAGGAGAAACAGCAGGCGCCGCAGCCCGTCGCCGCCCAGCCGGAACACCACAGCAAGCATCGGCCGAAGGGGTTCCTGCACGGCATCTACCACGACCATTACAAGCCGCTCCTCATCATCTCGTTCATCATCCTCGCGCTCGCGATCATCCAGATAGGGGTGCAGACCGCGACGACGGGCGACTTCCTGAACAAGGACGTCACGCTCAAGGGCGGCCTCACCCTCACCATCCCGGTCAACGGCGAACAGGTGACGCCGGACCAGGTCCAGACGCTCCTCTCGAAGGACTATCCCAAGAACGACATCCTCGTGCAGGGCATCTCGGAACTAGGCACGCTCAAGGCGCTCACGGTCCAGGTCGCTTCGGACTCGACCGACAAGACGGAGATCCAGACGCTTCAGACCAGCATCATCGCGAGCGTCGCCACCCTCATCCCGGAAGCGCCCCAGCAGTACTCTGCGGAGGTCGTCGGCCCGTCGTTGGGAGCGGCGTTCTTCCAGCAGACCTTCAAGGCAGTCATCATCGCGTTCCTCCTCATGGGGCTGGTCCTCTTCCTCTACTTCGGCCAGGGCGGCTGGATCACCAAGGCGAGCGTCGCGGTGCTGAGCGTCGTGGCCAGCTTCGTCATCTTCCAGGCGGCGGGCATCGGCGCCGTCCTCGTCGCGGTCGCGATCGGCCTGGTCCTCGCGTGGCTCTTCATCAGGTACAGCCCGCCGAGCGGCATGGTCATCCTCTGCGCGTTCAGCGACATCATCGGGACGCTCGCGGTGGTCAACCTCCTCGGCATCAAGGTCAGCACGGCCGGCGTCGCCGCGTTCCTCATGCTCATCGGCTACAGCGTCGACACGGACATCCTGCTCAGCACCCGCGTCCTGAAGCACAAGCACGGCACCGTCTACGAGCGGGTCATCTCCTCCCTCAAGACCGGCATGACGATGAGCATCTCCTCCGCGGTCGCGGCCCTGATCGGGCTGCTCGTCAGCCAGGCCCCGACCATCAAGGAGATCATGCTCATCATCTTCATCGGCCTGACGCTCGACATGATCTTCACCTGGATCCAGAACGTCGGCCTGCTCCGATGGTACATCGAGAAGCGGATGGCCGCGACGGAGGACCTCGGCTGAAGCCCGCGAGGAAACGGCATCATGAAGCTCAAGCAGATCTTCACCAACACCAGGATCATCCTGCTCATCATCTTCCTCATCCTGGCGGTCTGGGCGATCAGCCCGCATCCGTGGAACCAGGGCGCGGCCATCCGGTCGGTGGCGAAGGGCAGCGCCGCAGAGGCGGCCGGCATCCCCGCGCCGCTCCCGAAGGTCCAGCCGGTGCAGCGCGAACGCATCATCGCGGTGAACAACCAGCCAATCACCGACTCGGCGGACTACTTCAAGGCTATCGGCGCCATCGTGGCGCTCGGCCCCAACCGCACCTTCACCGTCCAGACGAACCAGAACATCTACAGCCTCACGACGAAGCCGGACATCGTGAACGTCACGCTCAACGAGACAGAGACGGTCAACGTCACCACGCAGGTCTTCAACGAGACGCTCAATGAGACGGTCAACGTCACCGAAGAGGTGACGAGGAACAAGACCCTGCAGAAGGTCGTCGGCGTCCAGGACATCGGCCTGGAAGTCTACGACGCGCCCACGACGAACCTGCGCGAGGGCCTCGACCTCTCGGGCGGCACAAGGGTCATCCTCCAGCCGGAGCGCCCTGTCGACTCGGCCGACCTCGACCTCGTCATCGCGAACATCAAGGAGCGGCTCAACGTCTTCGGCCTGAGCGACGTCACGGTGCAGCCGGCGCAGGACCTGAGCGGCACGGAATACATCATCGTCGAAATCGCCGGCGCGACGCAGGACGAGGTGGAGAGCCTCCTCGCGAACCAGGGCGAGTTCCAGGCGAAGATAGGGAACAACACAATCTTCAACGGCGGCGACAAGGACATCACCTACGTCTGCCGTTCCGCGGACTGCGCAGGCATCGATCCGACGGCGGGCTGCGGCGTTTCCTCGGGCGGTTACACATGCCGCTTCCGCTTCTCCATCAGCCTCAGCCCCGCGGCGGCGCAGCGCCAGGCGGACGCGACCAAGACCCTCGACGTCGTCTTCAACCAGGGCGGCAGCTACCTCAGCCAGCCGATCGACCTCTACCTCGACGGGCAGTTCGTCGACTCGCTCCAGATCGCGGCCGACCTCAAGGGACGCGCGCTCACGGACATCCAGATCAGCGGCTCCGGCACCGGGAAGACGCAGCAGGAGGCGACGCAGGACGCGCTCGCGAACATGAAGAAGCTCCAGACCGTGCTGATCACGGGCAGCCTGCCGGTCAAGCTCGACATCGTCAAGACCGACTCGATCAGCCCGCTCCTCGGCCAGCAGTTCGTCGACAACTCCATCTTCGTCGGCCTCCTCGTCATCCTCACCGTGGTGCTCGTCGTCTTCATCCGCTACCACGACCTGCGGGTCAGCGGCCCCATGATCATCACCATGCTCTCGGAGGTGCTCCTCATCCTCGGCTTCGCCGCCGCGACCGGGTGGAACCTCGACCTCGCCGCGATCGCGGCCATCATCGCCTCCATCGGCACCGGCGTCGACGACCAGATCGTCATCGCGGACGAGACGCTCCACGGCAGCGAGGAAGGGGGCGGTACACGCTCCTGGAAGGAGCGCATCGGCCGCGCATTCTTCATCATTATGGCGGCGTACGTCGCGACGGTCGCGGCGATGGTGCCGCTCTGGTTCGCCGGCGCGGGCACGCTCCGCGGCTTCGCTGTCGTCACGATCGTCGGCGTCTCGTTCGGTGTCCTGCTCGCGCGGCCCGCGTATGCGGCGCTGCTCCAGATCCTGATCCGAAAAGAGGACGATGAGTAGGGACGAGGAGTAAACCTTAAAAACGGCGCGTGAACACTCTCCACCTCAAGGGCCCATTGTCGAGCGTTCCGCTCTCCAGGGACCCAAACGAGTTTGGGCCCTTAGTCTAGTGGCTATGACGTCGCCTCGACATGGCGAAGGTCGCCGGTTCGAGTCCGGCAGGGCCCATTTTTCTTGTTCTTCACAGTTCAGAAAACCTCTTACGCGGGCATCATCGCCACGACCCTGCTCACTCTCTGCTCATCTCTCCAATAGTGCGGGTCCTCCCCGGATGTCTCCGAGTCACACGAGGAGACTCGGAGCGTCAGCGACGATGGGGCATCCCCCACCGCACCCACTTCTTTCTCCGCTGCACCGTTCACCCTTAAGACTCGTGTTCGAAGAACAAGAGGATTAGGAGCGTTAGCGACTAAGGGCGGCGGCGATGATGCCGTAGCTGCTGTCCGAGCGGCTCTTAGGCGAATGGTGTGTCGCCGGCCAAAGGGCGAGGCATGAAGAAAACACCGCAGAAGAGGTCGGGGGGTCGCCCCATACGGGGGTGACCGGAGCGGCGGGGAACGAAGCAGTTGCCGAGCAGCCGGCGACACCGCCGGAGGCGAATTTGCCTAAGAGCCTGTCCGAGCGATACTTTTAAATAGCGAGAAAGGGGAGGGAGGGAAAAAGAGGCCGGCCATGCCCATCGCGACGAAGAAAATCGGTGAGAGTATCTCCGGGCCGAAGGTCTCCATCCGGTTCAAGGGGCCGTTTGACTACACGTATCTGGCGCGGACGGTCCAGCGGTGGTTCGAGCAGCGCAGGTTCAAGTTCATGGAGTCCAGGATCAAGGACGCGGGGAAGAAGATGAAGGTGGACATGGAAGCGACCAGGGACATCGACGAGTTCTACGCCGAGAGCTACACCGTGAAGATGGAGATGTGGGAGCTGAGCAGCCAGGAGGTCATCGTGAACGGCGAGCCGCGCAAGATCCTCAACGGCCTCGTCCAGATCGACGTCTCCGGCAGCGTCAAGACCGACCGGGCCGGCTTCTTCAAGAAGAAAGGGAAGCTCTACGAGTTTCTCGGCAAGGTCCTGATCGACGCCCGGTGGCGGGAGATCGAAGCGAAGTACATCGACGTGATGGAGTACCGCACCCAGGACATCCAGACCGCGATCAAGGAGTGCCTCAACATGACGACGAAGGAGAACGCGCCGTGGTGAACCGATGACCGAGATCAAGTACCTCGTCGACGGGAAGGAGGTCCAGTACGAAGGGCTGTTCGACATGACTGGGCTCTTCAAGACGATTGACGAGTTCTTCCGCGAACGCGGGTACGACCGTCTCGAGACGCGGAACTACGAGGAGGTCTACGAGACCGGCCGGCAGATCACGATCGAGCTGATGCCGTACAAGAAGCCGAACGACTACATGAAGATGCAGATCAGGATCTACGCGTTCTTCAAGAACCTCAAGGAGCGCGTCGTCGAGGTGGACGGCGTGAAGCGGAAGATGATGCACGGCCGCGCCGAGCTCTGGTTCGACGCGAACCTCATGACGGACTTCGAGCAGCGCTGGGAGAACCGCGTCCTCCTCTACTTTCTCCGGACCATCACGGACAAGTTCATCAAGCGGAGCCAGACGCACCTCGCCGAGGAGCTCACCATCAGGGACTGCTGGGACTGCGTCGACCTGGTGAAGAGCTACCTGAACATGCACCGGTACAGCTTCGCCCCGGCCAGCGGCCTCTCGCAGTACATCAGCCAATAAGACTGGTGCGAGGAGAGAGTTCGCGCTGGCGCGCGGGTCACCGGCTTCTCGCCTATCGCGGTCTTCTCTTCCGCAACGACGTTCCCCGAAGGGGCCGACCCCCCGGTCTCTCCGCTTCGTTCTTCGCTAGGCTCGGCCTTTTGCCAGCGACCCTCACTCTCTCCTCGTTGACGGGCGTTCCCGGCCAGCAACCTTTTTAAACATCCCCGGGTTTTCTCCACCCATGGCGAAGGACGAGAAACAGGCAGGGAAGGGAAGTCAGCAGAATCCCGCGCTCCGACCGCAGGTCGAGGACACCAAGGGCATCACCGTCAAGAAGGCGGAGGACATGCCGGAGTGGTACACGCAGGCGTGCCTCAAGGCGCAGGTCGCGGACTACAGCCCGGTGAAGGGGTGCATGGTGATCCGCCCATTGGGCTACGCGCTCTGGCAGTCCATCCAGGACCGGTTCAACGCGATGCTGAAAGAAGACAAGGTGCAGAACGCCTACTTCCCGATGTTCATCCCCGAGTCGTTCTTCGCGCGCGAGGCGGAGCACGCCGAGGGGTTCAAGCCCGAGGTGGCGTGGGTCCAGAACAAGGACGACGGCGAGGGGAAGGAGCGGTTCGCGATCCGCCCCACGTCGGAGACGATCATGTACGACAGCTACGGCCGCTGGATCCGCTCATGGCGCGACCTCCCCCTCAGGATCAACCAGTGGTGCAACATCGTCCGGTGGGAGGTGCAGGACGTCAAGCTCTTCCTCCGGAGCAGGGAGTTCCTCTGGCAGGAGGGGCATTGCGTCTACGAGACCGCGGACGAGTGCCACAAGGAGACGCTCCATTATCTCGAGCGGTACCGCCAGGTCGCGGAGGAGCTGCTCGCCATCCCGGTCATCCTCGGCCAGAAGAGCGAGCGCGAGAAGTTCGCGGGCGCGATCAGGACGTATTCGATGGAGTCCCTGATGCCGGACGGGAAGGCGCTCCAGATGGGCACAAGCCACGACCTGAGCCAGGGGTTCGCGAAGGCGTTCAGCATCAGGTTCCAAGGGAAGACCGGAGAGGAGCAGCTGCCGTGGCAGAACTCGTGGGGCATCTCGACGCGGATGGTCGGCGCGCTCATCCTGACGCACGGCGACGACAAAGGGTTGGTCCTCCCTCCGAGAATCGCACCGAACAAGGTCGCGCTCGTGCCCATCATCTTCGAGAAGGAGAAGGAGCTGATCGTCCAGGAGACGGAGAAGCTCGGCAAGCTCCTCGCGGAGTTCGACCCGATCGTCGACACGCGGGACGGGTACACCTCCGGGTGGAAATTCAACCAGTACGAGCTGCAAGGCATCCCGATCAGGGTGGAGCTCGGCCCGAAGGACATCGCGAAGCAGCAGGCGGTCGTCGTCCGTCGCGACACGGGCGCGAAGGAGTTCGTCCCGATCGAGAAGCTGAAGGCGCGCATCGCGGAGCTGCTCGAGGAGATCCAGCGGGGCCTCTACGACCGGGCGAAGGCGCGGATCGAGGCGGACATCGTCCACGTCACCGATTTCCCGTCGTTCGAGGAGGCAATCCAGGCGCGGAAGATGGTCTTCGCCGGCCATTGCGGCGAGAAGGATTGCGAGTTCGTCATCAAGGAGAAGACCGCGGCGACCGCGAGGAACATCCCCCTCGACGCGATCCAGCACGAGGTCCACCAGGCGAAGGAGGAAGCGAAGCGCTCCGCTGTCCCGGCGAAGGGCGCGAAGTGCGTCCACTGCTCCAAGCCGGCGAAATACAACGCGTACTTCGCGCGGGCGTACTGAGCATCAGAATATTTTTTCGAGGATTGATTCTAGATGGAGGTTAACTTTAGCAGAGAGTCCGCCGTATCTCGTTCCGCATCTTCCGTTGCGCATCAGGTCTCCGAACGCCTCATCATTAACTTTTACGCAATATTCTCCACAGGCATTCGGCTCCCAGGGTTCCATCACCTTGATATAATCCTTCCCGTCGACATTCATGAAAGTGACCGCGACCTCTCCGTCGCTTGCTTTGAGATGGGGAGTCATTCCCTCAGTTCTTCTTGCAACGGTCGCCTCCTCGTCGGAGAGGATCGAGAAGATATCCGTCGTCGTGGGGCAGAATCTCAGTCTCATACGCGGAAGAAAAGGGTTTCTCCTTAAGTGCTTTTTCCTTGAACGATGACAAGAGGAGGAAATATCGGGCTATCCTCGTGCACGTCCGCGTATGTCCTTGAGCAGCGCGGGCATCGCGTCGTGGAGATAATCGACGACGTGATACGCGTATTCGCGCACCTTCTCCTCGTTCTCAGGGTCGTCGAGGGCACGGATGGTCGGGTCGTGCTCTCCGAAGTCAAGCACCCCTTCCCGTTTCCCGAACGCGACCTCATTGAAAAGAGGCGCGTCCACGCCGAACGCCTCTTTCAGCCGCTTCTGGTGGTCGAGGTTCATCGCGATGACGAGGTCGCTCCCGTCGATGAGGGCCTGATTGACCTTCTTATACCGGTGATGGCCGGCCTCGATGCCGTGATGCGCCAGCCGATCGAGGGTTTCCTTCCGGGGTCGCTGAGGTATCGGTGCGATACCGGCAGAATCCGCCTCGATGTCCGTGATGCCGTTCCGCATGAGGAAGTCTTTGAGGCATTTCTCGGCAGCCATGCTCCGGAAGACGTTGCCCGTGCAGACGAAGAGGACGCGGATCATGGAGAGACAGGAAAAAGGATCATAGAAAAAGCTTTCGCACAGTCGACATCATCGTTGCCGCGGAGAGGCCGCTCTCCCTCCGGTCCGAGGTCTTATCCGCGACGCGCGTAGCGGATTGACGCTGCGGCGTCAAGCGCGTCGCGGGGTCTTGTTCCAAGGCGGCCACGATGCTGATGTCGACGAGGAATCATCACTTCAGCGCTGCCAGGTGGATGTCGTCGTAGAGCTCGCGGATCGTGGTGTAGAGCACCTGTTTCTCCGACGGGGAGAGGTCCTCCTTGTTGAACGCGTCCCGTATCCGGTTGTAGAGGTCGCGCGCCTCCTTGAGGTCGCCGCTGTCGAGCGAGGCCTGCGCCTGGTCGATCATCGAGTAGATCTTCAGGTTCCTGATCGCGCCCGCCGCCGGCACGTCGGGCATGTCGGGCTCGCCGCTCCTGATGGACTGGAGCCTGCGGCCGAGGTAGCCGCCGAGGCCTTCGCTCTCGAGGCGCTGCTCCTGCTCCACGAGGTGGCGTTCCGCCTCGCCGACATAGGTCGCGATCTTCCGCCGCTCCTGGAGCTTCTCCTCGGCCTTCGCCTCAGCATCCTCCGCCTTCCGGGTCCGGTCGGCGGCCTTTTTCTCCTCGGCGGCGAGCCGGGCGAGCGTCGCCTTCTCCTTCGCGGCGAGCGCCTTTTGGTCGCGTTCCAGGTCGTTCCTGAGCATCTTATAGTCCTGGAGGTCGCGCTTGAGCTGCGCATCCTGCCGCGTGAGCTCCTGCTCCCGCTTGTTGAGCGCGTCCTTCTCGTTCTTGATCGAGGTCTCCTGGCGCGCCTGCGTGGCGAGCTTGGCGTTGACGTTCTTCAGGTCCGCCTTGAGCTTCTCGCGGTCCGCGTCGAGCCTCGTCCGCTCCTCGGCGAGCGCCGCACGCCCCTTGGCGAGGTCGTCGAGCTGCGCCTGGACCGAGGCGCCTTGCGCGACGAGCGCCTTGGCCGCGGCCTTCTCCTGCTCGAGACGCATCCGTTCCGTCTCGTTCGCCGCCGCCGCGCGTGCCTGTTCCTCCTTGAGCGTCTTCTCGACGCTCTTGAGCGACTCCTGCCTCGCGGCGAGGCGCGCCTCGCGGTCGGCCATGCGCTTCTCGAGCGTCTTGGACTGGCGCGCGTACTCGGCCTTCGCCTTCTCCGCGTCATTCAGCCTGCGCTTCAGGTCGGCGCGCGCCTCCTTGAGGCGCCGGTCGAGCTCATGGGCGATCTGCGTGCCCACCTTGTCGTTGAGGAGCCGTTTCTGCTCGGCGAGCTCCTCGCTCTTCTGCGCGAGCGCCGACTGGAGCTGGGCAATCCTGCCGTCGATGTCCTTGACGCGCTCGATCCGTTCGGCCCGTGCCTTGATCGCCGCCTGGAGGAACTTGTCGCTCTGCCGGAACTTCTTGTCCGCGGCGCGGCCGTGGGCCTTGAGCGCCTTGACGAGGTCCTTGCGCGACGTCGCCGCGGCGAGTTCGTCCGCGAGCGCGTCGTCGTGGAAGACGCCCCTGATCCAGCTCGCGAAGTCGTTCTTGCGCTCGTTCACATGGTGGAAGAAGACATCCGCATCGATCACGTCGAGCGCCTGGAGGAGTTCGCCGATCGTCTTGAGCGGCTGGCCGTTCTTGAGGATGAATTCCTGCCCTTCGGGCGCGGGCTTCTCGTGCGGGTGGTCCTTGTCCGGTAGATCGTCCTTCTGGGCGAGGAGCTGCGTGATCTCCTCGTGGAGCTGCGCGTGCTCGTCATGGAGGCCTGCGAGGTGCTCGTCCGCGATGGACGCGACCTCTTCCGACGTGACCGGCGGGGCGGGCTCCTCGGGCGCTTCCTCGTGCTCCGGCCCGTCGAGGAGGATGTCCGGCTCGAGGGCCTCTTCCGTCAGGGTCGGTCCCATCTCTCCGTCGGCGGCACCCGCGCGGTCGGCGGCGGCTTCACCACGGACATGTTCGACATATTCGGCATGTTCGACATGTTCGTCCGTCCATGACGAGGCGTCCGGCGCGGGCGTCGAGGCGGACGCGGGCTCGCGCAGCCAGGGAGAATGGTCGGGAACGCGTCCAGCGGAGCCGTCGGCCGGGCCGGGTCGCTGCTCCGCGGACGAGGGGTGCTCGGTCCAGGAAGAGGGCGCGGCCGGGATCCCTTGTTGCCCGGACGCCTTCTCCGACGTCCAGTCCTCGATCTCGAAGTCGCTCTTCGCGCCTTTCTCGCTCTTTGGGATCTCGGGAAGGTCCTCGTCGAAGGAAGCGGGAGGGGCGGTGCGCGCGGGCGTCTGCGCGGGCTTCCACTCCGCGAGGATGTCCTCCTTGGAAGAATCGTCGAACTGGATCTCCTGCGGCAGGCCCTTGACCTTGCCGTCGACGAGAGCGGGCTCGTTGTCGAACTCGTGCTCGATGCCGAGCTTCTTGCGGATGTCCTCGATGTCGAACGTCTCGTCCTCGATCGTGTGCGAGTCGAAGCTCTTCAGTTCGGTCTCCGCATCCGGCGGCGGAGGGATATCCTTCTCCTTGCCAAAGAGCTTGGAGAAGAACCCTTTCTTGCGCGGAGCAGCCCCTGACGGAGCGCTCGGAGGACGTATGTCGAGCGAGCCCATGAAAACACCCCCTTTTAAGAACGGTACCCCTAAAACATATATAAGTATTTTGTGTCCACTCGGGAAGGGGAACTCGACGTTTCTCTCTCGGTGGACGGCGAAAAGATTATAAGCGCGGTTTCCGGCAGGGGATGGATGGCGATTCCCGCCCCTCCGCTGAACCGCGAGGACACGACGGAGTACCTCTCCGCGCTCGAGAAGAGAATCTCCTCGCTCGACGAAGAGACGAAGCGCCTGCTCGCCGACCTCCAGACGAGGGAGGAGCGGCTCGGGAAGGCGCACGCAGACCTCGTGGCCACGATCGGTAAGACGGGGGCGGAGGTGCGGCGCGTCGAGGAGGAGCTCGCCGCGTTCGTCCAGCAGATCCGGAGCCTCGTCGCCTCGTTCCAGAACTCCGCGCGCAGGCAGGAGATGGCGCGGCTGCAGCAGCGCGTCGACGGCCAGCGGTACGAGGAGTTCCTCACCAAGGACGAGTTCAAGCGGCTCATCGACGAGGAGTTCGCAAACGGCTGAGAAGAGCATCATTGACGACGAATCGGATTCTTTTTCCTACTACGAAGAGCATAAGGGCGTCACCGTCCTTAAGGGTGAGCGATGCAGAGAAGAACCGGGCGGACGAAAAGGGGGTTGGCCCCTTCGGGGAATAGGTCGTCAGCAATCAACGAAGCGGAGAGCGAACAGGACGTGACGCCCGAGAAGAAAGAGCGGTCAGAGTATCGTGTATCCTTTCTCCTTGAGCCGGGCGAGGTGCGCGTCGAGCAGGCCGGCAACTGCGCCTCGGCAGTCAGGCGCGACGACGATCCGCGTGCCGAAGACGAAGAGCGGATACTCGCGGCAGATGGACGGCCGGTCCGCGTAGATCGTGCAGCGGAAATCCTTGCCGAGGCGCGGACACGGCTTCTCAAGCGAGAGCGAGGACGTCGTATCTGGGTTCTGCGCGAGCGCGCCGGAACGCTCGAGCGCCGCGCGCTGCTCGCCGGCGACGACAGCCACTTCCGCCGCGGTCCGGAGCGGGAGCTTGCCGTGGCGGCAGCACTGCGCCGTGCAGTCGGTGAAGCAGTAGCTGCCGAGAACGTCGCGCGCCTCATCGACGAGCAGGTCCTTATCGTCGGAGGAGTGCGCACGCAGGGGAAACGCCCCGAACGGTGTCCCTACGGGCTTCGCTACGCGCGTGACCATGAGCCTGCGACGGTTCGGCGGACAGTATAAATACTCGATGGTGAAGAACGCGAAGGCGGAAAGCGTGACCTCTGATTCCGAGAGTAGTTTTATATACTTCCAGCCGTTTGCGCCCCCATGCGGTTGTTCAGACGTATTTCCTCCCTGTTTCTCCTCGCTGCGAAGGCTCCCTTGCTGATTGGCGGCCAGGCGGTGATGGAAGGCGTGATGATGAAGTCCAAGCATCACGTCGCCACCGCGGTCCGTTCTCCCGGCGGAAAGGTCGTCGTCGGCCACCGTCGCGAGACCTCGTTCGCCGAACGTCAACGCCTCGACAAGGTGCCGTTCGTCCGCGGCGCGGTCCTCCTCTTCGAGACGCTCGTCATCGGCACCCGCGAGCTGAACTGGAGCGCGAACCAGGCGGCGGGCGAGGAGGAGCCGCTCTCCTCCTGGGCGCTCGCCCTCACATTGATCATCAGCCTGGCGTTCGCGCTCGCGCTCTTCAAATTGCTGCCGCTCTTCCTCGCCACCCTGCTGACGGCGCATTACCACGGCGGGAACTGGACCTTGAACCTGCTCGACGGCGGGATCAAGTTCGCCCTCTTCATCGGCTATCTCCTCCTCATCTCGCTGCTCCCCGACGTGCGGCGCCTCTTCCAGTACCACGGCGCGGAGCACAAGAGCGTCAACTGCTACGAAGCAAGAGCCAAGCTCGTGCCGAAAGAAGCGCTGAAGTTCACGAAGAAGCAGCCGCGGTGCGGCACCACGTTCGTCGTCTACGTCTTCGTTCTCTCCATCTTCCTCTACCTCTTCATCCCGTTCGGCGCAGGGTTCTGGACGAAGTACCTGCTCCGGATACTGCTCTTGCCGGTGATCGCGGGCATCGTGTACGAGTGGGTGCGGATTAGCGCGAAGCTCTACAGCAGGAGCGCGTTCGTCCGCGTCCTCAGCGCGCCCGGCATGGCGGTCCAGGCCTTGACGCTCCGCGAACCCGACGAACGGCAGCTTGCGGTCGCCATCAAGGCGCTGAAGACGGTGCTCGTCGCAGAGCAGAAGGAAATGAAGGGATAAGATAATCAGCAATCAATTCTAATAACAACCAATAATCCTAACAACAAACAATAACGCTAAGAGCCTATCCCGGTAGGTGTGCTGCGGAGCATTTGTTCTCCCTCCGGTCCGAGAACAGGCCGGGCGCTCACGATAATGGCGCACTGCGCCATGTTCGCGTCCGGGAACGATTCCAAGGCAGCACACCCACCTATCGAGATAGGTCCTAATAACAAACAACGACATAATGAATTCTGATAACAAACAATACTAACAACCGCCGATATCAGTCGAGTTCCGCCTCCTCGACGTCTTCGGCGGCGACGATCGCGGTCTTCCCGTTCCGCTGTTCGCGCATCTTCGCGAGACGGGCCTCGCGCTCCTGCTTCCGCGCCACGGCTTCCTCGCGCGTTGGCGTCCCGTTCCCGCTGATGCCGACCGAGGAGGGCGGCGTCGGTTTCAGGTAGTCTTCGCTGCCGAACCCCTTCCCCGCGAGCGCTAACTCTTGATATTTCGGGAAGTCGATCCATGTGTGCCAGCGTTCTTCGACCGTCTCCTTCCCGTCCTTGTCTCGTGTTTTCTCCTTCTTCCGGTATTCTTTCTTCGCGATCATGACGACGCGGCTCGGAATGTGCTCCGCGACGAGATCATAGTCGGGGAGATGTTCCAGGATCTCTTTCGCGAACGCGACGACCTCCTCGTGGAGCGGCATGTTCTCCGCGCTGAGCCGCTGCCTGCTCGCGCCGACGAACATGTACGCCTTCACCTCGATGAAGTCCGGGCCGCCTTTCCGTATCAGCTCGGCGTATTTCTCCGGCTCGACCATGTTGAGCCCCTTCACCGCGGTCAGGCGGATGCAGGTCCGTTGCCGCTTCCGGGCGAGATGCTCCAGGCTTTCGTTCAGCCGTTCCCAGTAATCGGAGAAGAGCGGCACGTCGACCTTCTTCAGCAGCTCCTTGTTCGGCGCGTCGAGGGAGATGTACAACTGGGTGACGGGCGAGAGGTCCCTGATCTGTTCGGGGTACTGCGCGTTCGTCACCAGGAACGTGCTGATCCCTTGCTCGTCGAACAGCTTGAGGAGCTCGTTGATGCGCGGGTAGATGATCGGCTCGCCTGTCAGCGAGAGGGCGACGTGCTTCACCTGCTGCGCCTGCTTGTACAGTTGTTGCAGCACCTTGTCGTTCCCGCCGAACCCGGTGAGGAGCTTCTTATGGGCCGTGACGCTCCCGTCGAGGATCGTCTGCGGCTCGTCCACGCCCCACTTCCATTCTTTCGCGACGGGCGCCTTGTAGCCGCGCCAGCAGAACGTGCACCGGTTCGCGCAGCTGATGGAGGTCGTCATCTGCAGGCACTGATGGCTCATGATGCCGTAGAACTTGAGCTTGTAGCAGCCGCCCTGGCCGCGGAGCATGTTCTTCGTCCAGCCGCAGGTCTTGACGGCGGAATGGCTTCCCACGATGCGGTATTGCTGGCGTTCCAGCTCCTGGCGCGCTTCCTCGGTGAGCATGAGCGTCGAGACCCGGGAGCCCAATAAAAAGGTTGCGTTGGAGCAGGCTCTTCTGAAAAAGGACTGCACCCCCCGGACAGTCCTTCGATGACACGAGCGATTCTCGCTAGACTCGGTCGCACAGCTATTTGCGCCACGATAACCGTCGAGGCGCAGCACGGAGTGATTCGCCTAAGAGAAGCGAGAGTGTCGTGATCGTCACGGGGCCGCGAGAAGGAACATAGAACGCACCCATAGAAAGGACTCATTCTTCCCGTCGTTCGAGGAGCGCGACGGTCTCGACGTGGCTGATGTCGGGGAACATGTCGAGCGCGCGCAGCTCTTTCAATTCGTACGCCTTGCCGAGGACGGCGAGGTCGTCCGCCAAGGTGATCGGGTTGCACGAGACGTAGACGATGCGCGGCGCCCGCGAGCGGAGCAGGCCGTCGAGCACGAGAGGCGTGCAGCCGGTCCGCGGCGGGTCGAGGACGATCGCGTCCGGCGCGAGGTACCGCTCGTCCGCCGCCTTCCCTTTCGCGCCCGCTTTCCGGGAGAGCGCGTCAAGGTATTTCTCGACGGGCTGGTGGACGAAACGCGCGTTCGTCACCGCGTTCTGCGTCGCGTTGATCCGCGCGAGCCGGATGCAGGACGCATCCCCCTCGACGCCGAGGGCGAGGCCGAACCGCTTGGCTGCGGGCAGGGTGAAGTTCCCGATGCCCGCGTACAGGTCGAGGATCACCTGCTCGGTGCGCGGCTTCCGTTTCCGCGGCTGGCGCGAGAGGAAGTCGAGCACGATCGCGATGAGCGCGCCGTCCGTGGGGACATTGGACTGGATGAACATGCCGGGGAGGAAGGCGAAGACGCAGCCCGCCGCGGTATATGTGAGATGCTCCTGCACCTGGCCGAAGACGTGGAGGCCGCGCTCATCCTCGAAGAGGAGGTTGCCGAGGAGCTGCCGGTTGGACTCGTAGAGCCGCTCGAAGAGCGCGCGGACGACGGCGCGCCACCGCTGCGGAACCGTGCTCAGAGGGACGAGGGCGCTCACCTTCCCGCTTTGCCCGACAGCGGCCGCCACCTCGAGGGCCAGCTCGCCCGGGGGGTACGGGGCGACGAGGGACGCCTTGTTGAGGAGGAGGATGAGTTCTTTGAGGCGCGGCGCGACGATGAGGCATTCGCGCACCGGGACGATCTCATGGGAACGCGCCTTGCGGAAGCCAGCGGCGACTTTCCCGTCGGCGATGAGGAGCGCGATCCTGCTCCGCCAGCGGTAGTTGGTCCGCTGCGCCGAGGCCGAGACGACGACCGGGGAAAGGGGGACGATGCCTCGCTTGGCGAGGAGGAACCCGACGATCCGCGCCTTCTGGCGGAGCTGCTCCTCGTAACCGATGTGCTGCAGGTCGCAGCCGCCGCACGTGCCGTAGTGCGGGCAGAGCGGGATGACCCTCGCCGCTGACGGGGAGAGCACCTTCTCCAGCTTCCCGAAGCTGTATTTTCCGCGCGCCTGCTCGATGGAAGCTTCGACCTCGTCGCCGGGCACGGTGAATGGGATGAAGAGCGGCCGGCGGTGGAGGACGCCGTCCTTCTCCGCTTCGAGGGAGGCGACGCCCATCCCCTCCTGGGAGAGGGACTCAATCCTGCCGCGCCAGCGCAGCGGCTCACTCAGGCGCACGGGCCGTTTCCGCTGCTTGACGACGCGCATGGCTTCTCGGCAGCGGACCGGATATAAAAGGGTGACGGAAAACCCTGATGAGGGAGAACCGGAAAAGCGATCATTAGAATGATCGTCATTGAGAACCATCATTGAAAATCACCATTGAGAACCATCATTGAGAGCCTATTATTAAGAAATATTATTAAGGACGACGCGACTCTGAGAGGGATGACGATGGAGGAGCGGACGAAGGAACGGACAGCGACGCGCCAGGACGTCATCACCGAGGAGAAGCTCGCGAAGTACTTCTCAATCACCGGGGAGGCGCTCGCGAAGGCAGGAGCCGCAATCGACGCCTCTTCACCGGAGCGCGAGGCGCAGGCGCGGGACTTCCTCGACATGGCGCAGCGCTACCACGACGACGCCCTGCATTTCAGGTCGAAGGGCGACCAGGTCAACGCGTTCGCCGCGCTGAACTACGCGCACGGCTGGCTCGACGCGGGCGCGCGGATCCGTCTCTTCCGGGTGAACGACTCGCGCCTCTTCACCGTCGACGACGGATAGACATTTAAACCTTTATTCATTCTCTGACAGTCATGGAAGGAGAGAGCCTGCAGGGAGACCCGACCATCATCCTCTGCAACAGGGGGACGGACTATCATCAGCTCGGCATCGGGCTGAGCGTCCCGTTCTCCCTGAAAAAGACCGAGCCGGAGAAGGATGCGAACCTCATCGAGCGGCTGCTTTCCGCCGACATCCCGTATCACTGCGATGGGCACTACGCGAACGGCCGATGGAGCGGCAACGCAGTCCGCCTCTCCGCCCCGCCAATCACGGGCGAGAGACGATTCATCATCGGCGGCTGCGACGAGAGAGGAGAGCAGTACGACCTCGTCCTGAGAGTGCCGGGCCTCCTGCTACCGGGAGAGACGCTCGCGTTCATCTTCAATGACGGCCACCTGCCGGACGGATGGAAGGTACGCAAGTCCGAGACGAGACCGGACAAGCGGCTGGGCACGCTGGAGATGGCAGTCATCAACAGCATCGCGCCCGGCTTCAGGGAAGGATTCCGGTGGGCGGAGGAGTACCTCGCGAACGGCAGGAGAGGAAGGAACGGCGTCACGCAGGCCTCCGAGAACGAGACGACGATCCCTATCAGGCCGGGAGACGGCATCCTCCTCACGAGGGAGACCGATTGGAGACCGCCGGCGGTTAGGCCCCGTGCAGTGCTGGAGATATACACCTGAGCGCAGATGCCCAGCACCGGAACCGAACCATAAGAGTTATAAACGTCCTCTCTCCGGTTTTTCTCACGTATCGAGGTGAGCACATGAAGATCACGCTGCAGAAGGACGCCCGGATCAAGAGGAACCCACTCATCATCGAAGGCTTCCCCGGCTTCGGTCTTGTCGGGACGATCGCGACCGAGTTCCTGATCGACCACCTCAAGACGACGATGGTCGGCGAATTCTCGTACGACGAGCTGCCCGCGACGACCGCAATCCACGACGGCAAGGTCGTCCGGCCGATGGCGATCCACTACGACAGCAAGCACAACCTCATCATCTTCCACACCATCCTGAGCGTCAAGGGCATGGAGTGGAAGGTGGCGGACGAGGTGGCCGCGCTTGCCAAGAAGGTCGGCGCGAAGGAGATCATCTCCCTCGAGGGCGTCAACGCCACGATCCCCGGACCGGAGACGCAGGTCTTCTCGTACGGGAACGCCGACTTCGAGCGGCTCGGCGCGCAGGGGATGAAGGAGTCGATCATCATGGGAGTGACGGCCGCGCTCCTCCTCAAGAGCGGCAAGGTGAGCTGCCTCTTCGCGGAGACGCACTCCAACCTGCCGGACAGCAAGGCGGCCGCGGCCATCATCAGCGTGCTGGACAAGCACCTCGGCCTCGGCGTCGACGCGGGGCCGCTGCTCAAGCAGGCGGAGGCCTTCGAGCAGAAACTCAAGGGCATCATCCAGCAGACGGAGAAGACCAACACCGAAGCGGAGAAGAAGAACCTCAGCTACCTGGGGTAGGACTTCGCGATATCGGCTCGGCCTTTTCTCAGGACAGAGAGATCGGCATCCACACTATCAACCACATCGCCCAGAGTCCTGCGAGCAAACCTTCTCGCTTCCCGGACGGCGAGACGATGAGCGAGGACGTGAGCGCCGGTATTCGTGAACCGTAGCCCCGCCGTTCTCGGATGATGAGAATGTCGGGCAGATCGTTCGTATCTCTGCACCCTGAAGACCCCCCAGTTCAGGACAGGAGGATCTTGCAGGACAAAGGCGTCCATGAACCCGTTATCCTGTCTGGGTTCGGGTTTCTGCCCATATGCTTGCCGCACACGATACTCTATAATGCCCGTTCCACCATCAACGACATAACAGCCATCATTTCCCGGATCGAGCGTCTGGTCGAGGGTCAGCGGCACCCGGACCTTTACCGGAAACAGCTCATGATAGTTCATTGTCTATAGCTCATGATGTTCATTTCTTCCGTCGCCGCACGATGAGGAACGCGCCGAGCGCGACGACGATGAGGCCGAACGCGACGATGAGCCATATCCAAGAGCCGATGCCGCCGCCGGTCACCGCGCCCGTCACGCCGTTCGCCGGAGCGGGCGCAGCCTCAGGAGCAGTCGTCGCGGGAGCGGCAGCCGAAGGAGCGGGCGGAGTCTCAGCCACCGTCGGAGCGGGCGCAGGCGTCGGAGCAGTCGTCGGAGCGGGCGCAGGCGTCGGAGCAGTCGTCGGAGCGGGCGCAGGCGTCGGCGCGCTCGCAATGGAGGGTTGCGGCGCGATCCAGCCGTACGTGCCGCCCGCACCGGTTCCGGTGCCGCCGCCCGTCGGGACAGCGGCCGACGGCGTGTAGCACGCGTCCCCCTGCGGGACGCCGTGCGTCGCCGCCTGGCCCGGGTTGAACGTGGACGGGCAGTTGTCAACAGAATCAGGGACTGCGTCGTCGTCCTGGTCAGTGTAGCCCTCGCCGAGGTTGAGGACGACCGGGTCGCCGAGCGCGAACGTGAGCCGATGGTCGACCGTCACGGCCGTCGTGTTCGCGTATGCCGTGCCGTTGACCGTCGTGTCCGCGTGGAAGTACGACGGAGTGGCAGGCGTCAGCGCCGTGGCGCTCTGGCGGAGCCAGTACTTCGGCACGAGGAACGAGGCGAAGCCGTCCGCATCAGTCGTGCCGTTCAAGAGGCGCTCGCCCGTCGAGCTGAGGACCGCGTACTCAGCGGGCACGCCGGTGCCGTTCGCGAGCTGCGTGAAGAGGCCGACGCTCCACTGCTCGATCAGGACGAACCCGTTCCCGGCGAAGGTGTTGGCCTTGAGATAGAACGGCGCGAGGTCCGCGATATCCGAGTCGAGGAGCACGGTCGCGTTCGTGTCGCCGCTGAAGATGTTACCTGCGACCCCGCCGGCAGGCGCATAGGTGCAGTTCTGCGCGAAGAGCGCGGTCCGCTCGTTGCGGAACGTGTTGCCGACGATGGCGACGGCGTTCTGCGCGCACTCGATGCCGTACGCGCCGTTGTTCTTGAAGACGGTGTTGGCGACGGAGAACGAGTTGCCCGCGTTGTCGATGCTGAGGAGGCCGCCCTGCGAGTTGTCCTGGAGGAGGCTGTTCGAGAGGACGGTGCCGTTCGATTTTCCCAGGTAGATGCCGCCGTAACCATTGCCGCTCACGGTCACGCCCTGCAGCGTGTTGTTGGACGCCAGGAGGATGAAGATGCCCTGCTGCCCATTGCCGCTGACCGTACCGCTGACCGTGCAGCCGCTCGTCCCCGCCTCGAGGCGGACACCGGTCTCGGTGTTGTCGCGGACGATGTTGTCCTGCGTCACGCGACAAGAAGTTATGTGCGAGAAGAGGACGCCGCGCGTGTTGTTCTCGACAGTGTCGTTGATGAGCGTCACGTTGGAGCCGAGGAGCGCCCAGAAACCTTGCTGGAAGCCGCTGATCCTGCAGTTCTTCACCGTGAGGTTCGCGTGGTTCTGCGTATAGACTCCGATGCCCGTGCCGCCCGCGCCCACGAGCGCGTGGCCCCGGCAGTCGAGCGTGACGTTGTCGCTGCCGATCGTGATGAGCGCGCTTCCCGGAGCGGACGGGACGTTCGTGCAGGTGACGTCGCTGTCGAGCGCAGTGTCGTTCGTGATTGTGCGCTGACAGGGGAACTGGATGACGACCGGACCATATTGATCGGGCGTGTCGTTGACGAAAGCCATGACCGTGGCGTTGTCGCCGACATCGTCGGAGGCGTCCGCCCTGAGCGGCAGCGGAGTGAACGTGCCGTTGGCGTCGAGCGTGTAGCTCGTCACGAGGACTTGCCCGGTCTCACCCTGATAGTCGGTAGTGAGATTATATGTGAGCGCAGTCGCATTCTGGTCATAGACCGCGACGCTCGCGTTCTCGACAGGGGTGCCGATGCCGTCGAGCACCTTGAAGTACGCGAGGAAGCGCTGCGTCACCGCATCGGCGTCGCCGCAGAAGTCGTTCGTCGTGATGTCGCTCATGAACGAGGCGACCGGCGTCACGAGTATCACGAGCTGCGGGGGAGTGTTGCCGCATATCGTGTTGCGCACGATGGACACGCCGGGCACCTGCGCCGTGACGTTGTCGAGGAAGACGCCGCCGCCGTTGGCGGTGATGGTGCTGTCCGCGAGCAGCAGCGAGCCGTCGGTGAGATTGAGGGCGTCGGCGCCGTTGTCAGTGATGGTTGCGTTCCCGACCGCCACCGCGCTTGCGCCTGTCGCGGAGATGCCTTCCTGGGTATTGTTGGAAACCGAAGCGGCGTCAAGAGACAGCGCGCCGCTGACGAGAGCGATGCCTGCGTCCGCATTCCCTACGATCTTTCCGCCGTCGACCGTCACGCTCGCGTTACTAACATAGAGTCCCTGGACACCATTCTGCTCGAGTAGGACATTGTTCAGCATGATGCCGGTAACGCTATCGAGAAAGATGCCTTGCTGGCCATTCCTCTCGAGGGTGCTGTCGCTGACTGTGTCGCCGTCCGAGCCGGCAATCAGCGTCAGGCCGACGAGATCATTATCGCTGGCGTTGAGGTTCATGAAGGTGTTCTGGGTGCTGTTGAGGAGGAAGAGACCGTTCATGTTATCGTGGGCTGTCAGGCTGTCGAACGTGCTGCCGGCAGTCATGGCGTAGGCGCCGTAGCGGAAGCCGCTGACGTCGCAGCCGGTGACGGCCACTCCCCGGTAGACGATCGGATCCTCCGGAACGGTGTTTCCGATGAGGATGCCCCTGCCGGTCTTGTCGGTATTGGCGATGTTGAAGCCGCTGCAGTTGAGCGTGACGTTGTCCGCTGCGATTCGCACGGCGTATCCCGCGCCGAGGCCGCCGCTGCAGGCGACCGAATCGTTCAGGACATAGCTGCCCGAGACATTGATGGTGCCGCCGCAGGAGAGGTTGATCGGCTGCGCGATGGCGGAGACGCTCCAGAGCATCAGCAGCACGAGCGCTGCGGAAATGATAGCCAAGAAGAGTCGTTTGTTCATTTTCTTTCTCTCTTTTCGGGGTTGCGGAATCACCTATATGCCGGTGCAGTCTGTTGCGCCCGGCGTTGCTGCATAGTGAGGCGCTCATAGACTTCGGGCGGCATCGGTCTGACGCCGTCTGTGGAGATGACCTTGTTGCGGAACCCCTGCGCCGCAAGCGGACTCGAGGTGAGGAGACTGGTGATTGGGTTGCCGCCGTCCGGACCGGTAATCGGCTGGCTCGAAACATAGATATCGGCCATGGCGCTGCCGACGATGCCGATGTATGCCTGTGTCGGCGCGCCTTCCGGCACCTTATCGACGGTGATAAGAGGAGGAGTGTTTGAGTCAAGCGTGCCGGTCGCCGTCGCGACGATCGCATAGAACTCACCAGGGGGTGGGGTCGGGATATCGACGAGGGACTGGTAGCCACCGATGCCTGTGCCCTGGTAGTCGAACTTGCCGGAGTCATACTGATATGTCGAAGGCGTGGCGCTGACGACAAAGCCGAGGATGCCGAGCCCCGCAGCGAGAAGGGTTTTCCTGATAGGTCCTTGTTTTCGGATATTGGAGGTTTGGTTCATCGTTTTCACCAGCAAAGTAGCATTTCTTGAATCTTATACCTTGAATCGGCAGCCAATACAAAATCATTTATAAATCTTTTTGTTTTTCCTACTATTAAGTGGTATATTTTTAACTTTCGTCGGTCGGGGACGGCCGCAAGCATTAAATAAGCGCCGCAAGTCAATGAGGATATGGCGAAAAAAGGCGCTTCCGGGACTGTCTCCCGCGGACGCGGCAACGGGTCACCCGACGACGTGCTGAGGAAGACGTTGAATAATATAAAGCCTTCTGGTGACATGCGGAAGGCGGCCGCGACCGTCGTCGAGGGATTGCGGCAGCCGGCCAGGAAGGCGGGCTTCGACGTCGAATTCATGATTGGCGGCAGCGTCGCCAAAGGAACCGATCTCGAGGGGGACGCGGACGTGGACGTCTTCGCCCGGTTCTCGCCGAAGAAGCACGCGGGCGACGACCTCTCCGAGCTGCTCGCCAGGATCCTGCCGAAGGACGCGGAGCGGGTGCACGGCAGCAGGGATTACTTCCAGTTCCGCCGGAAGCTCGCGACGGGAAAAGGGGTGGGAGAAGGAGCGAAGGGAAAAAAGGCCTCTGCCGTCGACGTGCTGTTCGAGGTCGTTCCCGTGCTGCGGATAACGGACCCGGCGCAGGCGAAGAACGTCACGGACATGAGCCCGTTGCACGTCGGCTACGTCCTCCAAGAGATTGCGAAGCGGCCGGGACTGGCCGACGAGATCCGGCTGGCGAAGCGGTTCTGCAAAGCCGCCAAATGCTACGGCGCGGAATCGTACATCAACGGGTTCTCCGGCCACGTCATCGACCTCCTCATCATCAGGTACGGCTCGTTCCGCAAGCTCCTCGAAGCTGCGGCGAAGTGGAAAGGCCAAGTCGTCATCGACCTCAACGGCAAGAAAGACGCGCTCCTCGCCATCGACAAGTCGAAGCGCCAGGGGCCGCTCGTCCTCGTCGACCCCGTGCAGCCGGGCAGGAACGCCGCCGCCGCGCTCTCGCAGGAGAAGCTCGACCTGCTCAGGGAGGCGGCGAAGGCCTACCTGAAGCGACCAGAAGCGGCGTTCTTCGACGTCGTCGTGAGCACCGAGCAGAGCGTCACGGAGTGGTTCGCGTGGGAACAGAAGAAGAAGCGGTCCGGTGCGAAGCCGCGGCTCTTCCTCGTCCGGACGACGGCGCTCGAGGGAAAGGACGACATCGCCGCGACGAAGCTGAAGATGGCGCACGAGTACGTCCTCAAACAGGCGGCGCTGCAGGGCTTCGAGCCGCTCGGTCAGGGATGGGAGTACGACCGCAAGAGACGGAGCGGGCTGCATTGGCTCGTCTTCGCAGACGAGACATTGGCTGCGACGCGCGCGTTCAACGGGCCGCCGCTCCGCGCGACGAAGGACGTGGCCGCTTTCAAGAAGAAGCACCGCGACGCGCGCGAACAGGACGGACGGTTGGTCGCGACGGTCAAGCGGAAGTTCCGCTCCCCGGCCGAATTCCTGAAAGCGGCGCTGAAGGACCCCTACGTCAAGGGACGGGCGAAGAAAGCAGCTCTCGTATGACAAGAATGGACGGCATAGTCGACGTAATCTTTATAAACAACTCGCGGTTTGCGGAGAAAACACGTGTGCGCTGGTACTTGACGGCTTGTCCGGCAAGTCCGGCGCGGCGAAGACGCGCTGGTAGTACAGTGGTTAGTATACGGCCTTGCCACACCCTCGGAGCCGGGCTCCTCGGAGCTTTGCGCCAGGGCGCAAAGAGGCTGTGACCCGGGTTCAAATCCCGGCCGGCGCATGCAGGCAAGCAGCGAGGCAGAACACCGTGTTCCGTCCCCAATCATGAGCCCGTAGCTTAGCCTGGTGGAGTGCTCGACTGATAATCGAGAGGTCCCGTGTTCAAATCACGGCGGGCTCATTCCTTCTCCTTCCGGAGTATTTTTAAAGAAGTTCTGAATCGCAAGAAAAGACGCCCCGGCGATGCAGTCGCAGCAGCGTCTCACGGCCCTATCCAATCGCATCGGCTCCGGACTTTCGAAACAAGTTCGGAAGGGACGTGAGGAGTCTTCCTCCGCCACGCTCCGGTCGAGCTCCTTAACACATTTTATGCCTCGGTGGTGTAGTCCGGCCAATCATTCGGCCCTTTCGCAGGGTTCGGAGCGCAGCCAACTGCGTTCTGCCCTGAAGACAGGCCGAGACCCGGGTTCGAATCCCGGCCGGGGCAGATTTTTTCCTTCTGGCACGGCAGGGATCAGGAGCGAGAAGCGACTGGATCCCGGCCGGGGCAGATTTTTCTTTCTACTCGATCTCCATCAGAGAAAGAAGCGGCTCAGCGGCTAGAGGCGTACGAGAACTGTTTCGTGAGCCTGAGTTCCTGGGGAAACGCGCGATAATCAGCGATCCTGACCGACGAGCCGTCCGACGCGGGCCATTCGCTCTGCGGCAAATCCAGGAAGAGCCGCTTGTCCGGCGCGCCGAGCTTCTTGAACCCTTCGTAGAGGCCGATCGGCAGTTCGCCTGCGACGGCGAGGAAGAGGATGCCTCCTTCCGCGGCGGAACGAACATCCTTCTCGGACTGGTCTGCCAGGTATTCGAGCAGGGGCAGCGGGCCGTCGGTGAGCGGAGGAGTTCGCGCTTTCGGGGAAGATCCGTCTTCTTGAGAAGGGATGATGTATGACGCGGTCGCGGGCAGGGGCGTTTCTGGCGTATCCAAGACGGTGGAACCCGCCATCAGCCAATAGTCCTCGTTCTGCGGCGAACCATGCATCTCGAGGACGTCGATAAGCTCATCGAGCACGGCGATAGATTCATAATCATCGCTCCGGGCAGCGTAGAGAAGACCGCGGATCGGCATAGAGGAAGGAACAAGAACGGATATAAAACGTTTTCCCTGGGGCCTTCCGGCTGAGCGGGGATGGAAAAGAGATGAGGAAAGAAAAAGGAGGAAGAACGCTTACATCTTGGCGCGTCTGCGCTTCTCCTTCTTCATGCGCTTGCGCTGCCATTTCCAGCGCATCTGGCCTTTCTTCTTCCAGCGCCGTGAGCTTCTCTTCATTTTCCGCCTTCGCCCCGTCAGGACGGGGGTACTGGACCTCCTATTCTTTTATGCTATCAGCAGGGTCCTTGCGAACCGCGGTCGCTTTATAAACTTATTGGGGTGTTTGGCTCTTAGGCAAATGGTGTGTCGCCGGCCAAAGGGCGACCCATAGCAGAGAATGAAGCGAAGGAGGAGAGGGGGTTGCCCCATACGGGGGTGACCGGTGCAGCGACTTCCCGAGCGATTGCCGAGCAGCCGGCGACG
>JACWAN010000069.1 GCA_014874255.1 Candidatus Woesearchaeota archaeon
GAGGGCGAGGCGAGCGAGGAAGGGGGGCGGAGCGCGACGTGAGGGCTGCCCCCTACGGGGAGGAGCGCTTTCGAGAGGAGAAGCGATTGCCGAGCAGCCGGTGACGACCACGAACGTGATTTGCCTAAGACCCGATCATTCCATAACAAGCGGCGATGCTGCCTCGGATTCGTGCCGGGCGCGGACATGGTCTGCAGACCATCTACGTGAGCGCCCGACCCGTTCTCGGACCAGAGGGAGGTTCCGGCTCTGTAGCGGCGAAACCCGGGAACCACGACCAGACGAGCGGGTCAGGAGCGCGAGCGACCGAACGAGAGTGATTGAGACTCGTGTTCGGAGAACGCGAGGGTCAGGAGCTCGGAGAGCGACTGAGAACAATCTCTCCGCAGCATCGCCGGAAGAAGAAAAACCGACTTACTGCTGTTTCCGCGCGGGCGCTTCACGCCCTCGTCGGCCGTTCGCCGCGGCGCATGCGTTGGAGACCGTCGATGATCGGCGTCCAGTCCTTGACATGGAAGACGTTCTCGTGGCCGGCGTAGCCCTCGTTCCACGGCCGCTCAAGGAGGAAGGCGAGGATGCCTGCCTCTGCGCACTCGGTCGCGTAGCGCTGATCGTCCTCGATGATTGCGTCCATGGAGAGCTTCTGGCAGATGATCTTCTTGGAGAGTGTGCCGATCCCGACGTGGCCGTTCGCAGAGAAATAGATGTCCGTGAAGATGCCGGGGTTGTTCTGCGCTTCCCAACGCTTCGTGACGGGGATGGCTTCCCCGAAGCGCGAGGTAACGGTGTAGAGCGAGTCGCCCTCCGCTTTGAGAATGCGAAGCGCCGCTTGCGCTTCAGGATACGGCGGTATCTTGTCGAGGAGGCCGCTCCGGTAGAAGAGACGCATCTCCGCGATCGAGTCCTCGAGTGATATTCCTAGGGCTTCCGGAAGGCTGTAGGTCTTGAATTCCGCTGCGCGGAACGCTGTGCCGTGCCGCGGATTATAGAAGTCGAGGAATGGGGACACTAAAGGCGCCTGTACATCATCCATGTCGACCGCGAGGCGGAGGGCTCTATTCATGACGATGAGGAAACGCGCCCTCTTTATCACTCTTGCGTTCGGACAAAGAGCGGGCGTCTCGAATGACGTAGAACGTCTCGTTCACGACGCTGAACGTCTCGTACGCGAGCCCTTTCCGGGCCAGCAGCTTCTCGAACCACGCGCGACGTTCGTTCCTGATCGCCTTTCCGCCGCCGATGCTGACGAGGGGGAAGCTCACCACGATCCAGCGCGCGCGCAACGCATCGATGATCTTGCCTGAAATATTCCGTTTGACCGCCTCCAACGAATCCAAGACCTTGAACAAGAAGATCACGTCGACGGGGTTTTCTCCCAGTAATGAACCGAGTTTCCCGTAGTCCTTCACTAAATCAACGGCCATCGCCTCGCCGTCGATGCCTTCCATCCTGAAGAACGCGACGAGGTCTTTCAGGTCGTCGCTCGGCAGGTCCATCGCGACGTAGACGGGCGCGCAGCCGAGATACGGATAGGAGTACGGGTTCGCGCCGCAGCCGAGGTCGAGGACGGATTTCGGCCGGCCAGTGATTGAAAAAATCTTCTTGTAGATTGCGTCATAGTGGTCGATGCGTTCCTTCGAGCTCTGGTGGAGAACGAGCAATTCACGGATCAAGCCATCATTTATTTTATTATCGCCCGTATCCTTATTATCCCTTAGTTTTAGTAAGAGTTCCTTCCGTCGCTTCTTCTCGTCCAGGTCGAAGACGCCGTAGACCGCCCGGAGTTCGGCGCGGACGAGCTTCTTCAGCTCGGCGAACTCCTTGCTCCGCGCAAACTCCTTGAACGAGTTCGCGTTCGCGGCCTTCGTCCGCATCTTCTTGTTCTGCTGGAGTATCCGCTCTATCTTTTCCCGGACATAGTGATCGTCGAGATCGGCCAGTTCCCTCTTCCTCTTTATCTCGAGGATCATTTCATCGGAGAACTCCACGCCACTCACCACCGCCTGATCGCGGCCACGCCGCCGAGCCCGTCGATCTTCCGCATCGCCTCGTCCGAGGCGAGGACGTGGACCTCTCCGCGCGATTCCTCGCAGCGACGGAGCGCATCCTCGAGACGCACGAACGCCTGCTCGCCGTCGCTGCGCGCCTTGGCGAAGGCGTTCTCCGTGATGATGACCGCGGCGGCGTTCCCCTGGCCGACCACGTCCTCCACGTCGAGGATGCCGTACGCTAGCCGGTCGCGGCCGAGCGCAGCCATCACCTCTTCCACGAGCGCGAGCTCGCGCATCGTGCTGCTCTCGTGGAGGAGCTTCCTCACCTCCGGCCGCGCGAGGAGCTCGCGGATCGCGGTCCGGTCGACGTCGCTGATCGTCGTCAGTACCGTCTTCGTCTTCAACGCGGCGGGCAGCTCGCGCTCGACGTACTCCTTCCAGAACGCGGGCGCGCCCGCCACGATGTGGCGGTAGAGGCCGCGGCCGTCGTACTGGACCATCTGCGCGACGATCTCCTGGTAGAAGTTCGCCGCCTTCTTCTCGTCCACCGCCTTCTTCGCGACGTCCCCCTTCAGCCGGCTCAGCTCCTCGACGCCTCGCCGCGTGACGCCGAAGAAACGGGCTTCCTCACGGTCGAAGAGGACGACGAGCAGCGCAGCGTCGAGCTTCGTCGCCTGCTCGAGCTTCTCCCGCACGTACTTCGGCCACGCCGCCTTGACGAGGGAGAACTCGCTGCCTTCCTCGAGGATGAAGGAGTGGTGGTCGCCGCGCGGCACGTCGTCCGGGCCGTCGGTGATGATCCCCAGGACGCGGAGGCTGCTCCCGTCCTCCGCATACTCGACCTTCTCCGCCTTGACGGCGAGGAAGACCCTGCGCCTGACGGCCGCGGCCTTCTCGTCCGAGCCGACCTTGACCTTCCGTTCCGTCGACCCTTTGACTGTGTCGCCGGGCTGGATGACGGTGCGCAACGTCCAGAGGTCGTCGCTCCCCTCCACCGTCAACGAGACCTCGCCCGCCTTCCAGTCATGCTTCCGGATCCGCATCGTAAACCCTCTCGGACATCGCGCGGCCGTTTCCCTCGCGCCGCCTCGTCCTGCTCGCGTTTCGCTGGGGAAGCCGAAGGGGCTCGTCCCGGGATGTCTCCGAGTCATACGAGGAGACTCGGAGCGTCAGCGACGATGGGGCAACCCCCGACTCGTCCTCCGCCGTCTTCTTCGCCACGCTCGCCCCTATGGATCGAGGCGGCGCTCGCGGGGCCGTAACGTTTTCTTCACACATTCCTTATCGTCGATGACCCCTCGACGAAAAGAGAAACCTTTATATATAAATCTTTGTAGGGCTGCACCTCATGGTGAGAGGGCGGCGAGGCGTGGAGTTCAAGTCGAGCACGCCTATCGTCATCCTCCTCATCGGCGTCGTCATCGTCCTCTATCTCCTCTTCCTGCCGCCGGCGCAGCGCGAAGCACTCCTCTCCGGCACGGGGAGTGGCGGCGGCGTGTACGGCACGGGCACGGGGATCGTCAGCACGGGCGGCAGCACGACGCTCATGGACAAGTACGTCGGCACGCTCCTCGCGGCAGGGGGGGCGACGACGGAGCACGACATCCCCAGCACGACGGTCTTCACCGCGGTGAACACGCAGGAGCTGAAATTCATCGACAGCCTCAGCGTGAGCCGCTCCGCCTTCTCGCAGCAGACGGGTGAGCTCACCTTCAAGGCGGACCCGTCGAACTCGAAGAACTACCAACTCACCTTCAACGTGGACGCGGCGAAGGGACCGCTCTACATCTCGCTCAACGGCCACCCGATCTTCGAGCGCGCCATCACGAGCAGGTCGCCGGAGCCGATCCCGCTGCCGCAGGAGTACGTCCAGGCGGACAACACGCTGACCTTCAGCGCGGGCAGCGCAGGGTGGCAGTTCTGGACGGCGAACGACTACGAGCTGCGGAACGTCCTCGTCAGCGCGGACGTGGCGCAGTACCAAGGGTCCAGTTCCGAACAGCACTTCACGATCACCTCCGACGAGTACCAGCGGCTCGACAAGGCCACGCTCCAGTACGTCGCGCAGTGCGACCCGAAGAGCACCGGCCGGCTGACCGTCACGGTGAACGGCAAGATCGTCTACAGCGGGTACGCGGACTGCGGCGTCCTCACCACGCAGGACGTCGCCCCGGAATCGCTCAACATCGGCGACAACAAGGTCGGCTTCGCGAGCACCGACGGCAGCTACACCATGGACAACATCAAGGTGGTGAGCCAGCTCAAGCAGCCCGACTACCAGACCTTCTACTTCAACCTGCCTCCGGACATGTTCCAGCAGGCGAACGTCTTCGCCGGTCAGGTCGTCGTCACGATCCGCTTCACGGATGGCAACACGCAGAAGCAGGGCACGATTATCGTGAACGGCTTCCAGGACACGTTCCAGACGAGCAGCTACTACTACCAGGCGGCCCTCGACCCGAACGTCCTCATCCCGAACGCGAACTCCATCCAGATACAGCCGCAGGGAAGCACCCTCAACATCGCGGAGCTCCGGGTCGAGCTGCAGGGGTGAGGCGCGATGGGACGCGTCGTTTCTCAGACCTCTCCCTTCAAGACCTCCCACGAAAAAAGACGGTGAACGGCGATGAGCCCGGGAAGACCTCTCAACAATGCTCAAGAACAGGCGAATGATCTCAGAGAAAAGGTACTGAAGGAAGCAAGAGACGCAGAGAAAGAGCAGCGGGAAGCGGAGCGGGAGCAAAAGGCCGTCGACAGGGTCAATCGGCAGCGACAGGCGGTCGACACCGTCCTCGGAGGCACGGAAGGGATTGGAGGCACCGCCGCAGCCATGGGCGCGCCGGAAGTCGGGCTGCCCGTCGCCGAGGGGTTCGACAAGCACGTGCATCCGTGGTTCTTCTTCATCGTCGCGCTCTTGCTCCACGCCTTCGACGTGATCAACGGGTTCAGCCGGAGCGCGGGCCAGGCGACCGTGATGTTCCTGCTGTACGCGCTCTTCACGTTCTGGGCGATCTTCTTCTACTACCGGACCGGCCTCACCAAGGACAGCGGCCGCTACGTCGGAGTCTCGCTCGTCGCCTTCGCGCTCCCGTACATCTTCCTCATCCCCGCCTTCAACGGCGGCTACGTCCCGCTCATCGTCACGCTCCTCCCGGTCTGGGCGCTCTACATCGCGCTCGAGCAGGACAGCGCGCTCTGGCTCAAGCGGATCGCGAAGCTCTACATCGTCATCCTCATCTTCCTCCTCTTCATCATGCTCATCGCCCGCGTCCAGCTGCCGGGCGTCTCCTCGCCGGCCGTGCTCATCGGCCAGAGCGCGAAACGGTTCTGGACGGGCGTCACGGACGCGTGGGCGAACATCTGGCTGAAGCTCAAGAGCGCGAACATCTTCAACGTGGCGATGTGGAAGCAGAAGATCAACGAGACCTTCAATCCGGAGGCGCAGTTCTACCTCGGCCAGGTGGAGCAGAACCAGAAGCAGCCGCAAGGCGTCTACATCACCCAGCTCCAGAGCCTCTACCCGGTGACGTACGTCGGCCAACAGCCCGCCGTCATCGGCCGGATCGAGGCGAAGACCTTCCTGCCGGGCGGCGGCGTCAACGTGACGCCGAGCTGCCGGCTCGAACGCGCGGGGAAGACGGGGTACGTGGGCACGCCCGACCGGACGGGCACGATCCTGGTGAACGAATACCTGCCGGTGGACGTCACGTGCACGTTCCCCGCGGACCCGAACATGACGATCGGCACGTACTACGGCGTGCTGGGCGCCGCCTTCAACTTCGAGACCTGGGCGTATGTCACGGACACGTTCGTCGCGCGCAGCGCGATCGTGAACGAGCAGCAGCAGGGCAGGGACATCCACACCGACCTCGGCATCGACCCCACGACGACGGCCATCTACACGAACGGCCCCGTCTCGATCGGCATCCTCGCCGACCAGCAGCCGATCGCCATCGACCCGGACGCGCCGACCGGCAGCTTCATCAGCCAGCGCTTCGGCTTCACCGTCGCGAACGTATGGGACCAGGGCATGATCGAGGGCGGCAGCGTCGAGGCGGAAGTGCTGGTGCCGCAGCCGTTCCAGCTCAAGGAGGGCAGCTGCCTCCCGACGGGATGGACGGGGCAGCCGACGACCGACGCGAACGGGATGACGCACTACCTCTTCACGCGCGACAACAGCCTGCAGATCGACGCGCGGAACGACTACCGGACGGTGACCTGCCAGCTCATCCTGCCGGACAAGCAGTCCGCGGAACAGGTCCTCTCCTTCGGTGAGAAGACGCCGGTCACGTTCGTCGTGATCGCGCGGTACAAGTACGACATCGAGCAGAAGGTGCCGGTCAGGGTGGAGAAGTGAGACGATGAAGGCACGGAGCGGATCACTGGACAGGCCGCGGACCGGGGGCGCGCTCGCCGCGACGCTCCTGCTCGCCGCCCTGCTCCTTGCGGCGTGCAGCCAGCAAGCCACGACGGACTATCACACCGGGACGGATGGGCTGACGCTCACGTTCTCCGCCAACTCGCCGAGCCAGGTCTACGAGGGGAGCAGCCAGCCGTTCATCGTCCGGCTCTCGAACCTGGGCGCGTACGACCTGAACTACTCGGTGATCAACTTCACGCTCAAGGGCGACGGCTTCTACGTCAACGTCAGCCAGGACCCGACGCTCTCCAACGGACAGGACCTCAACAACGCGGCGAACGTCTTCGAGAGCCTCTTCCCGGACGCGCTGCCCAGCCAGCTCCCGCTGGACACGAACACGCTGCACGGCAAGGGACCCGGCTACGAGCAGGGCGACTGGCTCGACCTGACGCCGATTGTGGACTTCAAGCCGATCATGGGGACGCGGGAGCAGCCGACGACGCAGCTCTTCGCCAGCGTCTGCTATCCCTACCAGACGTTCCTCGGCACCGCTGTCTGCGTGGATGCGAACGCATTCAACGGGAACGTGCAGCGGCAGGTCTGCAGCGCCCAGACGCTCACCTTCCCGAACGGCCAGGGAGCGCCCGTCGCGGTCTCCATGGTCGAGAACCGGCCGTCGCCGGTCCGCGTCTCCGCGGAAGGCGGCCGCGGCTACCTCGACGTGACGCAGCCCGTCTTCGTCATCCACGTCAAGAACGTCGGCGACGGGACGATCCTCCCGCTCCCGGAGAGCGAGACGGACGCGGCGAAGGCGTGCAGCCTCCAGGCGCCCGCCGGCACGCCCGTCGGGGTGCGGATCAACGCGACGCTGAGCACGCTCCAGCTCGACTGCAACCCGAACCCCGTCCTGGTGCGCGACGGCGAAGGGTTCACGACGTGCGTGCTCCCCGCCTCCTCGCGCCAGCAGCTCTACACGCCGAACTACCTCGCGACGTTCACGGTGGAGCTCGCCTATCTCTACCGGACCGCGATTACCAAGGACGTGACGATTGTCCGGACGTCGTCCGCGCTCAACGCGAGCGACTACACCTTCCCGGAGCGCGACCAGAACCCTGGCTTCATCGACGGCCAGACGCGGTGCGAGTACTGCAGCCAGAACCACGATGCTGCGGGATGCGACGGGTGGCCGTCCAAGGCGAACGCCACGGCGCAGTTCAGCTGCTCGTGCGGCGAGCAGGAGTGCCTCCAGAAGGTCGCGAACGGGAACTGCGTCTACGGCCAGAGCTGGTGCCCGGGCACGAACTACTGCTGCGTCCCGGGCAGGTGAACGGGCGGGCGCCGCGCAGTGAAGACGACGAGGGCGGGGTTCAGTGACGGGCTCTTCGGCGAATCGCTGCGCGCTGCGCGCAGAGCTGCTGCTCCGTCGCTTCGGCTCCTGATCGACTCGTATGACCCGTCGCTCTGGCGCACGGGTTCGTCCTCGAACCCTTTGCGCCTCGGGACTCCTGGCCGTCGTCCGGATGCGTCGACCGAGTCCAGTGGAATCGCGTCC
>JACWAN010000070.1 GCA_014874255.1 Candidatus Woesearchaeota archaeon
ACTCGAGCGTCAGCGAGATTTTCATCGCGGCCCTCCCGTCGGCGCTTAGGCAAATTCGCCTCCGGCGGAGTCGCCGGCTGCTCGGCAATCGCTCGGGAAGTCGCTGCACCGGTCACCTCCGTAGGGGGCGTCCCTCCGACCTCTTCCGCCGTGTTCTCCTCATGCCTCGCCCTTTGGCTGGCGACACACTATTTGCCTAAGAGCCTCTCCCGTCGTCCCTCGTCCCGGCGTGTATTTCACGTCCATATCATTTATATCCTTTCTGTGCATTCCAAGGCACTATGGATTTCAGCTATCCTTCAAGGAAAGAGTCCGGCGTCGGGGAAGGGTACGCTTCCGCCGACCTCGCAGACCTCATCAACGGCCTCGCGGCCAATTACGTGACGTCGCCCATCACCGTCTCCGTGAGTGATGACCCTGCTGTCTCGCGGAGGGATTCCGCGCTCTACGACCTCCAGACAGTATTCTCCGGGACGTTGCCTGACGGGAACCGGTTCTCCTACCGGCTCCGCCACCATGCCCTCCTGGGCGGGTGTCACGAGGGCGGGACTCTCAATCTGCGGATCCGGAACGAGGATTTCCGGGTGATTGCCGTCGACGGCGCCGACGCAAATGAGTTTCATCTCAGCCTCATGCGCAGCTTCGCCCGCAGAGTGAATGAGGAATCGATCTTCCTGAACAACGAGCGCTTGCCGCCGGGCGTGTCTCTCCGGAACTGGCGGGTAAGGCGGCTCGTCAACCGCGAGTTCCGTGAAGCATACGGGCTGATCCTGAAGACGATGCCGGACGTCCTCCATTACGCGGAGCGAGAGCCTGCCTGCGGCCGGCGGCCCTCTTCTCCACTGTATGCGCCGCTGCTGCCGGTCTCGAAGCTCCCTGAGGACGCGTTGTCTGCGACCTGGTAGACGTCTCGGCCCGGATGTTTCGAAATCCTTTTATTGGTCGAGATTTTCTCGCGACCGATGGGTATGGAGATTGACGTGGCGGCGCGCGAGGCGAAGGTCTACTGTCCTTACCCCCTGCCAGGGAGCAAGTTCGAGCGGAAGGATTTGCCCGACTATGTGCTGACGATGCTGCAGCGCGCCTATCCGGACGCCGGCGTGCGATGCCGGGGCGCGTACCTTCCCGGCTCCAAGCATCCGTCGCAGCGTTTCTGGATGAGATATCGCGGCCGCGACTATGAAGGGGCGATCATCCTCGAGGAAGAGGGGCTGCTGGTCAAGATGACCCTCCCCCTGATAGCGAACAAGCGTGACCGCCGCCTCCTGAACAGGATCGACCGCGGCATCGACTTCCTTTTCCTGACGGGCCAGCTACCGCTTCGGCCGTAGTTCCGGGAACCGCTCCAGCACCTGGCGCGCCAATTCTTCAGGCGAGTCGCGCGTGCTGTCGAGGACGAGGTCGTAGTTCTGCCGCGCGTACGGGTCGACGCCGTACCGCCGGGTGAAGTTCGTCCGGTCGTGCCCGGCGCGCTCGCGGTTCATCTCCTCGGCGTGCGCGAGGCTCTTCGCGTTCTCCACCACCGCGTCCCGGTTGAGGAGCCGCTCCGCCCGCACCTTCTCGTCCGCGTCGACGAAGAGCTTGATGCTGCGCGGGAGGAAGTGGAAGCTGATCCTGCCGTCGAGGACGAAATCGTCCTCCTTCTTGCCGAGCGCGGTCTGGTAGTCGTCGACGTACGCGTCCGTGCCATGCTTGTCGTCGATGTTCGTCCGCACGAGCTCGTTGATGCTGACGCCGCGCTCCGCGGCGAGCTTCCGTTGCAGGTCGCCCATCGAGTAATGCTTGTATCCCAGCCTCTTCGCGAGGAGCTTCGCGAGCGTGCTCTTCCCGCTGCTCGGCGTCCCGGTGATGGTGATGATGGGCATGGGAGGGAGACGCGGACCAGGGTTTAATAAAGATTCCTCTCTTCTCGCCGGCAGCATCGTCGCGGCCTGGTTGTCCTCGCTCCGCTGCGAGGCCTTGTCGGCGGCTCGCGATTATGGCTCGCTCGTGCTCGCCATGCTCGCCGTCGGCAATGTGCCAAGGCGACGATGCTGCTGCCGGCAACACGCCCACTAAAACTTTAAATAGCGTCTCTCGTTCTCGCAGCATCTCGAAGCGGAGAGCTTCAGGGGTGGTATCCATGTCTAATCAAGGCAACGTCCAGCCGATCTTCATCCTCGCGAACGACACGACGCGCACGACTGGCAGGGAGGCGCAGCGCGCGAACATCCAGGCGGCCAAGCTGGTGGCTGAGACCGTGCGGACGACGCTCGGCCCGAAGGGGATGGACAAGATGATCGTCGACAGCGCGGGCGAGATCACGGTGACGAACGACGGCGTCACCATCCTCCGCGAGATCGAGATCGAGCACCCCATCGGGAAGATGATCGTCGAGATCGCGAAGACGCAGGAGCACGAGGTCGGCGACGGCACCACCACGGCCGTCGTCCTCGCCGGCGAGCTCCTCAAGCGCGCGGAATCCTTGCTCGACCAGGAGATCCATCCGACGATCGTCGCGAAGGGCTATCGGATGGCGGCCGAGCGCTCGCAGGATATCCTCGAGAAGCTGGCGGTCGAGGTGAAGCCAGAGGACAAGGCCACCCTCCTCAAAGTCGCGGCGACCGCCACCACCGGCAAGGGCGCCGAGGTCGCGAAGGACCATCTCGCCCGGCTCGTCGTGGACGCCGTCCTCGCGGTCGCGGAGCGGGAGAACGGCTCCTTCTCCGTGGACAAGGACGCGGTGAAGATCGAGCGGAAGGTCGGCTCCTCGGTGGAGGAGAGCGAGATCGTCAACGGCATCCTCCTCGACAAGGAGCGCGTGCATCCGAACATGCCGCGCAAGGTGACGGCCGCGCGGATCCTGCTGCTCGACACCGCGCTCGAGATCCGGAACACGGAGACGGACGCGAAGATCACGATCACCGATCCTGAGAAGCTGCAGGCGTTCCTCGACATGGAGGAGTCCATGCTGAAGCGGATGACGGACAAAGCGTTGAAGAGCGGCGCGAACGTCATCATCTGCCAGAAGGGGATCGACGACGTCGCGCAGCACTACCTCGCGAAGGCGGGCGTGCTCGCGCTGCGTCGCGTCAAGAAGAGCGACCTCGAACGGCTGGCGAAAGCCACCGGCGGCCGGATCGTCTCGAACCTCGACGACCTCGGGAAGCAGGACCTCGGCGCTGCCGGTGTCGTCGAGGAGCTGATTGTCGGCGACGAGCCGATGGTCTACGTCCGCGAATGCAAGCATCCAAGAGCCCTGACAATCCTCGTTCGGGGGGGCACGGAGCACGTCGCCGCCGAAGTCCAACGGGCGCTCGAGGACGCGATCGGCGTCGTCACCGCCGCGCTCAAGAGCGGGAAGGTGGTCGCCGGTGCCGGCGCCCCCGAGATGGAGCTCGCCAAGGAACTGCGCAGTTATGCGGCGTCGCTCAGCGGCCGCGAGCAGCTCGCGGTGCAGGCGTTCGCGGACGCGATGGAAGTCATCCCGCGCACGCTGGCGGAGAACGCGGGCATCGACCCGATCGACGTCCTCACCGACCTGAAGGCGGCGCACGAGAAGGGGGAGAAGTGGGCGGGCATCAACGTCTTCACCGGGAAGCGGATGGACGCGTGGAAGCAGGGCGTCATCGAGCCCCTCAAGATCAAGACGCAGGCGGTGAGCAGCGCGGCCGAGGTCGCGATCCTCATCCTCCGCATCGACGACGTGATCAGCAGCGAGAAGAGGGGCGGGAAGATGCCGCCTGGTCCCGACATGCCGGAGATGTAATGTCTTTCCTCATCCTCTTTCCTCACCCAGTCGTCCAAGCGTGATGGTGTGGACCTATGGCTGCTGGCGCTCTGAAGACCAAGGTCGGGGATGTCGTTGCTCGGGCGACAGCGCTCAAGGACCGGTACGTCGCCGAGAAAGGCGCGCCGGTGAACTATGCCTGCATCTTCTCCTAGGATCAACGGGAATACGAAGCCCTGGTCGACGCCGCCGGGAAGATGGGTGTCGTGGTGAAGCCGACCTCGACCGGTCCGCTCTTCCGCATCAAGCCCCTGAAGACAGTGTCGGGAGACCTGCGGCTGCTGAAGATCCGCCTCCCCGACCCGACGCGGCCGGAACTGGGAGATGCGGACTTCACCGTCCGCGACTTCTCCACTTTCAAGAAAAGCCATCTTTCGAGGAAGGGTTTCCGGCCGATACCGCGCGACTTCGAGATGATCGAGCTCATGGAGCCCGGCTCCGACGTGCGGACCTACTTCTCTAATCCTCCGCTGGACGAGCAATTGGGCCTGTGAGGCCGTCTCCTCGGCGACGCTCTTGAGACCTCTGATGCGGTTGCGGCTCTCAGGCTCTTCGGGACGGGTTTCCCTGTCGGCCGATTATCCCTCTCAATCATCACTCGTTGGCAGGCGCTCCGCCCTGCGGGCGATCCGACGCCGCGCCTCCTCCCGTATGCTCCTCCGTCGGGCGCGCTCTTCTTCTCTCTGCACGCGCCGCTGGTGGCTGACGGAGAGGGTCATGGCTGCTGCCAGCACCGAGACGATGATCGCGAGCGAGAGGAGGATAGGGATGTGGATCCATCGCTCGAAGAGCATCTTGCAGCCGATGAAGGCCAGCACGATGGCCAACCCGATGTTCAGATACTCGAAGAGGTCGTTAATCCTCGCAATGACGAAATAGAGCGAACGCAGTCCGAGGATGGCGAAGATGTTGGAGGTGAAGATGATGAACGGGTTGGTGGTGACCGCGAAGATTGCCGGGATGGAGTCGAAGGCGAAGACGAGGTCGGTGAATTCGATGACGAGGAGCGCGACGAAGAGGATGGTGATGGCGAACCGTCCGTTCTTCCGTTGCACGAACGCCCCGTTCTGGTGGTCTTTCCACACCGGCACGACCTTGCTCGTCATCCGGACGATCCAGCTCTGGCGCGGATCAAAGTTGTCATCGCGCTTGACGAGGAGCTTGTAGGCTGCGTAGAGGAGGAACACGCCGAACACGTAGAGCACCCAGTGGAAACGCTCGACGAGCGCCGTGCCGACGATGATGAGCGAGCCCCGCATGAAGAGCGCGCCGATGATCCCCCAGAAGAGCACTTCGTGCTGGAACCTCTCCTCGATCTTGAGACTGGCGAAGATGAGAAGGATGACGAAGAGGTTGTCCACGCTGAGCGACTTCTCGATGAGGTAGCCGGTCAGGAATTGCAGCGCCGCCTCGTGTCCGAACTCCAGCCAGACGAAGAGGTTGAAGAGCAGCGCCAAGGAAATCCACACGCCGGTCCACGCGAGGGCTTCCTTGACGGTGATGATGTGCCGTCTCTTGTGGAAGATGATGAGATCGGCGAGCAGCATCGCCACGATCATGGCGACGAAACCGCTCCAGAGAATGAGGGGCGGAATCGGCGGAAGGAAGCCCATGCACGGGAAGAGCGATTCGAGGATTTAAAATTTTCCTCTTCGCGTCGGGAGGGGCATCAGTCGTCGAAAACCTTATAAATCCCCTTTCTTGTGACAGCGAAAAGAGGTGGTGTGGCAGATGGTCGTCCAGCGTCCGCAGGACTCTTCTATCGGTGCGGGAGCCCCGCTCGGTCCCGTGAACGGCAACCCGAGCGAGTACGAGCTCGTCCCGCACGACCAGATCGAATTCCTCCGGGGAGAGATCGAGCGGGTGAAGCGCAACCCGTTCGGCGACACGCAGAGCAGCAAGGACCTCCTCACGGCGCTCGATCACCTCAACCGGAACGTCTCCAAGCTCGTCGCCATCTTCGAGACCGCGAACGACGAGATCGTGCGCGACTACAAGGACAAGGCGAACACGGAGAAGATCAACCGCGTCCTCGAGCAGAACGAGAAGCTCGCTCGCGGCATCGTCGTCATCGCCGACCTCCTCAAGGAGCTGAAGGAGCTCCGCAGCCAGGAGGCGCTGCAGCAGCTCTCCCTGCAGCCATCGCAGCCCGCTCCGCAACGGTACCCGCAGGAGTCCCCGCCGCCGGCGGCGCCGCTCGCGCCGGAATGGCAGCAGGCGATGAACGAGCTCTCCAACGACGGCATGGCCAGCCAGGCGAGCGGCGATGTCAACCCGTTCCTCGAGGAACGGCCCGGCGGGCAGTATCCGCAACGGTCGGGCCCGTTCCCGGTCGCGCCGCAGCAACGGCAGCCGCCCCGCGGCCTGCCGCCCATCGACTTCTCCGACGTGCCGCCGCCCCCGCCGAGGTGAACGGATGGGGACTGAAGCGGCTCGGTACGCGTTCGCCTCGCTCGCCCTCAGCGGACGGCTCCACCGCCTCCTCGACCGGATGGGCGAGCGGCAGCATCGTCGCCACGCGCAGGACGTCCTCGCTTTCGACGCCGAGCTCGACAGCGCGCTCAGCAAGATCGCGCGGAAGGCGCCCGCCGTCGGCGACGACGCGCACGGGATGGAACTCTCCCTCATCCGCCAAGACTTCGAGGAGATCGAGCGGCTCTACGCCGCATACAAGGAACGCGACGCGGTGCCGGAGGGCGTCGCGCAGCGGTTCGACAGGATCTTCGACGGGATCCGCGAGAAGTTGAAGGAAAAGGGTTTCTAGAGGTCCTTCGCCATCACGGTCCTCCGTCCGTTCGCGTCCGCGCGCTTCACCGCGTCCTTGATGAGCTGCACGGCCTTCTCGTTCAGCGCGTCCGCGAAATCGCCCGCGACGTTGTACCCGGTAGCGTAATCCTTGATCTTCGCCTTCACGACCAGCATGGTTCCACCTCGGATTCCTTTCTGGGACTCGTCCGCCCCCTGCTTCACACCGACCGCCCAGTCGTTTAAATAGATTGTTGTCATCGAGAAGAGATTCGGTTTCCTCTACGGCTGCAATCGTCTCGCTTCAGCCGTCTTAAGGAGCATCATCGCCCCCTTGGCACGATCGACGGGCGCGAAGATGGACGAGCACGAGCGAGGCCATAATCCTGAGCGCCCGACCAGGTCTCGGACCGGAGGGAGAACTGTTTCGCCGGGGCGATGATGCGAATGAAAAGAAAGAGTTCTTCGCTTCGTAAAACGTTTTTTAGTTTTTAGTTTTTTTTTAGTTTTAATTTTTTTTACTTTTTCTTCTTCTTGTTCTCTGGTTTCTTCATCCGTTCCTCCTGCCGGTAGAGGACGTATGAATACACGACGAGGAAGAGCGCCGTCGCGAGGACCGGGACGAGGAGGAAGAGGATCGCCGCTGCCGGGAAGAGGATGCCGATGAGCGTGAGGATCGCAGTCAGCCGGAACAGCTTGCTGCCGAGCGCGTGCGTCTTCCGCCAGACCATGTCGCTGCTCAGCGTCCATGGCGTCCGGATGCCGATGAACCAGTTCGGCTCCGCCTCACCGAGGAGGTAGCCCATGTACCAGAAGAGGAGCGCCATCGCCGGGAGGAACCACGGGAGGAAACTGAACCGCAGGCCGAGGTTCCACGCGAGGGTCAGCCCGTGCAGGTACGCGAGGAAGAGGACCAGCACGACGATGAACGAGTTGTAGATGCCCCGGAACCGCTCGATGTTCCTGCGCCGCGGGTCGATGTAGGGGATGGCGAAGAAGAGGGCGACGAGCAGCAGCCCGATGATCGGCACGAGGAACACGCCCCAGAAACGGGAGGTGGTGCCGTTGACGACGCCCTGCGCGTTCCAGTGCGAGTCCAGGCGCGCCGGAAGAGAGGGATAGAGGACGATGCCTGCGGCGAAGAGCAGGCCGAGGATGATGCCGGAGAGGATGAGCGCGGTCTTGGTCTTCATGGAGGTCACCTTCCTTTCTTCATCATTTTTTTTTTATTTCTTTGGTGCTGTGTCGCCTTGGAGCAATGTCAGATTTTGGTCCGATTCATGCAGGACCAAAATCGCGATTTCTCGGACCGGAGGGAGAATAATCTCTCCACGACACAGCTGAAGGATAGTTAGGAGTATTATTGGTGCGTGAACCAGAACGTCCTGGTCCCGTCGGCTTCGATCGCGTCGAGCCGGCAGAACGCGTACCGCTCGAGCTGGACGACCGTGTCCGGCCGCAGCGAGGAGGCGTTCGGCTCCAACAGGCCTTCTTGATAGGTCGCGTCCGGCTGGAAGACCCTCGCTTTCAGGAGTTCCTGCCCCTTCACGACGGGGAGGAAGTGGACGAGGCCGTACCGCTCCTTCTCCGGGACTGCGCGGAACTCGTCGATCGTCCTCGAATGGAACACGAACGTCTTCTTGTCCTTATCATACCGGAGATTCGCGGTGTCGATGAGCCGGAAGACCTTGCCATCCAGGACTTTATCATGGTCCTCCTTCGTGATATGGAACTCGCCGTTCAGCTGCAGCGGGCGGCCGCCGCGCTGCAGGTGCGGATGCAGTTTCAATTCGACGCGCGTCAGCGTTTCCGGCCAGCCTTCGACGCTGATCCTCACCGGGTCCTTCACGAACGAGTAGCGGTTCGCCTGCTCGTCGAGGATGTGCCGGTTGATTGCCGCCAACACGCCGAAGTCGAGGTTCGTCTGCATCTTGGACATGCCGCACTGCTTCGCCAATTCATAATACGCTTCCTTGACGATGCCCCTGCGCTTGAGCGCACGGAGCGTAATCAGGCGCGGGTCGTCCCATCCTATGGCTTTCCCTTCCTCAATCAGTTGCCGGATCTCTCTTCCTTGGGTCGTCGCTCCCGTGATGTTGAACCGGCCATACTGGAGCACCTCCTGCTTCGCCAGTCCCAGGAGCGACTTGATATGGTTGTGGAGCTCGATCCGCGACTCGAACTCGTTCGAGCGCATGACGTGCGTGACGCCGCACCAGCTGTCCTCGAGCGCGTTCTCGAAGTCGTACATCGGCCAGACCGCGTACTTCGCGCCCTGGCGGTAATGCTCGGCCTTGACGATCCGCATGATGACCGGGTCGCGCATCACCGCGTTCTTGTGCGCCATGTCGACCTTGAGACGGAGGACGCACGCGCCCTCGTCCTTCTTCCCCGCCTTCATCTCGTTCCACTCCTTGAGCGCGTCCGCGGCTGATTGGCTGCGGTGCGGACATTCTTTCATGTCGCGCCGCTGCTCGTGCATCTGCTCGCCCGTGCA
This sequence comes from Candidatus Woesearchaeota archaeon, assembly GCA_014874255.1. Taxonomy (GTDB): domain Archaea; phylum Nanobdellota; class Nanobdellia; order Woesearchaeales; family UBA525; genus UBA153. The sequence goes on from JACWAN010000070.1 coordinate 9,012, forward strand.
GCTGCAGACGTAGGCGTGGCCTTCCTTGATGAGCCGTTCCGCAGCGTCGTAGAACTTCGCCATCTCGTCGCTGACGAAGAGCTCCCGGTCCGGCTTGATGTCGAGGTAGTCGAGGACGTCCTGCCGCATCGCGTCGACGAACTCCTGCGTCGCCTTCTCAGGGTTGGTGTCCTCGAACCGGAGGACGCACTTGCCCTCGTACTTCTGCGCGTAGAGGTAGTTGATGAGGAAGCTGAGCGCGTGCCCCAGATGGTTGTACTTCGACGGCTCGGGCGGGATCCGCGTGACGACCTTGCCCTCAATCGCGTTCTTCAGCGGCGGCAGTTCTTTCCGCTCCTCCTTCCGCTGCTGCTTCGCCTGCTGCTGCTGATCGAAGTGCTCAGGGTTCAGCCTCAGGAGTTCCTTCTTCTGCTCCTCGGGAGAAAGAGCGTTCACTTCGGCCGTTATCCGTTCCAGCAATCCGACTAACTCATACATCCGCGGCTTGTATTCCGGGAACTGCGCCATCATCGCGCCGGTGAGCGCCTTCGGATTGGCTTTCCCCTTGAACTTCGCCGCGTTCTGCAGCGCGAGGAGGCGCGCGTGCTCGTTTGGGCTCGTCATGTCTTCCAAGGAAGGAACTTGTTTTAAATAAATATTGGATTCTATCGGGAGATACCTTTTTAAACCCCTTCCTGTTCGCACGCCGAAACGCGGGCTCGTAGCTCAGTGGTAGAGCGCACCCTTGGCATGGGTGAGGCCGCGGGTTCGACTCCCGCCGAGTCCAGTAGTGCTTCACCGGCACATCCTTGGGCGCTTAGCTCATTTGGTAGAGCGCACGCTTCGCAAGCGTGAGGCGGCGGGTTCGAATCCCGCAGCGTCCATTATGGCTCACGAGCGGTTCATCAGGTTCCTCGAGTACATCCGGCGGAACTTCTGGTGGTACCTCCTCATCACCGTCCTCCTCGCCGTCGCCAACGAGACCCTGCTCGAGGGCAGGCGCGACATCCGCGCCCTCACCTTTTTCCTCTTCGCGTTCTTCATCTTCTTCGCGGCCGCGGGTATGATCCGCCGGGCGTGGCTCCTCCTCCACAAGACCGCGAAGCTCAAAGTCGCGACGATCATCTGGGCCGATTTCCTGGGTGCGATTGGCATCATCGTGCTGTTCGCGATGCTCTACACCCTCGTCGACCTCTCGGGAGCGGGCGCCCTCTCCTACGGCCACTGCGGCCCCTCCCTGGCGGAGACGCTGAAGTCGCCCGTCGTGCATAATCTCCCGGACACGCTCTACTTCTCCTCGGTCTCGTTCTTCACCGTCGGCTACGGCGAGATCTGCCCGATGGGCCTCTCCAAGCTCGTCGCCGCGCTCAACGCCTTCGCCGGCCAGATCTTCACCGGCCTCGTCGTCGGCATCGGCGTCGCCTTCTTCCTCGAGTCGAACAGGGAGCTGCGGCGGAGGATCTGAGCGGGAGAGCCGGAAAGCAGAAACTACTAAAACACCCTCTTCTTCGCGCTTCGTATCGAGGTGATGTCCATGGATGATTGCGTCTTCTGCCGGATCGTGAAGGGCGAGATCCCGTGCCAGAAGATAGGGGAGAACAAGGAGTTCCTCTGCTTCCTCGACATCAAGCCAGTCAATGAAGGGCACGCGCTCATCATCCCGAAACGCCACTTCGCGGACGTCATGGAGTTCCCGGAGGAGCTGGACCGGGGCTACTTCGCCTTCGTCCAGGAGATGGCGCGGAGGATCATCCCTGCCGTCGGCGCCGACGGCTTCAACCTCGGCATGAACACGGGAGCGGCCGCGGGCCAGGTCGTCTTCCACCAGCACACGCATCTCATCCCGCGGTTCAAGGATGATGATCTCGGCAGCTGGAAGCACCGCGACGCGACGCCCGAGGAGCTCGTCCGCACGCGGAAGAAGATACTCGGGGAGTAGTTCTTATTTCGTCTGCCCGCAAGTGCGCCACGGAGAGATTATTCTCCCTCCGGTCCGAGACCTGGTCGGCGGCTCGCGATCATGGCCTCGCTCGTGCTCGTCCATGTGTTCGGGAACGACGAGCTTGCGAGTCGGTCAGGAGCGAGAGCGACTGAACCGGACACGACGAACGGTTCTGGACTTGTTCCAGAATCCGGGAATGAAATGACCACGAAGCGGGTATGCTCGCCGCCGGATCCTGTTCCAAGGGGGCGCACTTGCTAGCTGTAAGCTTGTCAGAAGCAGAGCTCTTTCTTCCTGCTCTTCAGCCCGACATGATCCTGAGCAGGCCGTATGCGAACCGGTCCGCGACCATGATCGAGTCGTTCTCGCCCATGTACTCGAGGTGGATGCACCACGGGTCCTGCAGGTCCTGGTAGATGAGGTCCTTGTCCCCCTCGTCGAAGGAGAGGACTGCCGTGTCCTGCGTCGCGTTCGCGCACGTCACGACCATCTGCTCCGCGCCCGTCGTGTTGACTGCGGACTTGAGGGCGCTGTGCGTCTCGATGTTGAGCAGGTCATAGCGGAAGCCGGTGATCCTGCTGATCTCGACGCCGCCCACGACCGGGTAGCTGCCCGCGTCCGGCGAGAACGTGATGTAGATGAGCTTCGGCCGCTGCGACGGGTCGACGAACCGGTCGGTGACGTTCCGCTCGAGCACGACATTCTGGAGCTCGCGCGGATGGTAGTAGAACGGGATGTAGTACGGCTGGCCGTGCGACACAATCTCTGTCACCCAGAGCGGGCTGCTCCCCTGCATCGTCTCGGAGAAGTCGAACCCGTTGTACCGGTTCGCGGCCGCGATCGACTGCTGGTGCCAGCGCTGGTACGCGAGGCCGCCGACCAGGACGAGGACGATGAGCGCGCAGAACGCGACGAAGAAGATGACTGCACGGCGGCTGCTGCCCGGGTCGGGCTGGTCCGTCGTCGTCCCGGCGCCGAGGGGCGCGGTCCCGGCCGCGTCGGCCTTCCCCGTCGCCTCCTTCTCCGTCCCTTCCTTCTTCGCGGGCTTCTCCGCCTTCGTCCGCCTCTCCGTCCTCTCAGCCGCCGTCGGGAATCACCCCGTAGTAGCTGAGGAGCAAGTAATCTTTCGCCGCGACGAGGCCGTACGGGTCGCCCGTCGCGGTGATGCAGTCCCCCGCTGCGGCGATCGTGGCGTTGCTGCTCGTCTGGTTGGTGACGATGAGCTGGATGACGACCGCGCCGTTCACCGCGTCCGCGCACGTCGCGACCGGCACGCCTGGGTACGCAGTGCTGTTCACGAGCTGGCCGGAGTAGGTGTTCGGCAGCTGCTGCGACAGGTCGAACCGCGCCATGTCGACGAACTGGAGGCGCTGCGCGTCCGCCATCGGGTCGAACGTCGTCACGATGTACGTCGCGTTCTTGAGGATGGTCGAGATGCCCGGCTGCGCCTCGACGGGGATGATGAGGCCGTAGACGCTCTGGAAGGTCAGCGTGCTCGCGTTCTGCGCCACCGGGAAGTCCTGGACGGTGAGCTGCTTGCCTCCTGCCGTGACCGACAGCCCGTCCTGCACCTGCGTGAAATCGTGCTTGTTGAAGGTGAGGCCGCCGCTGTTCGTCGCGTTGTTGTTCGCGAACTGGACGATGGAGAGGACCATCAGCGCGATGAGGAAGAGGCCGATGGCGATCTGGCTGAGACGCTGTTTCCAGACGCCCGATGCTTTCTCGCTGCGTTTCATCCCGCTGGCGAGGAGCCCCTCTTTTATAAAAGTAACGGGACTCCGGCTCTTAGGCAAATGATGTGTTGCCGGCCAAAGGGCGACCCGTAGCGATAAGAAGAAGCGGAGAGTTGAGGGGGTCGCCCCATCCGGGGC
>JACWAN010000071.1 GCA_014874255.1 Candidatus Woesearchaeota archaeon
AGAAGAAAAAGATGATGTTCTCTCGCGTTTCAGCTCGGGGTTTCATCCCCGGACTCGAAGTCCGAGGGGCTCACCCCGAGGAAACGCGCCCTAGAGAATCGAAATCTCTTGGCCGACGCACTGGCCGGGCATACCGGTCTCGAAGCGGACGCGGATCGCGCCTTTCTTGCCGTGAGCGCTCGCCACTTCGCCGGCGATGGCGCGCTTCCCCGTATTCCACGTCACCTTCTTGCCGACGAGCTTCGCCGCTGCCTCGCGGGTCTCGACCCCGTCCGGCTGCGCGATGATCTGGTTGCCGCTGGTGCGGTGGATGCTCCGACGGTAGTTCATGATCGTTCCTTTCATATCGTGCCGAGAACAACCGCCCCTTTATAAAGCTTACTGGCGGAGAAGAGGGGGAGAAACGCGGCTCCCGCCCCTTCCTCACCGTTCGTGATGCGCACGGACGGAGGGGTCCGCCTTCGCCAGGGAACGGCCGTCAAGGCCGATATTCGCGTCGGTGTGACAGAGGATCTCCTGCACCGCAAGATGCGAGAGATCGGCCACGCCGAGCCGGAGCCCGGACTCGCCGCCGAGCCTAGCCGCGATCCGGACAAGGGAGTCGGGGCTGTACAGGTACTCATGGAGGACACGCTCCTTGAGCCCGTCCGGCAGGTCGTCGTCGCTGAACCGTGTCAGGGAGAGGTACGGCCTGGTCGCTGCGGCCGCGATATGGTCCTTGACCGCTTGCTTGACGCCTGCTTCGCCGCAGTAGAACCGCGTCACGCTGCCGGCGAGAGCCGCATCCGCTCCCTGATCGAGCAGCTCCACGACGGTCTCACAGGCTTCTTCCTTCGACGACGGGACATGATAGAGCAGGGGTTGCGGCGCGCGAGTCAGGACCGTCCGTTCTCCTAGAGAAGAGAGCCCGTACCCGCGTGCGATGTCCAGGAGCGGGGCTGAGAGACCGAGCGCGTCCGAGAAGAACGACCCGGTCGAGGTCTCCGCGGAGAGGTTCCCGACGAGGAGCGCGCGCAACGGCCGGAGATCGGCCCATATCCGTTCTCTGCCGTCGGCCCGTGCGACCGCAGTCTCAGGCCACGCCCCTTCCTGCCGCGCCAGGTTCACCGCCCACGCGATCGTGTCCGGCTGCTCATATTCTGCGCGAGTGTGGACTTCGATGCGCGGCTCGTCGTAGCGCGAGAACCGGGCGCTATCACGCGCGTACGCGGCCCCGCCCCACGCGTCGCTCGCGCCCGAGAACCGCCTCTCGAGAACTTTTTCCGCTCCAGGATCGCGGGGCCGCTGCCCGCCCGGATAGGCCGCGAACCGGACGACGCTCGCCGCGTCGTACCCGGTGATCCTCGTAAACGTCGCGTCCCACGCCGCGATGTCTTGCCGCATCCACGCCGCGTCCTTCTTCCCGAGGAGGGTGTGATTCACCGTGTGGTAGCCGATGTCGGAGGACGGGTCCTCGATCAGCGTACGGAGCTTCTCGGCCTGCCCTGCCGGGTCGTCGAACGTCACCCCCTTCCGGAAGTTGATGAAATAGGTACAATAACTTCCGAAGCCAGGATGCTCGTCCGCGAACCGTTTGAGGATGCCATAGAAAGAGTCTTTCGACGGGATCGGATCACCGTGGGCGTCGCGGAGCACCCCGCAGTCCGCCGCATCGCGTTCCCACTCGATCACTGACGCGTCGCCGTCGTCGTCGGAGAGGAGGACCGGGCGTTTTCCCGGCGGGACGTAGCCGTCGAGGCAGCCGTCGTAATACGCCTCTCGGGGCACGGTGATGAACCCTGCGCGGTAGAGCCGTTCCAGCGCGTCCTCGAACGCGCGCGGCGTCAGGGCGTACCGGCCCGGCTTCTCCGCCGAGATCTTGTGGAACATGTAGTCCGGCACCCGTTGCTCGATAGTCGTCGCCTGGCGTGGCCGCGGGTCCACGCCGGTCTGAGCCCACGCCGGCAGGGTCACGGGCAAGGAGAGCGACGCCGCCAACGCGCCGGCCAAGAACGCCTTCTTAGCCCTCCCCACCAATCCTTCGAGGCTCATCGTCCCGCCCCGACCAGATGGCTCGCGTTCCTGACAGGGAGGCCGGACGGCAAGAAGACATAGTCGTTCGCCTGGATCCTGCCGCCGAGCGCGCGGTTCACGCCGCCGGAGGCCTCCTTTATGCTCTCAGCATAGGCCGCCGTGCCGGTGAGATCGCGCGAGACATCCGCATAGGACATGCTTCCGGGCGCCCGATACAGGGAAGTCGCCAGCCGCCCCTCCCGCCGCGTCGCCGCCGCTGCCGCGAGAGAGAGCGAGACATACGTGACCATGCCCCGGTCGACGAGACCCTGTTCCGGGAGGATGAGCGGCTGCCCGGGGTAGATCCAGAATCGCGAATCGTCGACAATCCCCTTATTCGCCTCGTAGATCCTCTTCCAGTCCTTGTCGTGATAGAGCTCCTGGCAGATCTTGGAGAGGGAGTCGCCGCGTCGCGTGATGTAGACGGCGAACCGCTGCTGAGGAACGGATGAGCGCTCTCGGGGTTGCGTCGCGTAGTCCTCCGCGAGGATCTGCGCCTCGAGCGGTTCCCGCGTGATCGAGATCGGCCGGTCTCTCGTCGTGCCGCCGATGTTCGCTCGCGGTTCTTGATGCGTCGGCCGTTCCGCCGCTCGGACCTGCATCTCCAGTGATGGCACGGTCGTCCGTCGCGGCTCCTGCTCGGCAGAGGAGGCTTGCGCGGGTCTCCGGTGCGTCCAGGCGTCGATGATCTGCGGGACGTAGAAGCTCGTCTTGAGGGTGGCGAGACCGATTACCATGACGGTCAATCCCTTCGCGGCGTACCCGAGCATCCTGTTCTTCCAGTTCGTATGCGCGGTATCATAGAGCAGGTCGGCTTGATGCTCGAGGCGTATCGCTTCGTCGGCGAGGCTCCTGGCCCGCTCTTCCATGCTCTGGAGCTGCCGTTTCCCCAGCTCCTCTGCGATGTGCCGTCCCTCTTCAGCATGGAGTTTCACCCGGTCGAAGAGGTCCTTCGCATCCTTCTGTGAACACCGGCCAGCAGCCCCGTTCACGAAATCCGCGTAGCTGTCCTGCAGCTCAGACGTCTTCTGCTCATAGGAACGAAGCTGCGTCTCCATCCGCGTCGCATACTCTTTCCGCGCATCAGCCACCCGGACGATATCGAGGGAATGGATGGATTCCTCCTTGAGGGAGCGGCGCGCCCGTTCGCCCGCCGCCGAGAGTACCGCTTCTAGGTCACGGATCGCCTCCTGCTGCCCAGTCGCCGTGAGCAGCGGACGTTGTTCCTCGAGGAAAGCGGACGCGCCGGCCAGCCCGCCCTTCAGCCGTTCGTTCATCTGCTCGTAGACGAGTCCGTTATGACGCTGCAGGACAACCTCCTTCTTCTCCATGGCATCCTGGATGCGGAGGAGCATCGTGACGTATTCCGAGGCGATCGCCGAGCCCTCCCCGCGGAGGAGCCGCGCGGACTCCAGTTGCGGTTGCAGCCGTTGCTTGAGGCTCGCGTATTTCTCCGCTTGCGGCAATGAGATGCCGTCCGAGAACGCGTTCTCGATCCACGCGTGCGCAGCGATGAGGTCCTCCAACGGCGCCGCCCGCACAGTCTCTCCCGCGGCCACCCATCCGGAGATCCGTTTCGCCCCTGGGTCCATGCATCGCTACGATGTCGTTCCGTTTAATAGGCGCTTCGCAGTTTTTTCTGCAAAGAATCCGACGAGAACAGGAAGGTTTGCGGAAAACGGGGCGATTTCCGGATGCTCCGACGAGAGAGGGCTGGGAAGGCAGGGACTGCCCTGTCACCGCTTCCTTCTTCAGGCAAGAAAAGGAGCCCCATAGAGATCATGGTCTCCGCCGTCCATGGGGCGAGCGATGTTGCAGGGAACGAAGCGAACGAGAAGGGGGTTGCCCCCTCTGGGGAATGGCTCGTCCTCCGAGAACGGACGTGGAGAGCGAGCAGGACGGCGGAGCGCGAAGCGAATGATTTCTACGGGGCCGAAAAAAAGGAGTAATTTTTAAATAGGGCTCCGGGTTCTTCCGAGAGAAAACCCTTCATCACGCCTAGGTCGCATACGGTCGCTCACGCTTCCGTCGCGCCCTGAGCACAGACGACCTGCCCAGGTCGCATAACCCGGTATTGCGCAAGCCTGGAAACTTCGACGACAGGAGAAGTCCGGTCGCGGAGAGACCGAGAGCTTGTCCCTTTGGGATTCCCGGTTCAAATCCGGGCCTGGGCGTCATCGTGGTGCTTCACGCACCGCTCAGGGTCCGGGCCCTGACTTCGAGTCTGAGACGAGAGTGTCCGGGCATGGGCTGTTTCTTTCTTCCGACCTGCTTCCTGCGTCGCCTCCGGGAGAGTGAAGAAGAGAAGTGTAAACTCGCGCGCGGCCATCTCCCGACTGAAGTCGGGGGCGTTCCTCGCTTCGCTCGGGCCGCGCGTTCGTAACATGCGCTTCGCCCTCGCACTCCTTCCGCGAGCTGAAGCAACGCGGCGTTCACGTGCAGAGGCGAAGCGCGCCTAGAAGAGACCGTGTCACTATCCGCGAGGCGTGCAGCCGCCGAGGGACGGGAATAGAACCATTTAAATATCCTCGGGTCGAACCGATAGGCCATGACGGCCTGCGCACGCATCCGCGCCTGAGGACGACGAGTCATGGAAGACCCCAGCATCCCCTATTATCAATACCCCGCCGACAAGGCCTTCGACGTCTTGCGAACACGCCCGGAAGGACTCTCTGAGAACGAAGCAAAGAACAGACTAGACCTCTACGGCAAGAACCGACTCTCCCCGGTGAAGGAGGAATCGGTCATTCTCAAGGTGCTGCGCCAGTTCAAGGACCTCTTAGTCATCGTCCTCCTCGTGGCGGGCGCCCTCTCCATCTACATGGGTGACTACCGGAGCGCCACAGTCATGTTCCTCATTGTTGCACTCAACGCGATTATCGGTTTCTTCCAGGAGTACAAGGCGGAACGGCTCATCAACTCCCTGAAGATGATGATTACCGATGAGGCGAAAGTCATCAGGAATCGGCAAGTCAAGGAGATCCACAGCGAGGACCTCGTCCCGGGCGACATCGTCAAGCTGGAAGAGGGCGACGCGGTCCCCGCGGATGTGCGCCTCTTCGAGGAGCACGAGCTCTCGACGAACGATTTCGCCCTGACAGGGGAATCCAATCCGACGCGGAAGTTCACCCACGAGATCGGAGGGGACGTGCTCCTCGGCGACCGGAACAACATCGCCTTCATGGGGACGACCGTCGCCACGGGCAACGCTATCGGCATCGTCATCCACACAGGCATGCAGACGGAGATTGGGCGCATCGCGCACCTGAGCCAGAGCACCGCCGACGGGCTTTCCCCCCTGCAGAAGGAGATGAACAACCTCGCGAAGCGGCTGACCATCGTGACGCTCGCCATCGCTTCAGTGCTCTTCGGCATCGCCCTCCTCATCCATTTCACTCTGCATGGGGCGTTCCTCTTCTCGGTGAGCGTGGCCGCTTGCATGGTGCCCGAGGGACTGCCCGCCGAGGTATCCATCGCGCTCTCCTTGGCCGCGTCGCGGCTGGCGAGGAAGAAGGCGATCGTCAAGAGGCTCTCGTCCGTGGAGACGCTCGGCTCGACGCACATCATCTGCACCGACAAGACGGGGACCCTGACGAAGAACGAGATGACCGTCCAGCGGATCCTCATCGGCGAGGACGAGTTCGAGGTGACGGGCATCGGGTACAGGCCCGACGGCGAGATTGAGACGAGAACCGGGAAACCGCTGGAAAAGGAGCGGTACAGGATCTTCTTCGAGACGGGGGTGTTCGCGTCGAACGCGAGAGTCTCTCCGCCGGACGAGGAGCACCTGGACTGGTACTCGATCGGGGACCCGACCGAGGCCGCGCTCATAACGCTGGGGGAGAAAGCCGGCCTGAAGCCCGGCGACATGGACAAACGCTACCCGGAAATAAAGGAGTTCGCGTTCGACGCCACGCGCAAGCGCATGTCCTCCATCCGCCGCAGGGATGGACGCCTCATCCTCTACGCGAAAGGGGCGCCGCAGAGCATCCTCGAGCAGTCCTCGCGCCTCTGGGACGGCACCAGGATCCGTCCCCTCACCGAGGAGGACAAGGCGTTCCTCAAGGGGAAAGAAGAGGAGTTCGCGTCCTCGGCGTACCGCAACATCGCGCTCGCCTACCGCGAGCTCGACTCGCAGGCGGCGCCGACATCCATGAGAGACGCCGAGAGGGACCTCGTCTTCCTCGGGATGGCAGCGATGCTCGACCCTCCGCGGGAAGACGTCAAGGAAGCCTTGGCGGTCGCGAAAAGGGCGCACATACGCGTCATCATCATCACCGGCGATTTCGCCCCCACCGCCGAAGCGATCGCGAAACGGATAGGCGTCGGAGACGCAGAAGGGAGATGCACGGTCATCACGGGCGCTGACCTGAACGCGATGTCGGACGCAAACCTCATCCACACGCTCGAGAAGGACGGCCTCATCTTCGCCCGGACCTCGCCCGAGGACAAGCTGCGCATCGTCAGCCTCCTCAAGCGGTCGGACAAGGTGGTGGCGGTGACGGGCGACGGGGTGAACGACGCGCCAGCCCTCAAGAAGGCGGACATCGGCGTCGCCATGGGCCGGACCGGGACGGAAGTGGCGAAGGAGTCGTCGGAGATCGTCCTCCAGGATGACAGCATCGGGACGCTCGTGACGGCGATACGCGAAGGACGCACCATCTTCCAGAACATCACGAAGACGGTCCGCTCCTCGCTGACGACGAACACTGGCGAGCTCACCGTCGTCCTCCTGAGCCTCGCGGCGAGCGCCTTCTTCGGCCTCCCCCTCGCCATGCTGACGCTCCAGATCCTCTCCGTCGACCTCATCGGCCAGCTGCTCCCCGTCACGTTCCTGACCTGGGACCCTTCGCAGAAGGAAACCATGACGCGGCACCCACGCGACCCTGACGAGCACATCCTGAACGGGCCCACGTTCAGGAACATGATTTGGACCGGCTTCCTCATGGGGCTGATCGCCTTCGTGAACTTCCTCTTCATCTTCTCCAGGAACGGGGTCTCGCCCCTGCGCATCCAGACCGACACCATCCTCTATGCGGAAGCGACCACGCTCACCTACGTGACGCTCGTCCTCATCTCGTTCGCGAACCTGCTCGCGAAGCGGGTGGATGACGATGAGTCGGTCTTCAGCCCCTACCTCTGGTCAAACAAACGCCTCCTATGGGGCTTCGCCGTCTCCTTCCTCCTCGTCTTGGCGCTGGTGTACGTCCCGCTCTTCAACGCCTTCCTGCACATGGCGCCGCTCACGCCCCAGGACTGGGGCTGCGCGTTCGGCGGGGCGCTGCTCTTCCTCGTCATCCACGAAGGCGTGACGGTCGCGAAGCGGCGGCGCGCGGGCGCTGCGGCCGCGTGAGCGCATGGAACGCCAGGCATCAGAGCCCAGACAAGGGCGGATAGCCCTGACCACGGCAGCCGAGAAACCGTCTTCCTAGCTGCGCAGCCGCCACAGCGGTGCTTCCCACTCCCATGAAGAGGTCTAAGACCACGTCCACGTCTCCGGGCTTGCTGGAGACCTCTATGAGGCGTTTAAGCACTGCCAGGGGTTTCTGGGTGGGGTGGACGGAGCCGCCTTCAGGGCTGCGGAGCCGTTCGGCCCCGGTCAGGATTGGGGTGATGAAGAGATTCTTCATGGCTCTTTGGCCAGGGAAGTTGAAGGTGACCTTGTTGAGCTTGACCTTCTCGTTGACCGCGTAGACGATGTATTCGTTGGCGAAGACCCAGTTCGTCTTGCTCAGACGGGGCGGCGGGTTGGTCTTGCTCCAGACGAGGAGGTTCCGGAAGAACCAGGCCTCCTGAAAGATACGCATGTAAATGGGGATTTGTTCGGTGCTGCAGAACACGTAGATCTGTCCGGTCGGTTTCAAGACCCGTTTGATCTCCTTCATGACCGGAACCGGGTCGAAATTGTAATCCCAGTCCCCGAAGTCCTTTCGGATACGCCGCCCGCCATAGACAAGGTCCTGTTTCCGAGAGATATTATAGGGCGGGTCAGTCACGACGAGATCGACGCTGTCATCGGGAAGCTGTCTGAGATACTCGAGGCAATCCATGCAAGCGATGGTGTTCAGTTCCATGCCCTGTGATGGGTTGCACTTTCAGAAATCTGGGACTCGGAATATGTACATCAAAAAAAAAGTTTTAGTCGCGGCCCTCGTTAGAACCATCCTCGAACCCATCCTGGTAGAGCTTGTTCAGGACGGTGTCGAGCTCCTCCTTCGTCTTGGCCGTCTTAATCGCCTTCCGATACCCTTCAAGGTACTTATCAGCCATAGCGTCACCCCCTATTATCGCAGCAGATCGTCGAAATCGATATAGTCATGCGGATTCTCCACGTTCCGGAACTGGCGCAGCCGATCATCCCGGAAAAACCGCTTCCCCTTCATCTCCACTATCGGTAGCTGGGTTGCCATAGGTTGTCGCCTCCTTAGAAAGCCTGAGGCTAGAGACAGCAATTAGCCTTGCTCGGAGAATGTATGAGAAATGTCTAATTATATTCTTGAATATAGTATTCAGCAAAGGATAAATCAATTGAATGTCACAAAAAGGTATATAGCCCCGCTCGGATTCGAACCGAGGTCCCCAGCTTTCTTCGATTGGCCGAAGACCACGGAGGTCTTTGACCGACACCGCCAAAGGCTGGAATGATTGACCGCTACACCACGGGGCTATTGGAATGGTTTAGGGGCTCGACCGGAGCGCAGCGGAGGGAGACCCCTCGTGTCCCAGGGTCACGAGACGCTGGGTCGCTACACCACGGGGCTGTGGAGGATCGTTGGTTCTCCCCGATGAACTTGTATGATTTATAAAAGATACGGTTAAAGAGGCTCTTAGGCGAATCACGTTCGTGGTCGTCACCGGCTGCTCGGCAATCGCTTCTCCTCTCGAAAGCGCTCCTCCCCGTAGGGGGCACCCCCCACGTCGCGCTCCACCCC
>JACWAN010000072.1 GCA_014874255.1 Candidatus Woesearchaeota archaeon
CTCCTGACCCGCTCGTATGACTCATGGTTCCCGGGTTCCGCCTCTCTGGAGCAACGAGTTCGAGGAACGCGTGCTCCCGCGTTCTGTGGAACGCCCGGGAGCCGGAACCTCCCCCCCCGGTCCGAGAGAAGAACGGCGCAACGACGAAGTCACGGGAAACGCCACGCGTTTCCGGGATGCCAGAAACCGCGGTTTCTGAGCATCGTGCGCAGGAGCATCAGCGACTGCGGCTCGCGATTATGGCCTCAAAAAGCGGCCATGCTCGCCGCAGGGTCTTGTGCCAAGGCAGCACACCGACTACGAGAACGTTTGACGAAGATGTCGCAGAACCTGGTTCAGTACTTCTTGAACGCGGCTGCCGTGTCGATGAGGTCGACGTGGCCAAGGAAGAGGGCGCGGCAGCAGTAGCGCTGCAGGCCGAGGTCGGTCATGACCTTGCCCGCGTCCTCGCCCTTCGCGACGCGCTCCTCGTACTCCTTGCGGAGGTGCGCGACCGGCTTGCCGCACGTGAAGCACCGGATGGGGATGATCATGCGTGGGCGAGAACCGGGAGGGGTTTATAAAGATAACTCAAGGGGACCCTTAATTATTTTCTATAGAGAAAGTTTGTCCTTTCCGTCTACAGCTCTTCGCGCATCGTGCCTCTGCAGTTCTTGGAGCCGCAGGCGCACGGCAGCGGGTCGTCGTCATCGCTCTCGAGGCTGTAATCATACGTGAGCTCTTCGCCCGGCTTGATCGGCTTGACCGCCCGGATGAAGATACGGTCGTCGCGCTCGATGCTCTCGCAGTTCGGCTCGCAGCAGTGGTTGATGTACTTGATGGGGTTTGGGTCGTGCATCGCGTCGATGCACATCCCGCTGTCGAGCAAGAAGAGGTAGGTCTTCTCCTCGTGCGCGTACCGGCGTTCCGCCTCGTCGTCCGTGATCCGTTCGCCCGTGTATTCGCCGACGATTTCGCCCGGCTCGAAGGAGCGCGCGGCGTAGCAGCCCCGGCCTTCGATCGCCGATTCCATGACGAGCAGCCCGGTCATGCGCAGCAGGCAAAAAGAGGTCGTACTTAAAGGCAACGGTTGGAAAGGCCGCGGTGAAAATCTCGCTCCGTTCGGGTTACCCTAGGAGACTGCAGGTCTCCGGATACCAGCGTTCTCCGAACTCTGTGTACCGGCTCTCGGCGTATCGCATCCGTCCCGGCTTCATCGGTCGGCCCCGTAGGGAGCAACCCCCCGACCTCCTCTGCAAGAAGCCATCGTCACGCCTCGCCTTAAGCCGATAACCTGCATTTTACCGCGGCCGGTCGGAAAAGAACGCGGGGAAAATGGAGATTACCGGCCAAAGGGCGATGAAGAGAGGAGGGCTAGGAAGAACATCAGGAAGATTGGAGAGGAAAAATTTAGCGAGCAGACCAGTTGTATCGACATCATCATCGCCCTCGGCCTAAGGGCGAGCGACCAGTCGGAGGAAAAAGCGGGCGTGAGCGGGGGGGTCGGTTCCGAGTCGCGCGGATTCGGAGAATCCGGCGCGCGGAAAGCCGAGCTTTCCTGTGTATACGAGGAACCTTATACGAGGAACCTGGGAGCGGAGCGATCATGCCACCTATAGGGAGGACCCGCGCCTTCGGCGAGACGATTGATGAGCGAGCATGTCCGAGTCATACGAGGACGGGCCGGAGCATCAACGACTGCAGCCCACGGCGATGATGCCGACAGGGCCGAGCAGATCCCCCAATTTCATCGTTGCACTACGCGATATATAAACGGCCCTCTTCTTTTGTTGCGCATGATTCGGCAGACGAACACCGTGGCGATTATCATCGTCCTCTTGCTTACCGTCGCCGCGCTCGGACTCCTGCTGTACCACTCTTTCGGACGCAGTCCAGTGGGCGCGCGCGATCCGAACCCGTCGTCGCTGCAGCCCGTGACCCTTCCCGCAGACCAGGGGACGTTCGTGGCGTATTCCAACAGGGACGTCCCTCAGGACTACTATTCCATCGAGGTGCCGGCCTCCTGGAGGGCCAACGCCACGGTCGCAGGGGAATATGAGTTCCGCTCAGGGGATGCGACCGCGACCGTGAAGCTCACCGACGTCCCAGACAACAGCAACCTCGTGCTCTACGTGCTCAGCCAGGTCGAACCGCAACTCCGCACCACCATGACGGGCTATCAAGAGCTCAATCACACGAACATGACCGTGAACGGCGCCGAAGCGTTCCGGCTGACCTACCGGAGCACGGCGCGGGGCGCGCCGCTCGTCACCACGCTGGTCTTCATCGTCGGGAGCGACCAATCAGGACTGATTAGCGTCTCAGCGCCCGAAGCGGGATACGGCTCCGATGAATCCGTCTTCAACCACATCATTGACAGCTTCTCGTGGAGGAACCCATGAAACCGGTCTTCGCGCTCCTCTCCCTCGGCGTCATGGCGGCCGGAGCGTACCTGCTGCTCTGGTATGACATACCCGACGCGCAGGCGGCCACCAACCAGTTCGCGGGCGGGGCGCTCCTCATCATCGGATGCTCCAGCCTCCTCCTGAACGCCTTCTGGTACAAACGGAGGAAGAACCATGCATGACATCATCGTCACGACCGGCCTCTCAAAAGCGTACGATCAGAAACAGGTCATCCACTCGCTCAATCTCCGTGTCGAGGAGGGGGAGTTCTTCGGCTTCCTCGGACCGAACGGCGCAGGAAAGACGACGACTATCAGGATGCTCACCGGCATCCTCGCGCCGACCGGGGGGACGGTCACCATCGACGGCCATCGGCTACCAGATGAGCGGGAGGAGGCCGTACGCTCGCTCGGGGCTGTCCCTGAGAGCAGGGGGTTCTACGAGTGGATGACCGCCGAGGAATACTTGGCTTTCTTCGCTGAGCTCTATGGCGCCGAGCGGATGCGTATCGACGAGCTCCTCGCAGCCACCGGCCTCGCCGACCGGAAACACGCGCTCATCAGCACGTTCTCGTTCGGGATGCGGCAGCGTCTCGGCATCGCACGGGCGCTCCTCAACAGGCCACGCATCCTCTTCCTCGACGAACCGACGATCGGCCTCGACCCCCAGGGACAGGAGGACATACAGCGCCTCCTGCGCAAGTTGAACCGGGACGGCGTCACAATCTTCCTCTCCTCCCATCTGCTCAACGAGGTCTCCTCGCTATGCACACGCATCGGCATCATCGACAAAGGACGATTGATCGCGGAAGGCACGCTCGCCGAGCTGCAGACGAAGAGCAAGATGAAAGGCGGCTCGCTCACAGACATCTTTCTCCGGCTCACAGGAGGGACAAAATCATGACGCGAGCGACGACCATCTGGAAGAAGGAACTCCGGCGCGAACTCTGCACGTGGAAGAGCAGCCTCTGGCTCGTCATCGCCTCGCTCCTCCTGAGCTTCACCTCATACCTGCTGCTCACGAACAAGGAGCTCAGCCTCCTCGACCAGACCGAGCTCATGTGGCTGCTCTCCAAGGTAATCATCGGCATCGCGCTGCTCGTCGTCACTATCGAGGCGTCCGGCATGATCGCGGGAGAATTCGAGAGCGGGACCGCGGAGAGCGTGCTCCTCACGCCGATCTCGCTCTGGGGCTTCGTTAAGGGAAAGTTCCTCTCCGTCCTCACGCTCTGGGCGATGCTCTTCGTCGTCTCCCTGCCGTATATCATCGTCGCCGCTGCGGGCTCGGGCGAGACGCTTGCGTTCCTCGCGTATGCCGCGCTGCTCGGCACGCTCGTCGTGATAGGTTTTACTGCCTTCGTCTTCGCCCTCGCCTTGTTCTTCCGTTCCTCGAAGAACACGCTCACGACCTCGCTCGTCGTCCTCCTAGCGCTGGCAGCCCCGGCGCTCTTCTCCGGCACGCTGAAGTCCGGCCCGGTCCTGCAGACGATGAGCACCATCAATCCCATCGAGAACGTGTTCGCCGCGCTGGACTACATCCTCGTCGACGCAAAATTCTCGCTGCTCAGCAACATCCAGTATCTCGTCCCACTCCTCATCTTCTGCGTCGTCACGCTGCTCTTCCTCGGCTACGCGGTACGGACCGTTTCTCGACAGGGGGTGGTGCAGCATGAGTAGATGGTCATCCCTCCTCGTCCTCGTTGGCGTCCTCCTGAACGCAGTCGTGGCCGGGGCGGACACCGCGCCGCCACTCTCCCTGCGGATCCTCTCCTCGCACACCCTGAACGGCACGGCAGGGGACTACGTGACGGTCCACGGGACCATCACGGACACCGGCGATGCCGCGCTGAGCGACATCACGACCTACCTGTCCCTAGTCGATACAGAGGCGAAGCTGCCGGTCGACCTGGAGGACTGGAGTGCGGAGAAAGGGCAATATATCGGGTCAATGGGCGTGAACCAGACACTCCCCCTCGACTGGAAAATCCACTTCGTGAAGGCGGGGAACTACTCGTTGACCATCGTCGCGCAGAGCGGGGCACATGACCTGCCGTGCGTCAGTCCCGTCACGCGCTTCGTCGTGCTGCCGAAGGTGAATCTGAATCCGGCGAACGTCCTTCCGGTGGCGTTCCTGACGCCTCTCGTGCTGCTCCTGCTCCTGTTCCTTGCCACGCGGATCCGCAAGGTGGAAGAATGAGCAGAGACGACTATCGAACGCGCGGCGTCCGAAGCAGCAGATTGATAAAGCACGATGCCCCTCAGGCCCACATGGGCCGTAAGCTCTTCCTCTTGACGTGTGCAAGCACAGCGCTCCTCGCGGCGACCTCTGCCCTCGCGACGGAAAGTGCGGATGCAAGCACCATACAAGGAATCGATGTGACGAACATCGTCCTTGTGGGCAGTACGCTGCTGGCTCTCGTGCTCAGCGTGATCAGTCTGCTCGCCTATCGGCGAGATGGCAGAAAGAAGCTCCTCTTCGTCACGATTGCGTTCGGCTTGTTCGCGCTCAAGGGCGTCCTGCTCCTCGTCAGCGACTGGATATTGCTCCGGCAGCCATATCTCGACGTCCTCGCGAGCCTCCTCGACTTCGCGGTCCTGCTCTCGTTCTTCGTGGGGATGCTGAAGAAGTGAGCCACGTGATGTCCGGCCTTGATCAGGAGAGCGGCATCCTCCTGCTCGCCACACGACGAGGGATATATGAGACTGTGAGACGAAACGCAGGGTGCCATCTTCGCGAGATCCAACGGCTGACAGGGCTTCCGTTCGGCTCGGTCTCCTATCACCTGTCATATCTTGTCCGGCACGATCTCCTCCGAACGAAGAAGGAAGGGAACACGCTCCGTTACTTCCCCCTCGACACTTCGTCGGATGACCAGGAACTGCTGACGCTCCTTCGCCAGCAGAGCGTCCGCTCCATCCTCCTCTTCGTCTTCAGCAATGACTGCTGCACGCATCGGGAGATCGCCGTGTCGACGAAGCTCTCGGCGTCGACGACGACGTGGCATCTCAAGAAGCTGCTCGACGCGGGCGTCATCAAAATGACCCGGAGCGGGAAGTTCAATTCGTATCGCCTCGCCGCGCCGCGAGAACGCATCATGGCGCTGCTCATCGCGTACCGGGAGAGCTTCCTCGATCGCCTCGTCGACGGTCTCATAGATCTGTGGGAACGGCGCGAGGAATGATACGACCACACCGCAGTTCGTTTCTATTATTGCACGAGACGCTTCGACCGTCGCACTAAGACATTCTTATAGTTCGTCACCCCACCCTTCGCTGAAGCGGCAGAGACCGCTTTGAGGTGGAACCATGAAAACGAAGAGGATATGGATGATCGGGGGTGTGCTCGGGATGCTGCTTGTCAGCGTCTTCATGGGCGCTAGTCTGGCCTTCGGGGCGAGTGACGCAGTGCCGCAGCAATCGCCGAGGTCATTCGCTCCGGCGCTGATCCTCAGTGCGGCGAACCACAATGACATCGAGACCGTGGATGAAGCAGCTCCGCTCCCGTCGGCGCGCAATAATCTCGAGAATGCCGATGAGGTCTCTGCCACGATTCCTGACGCCGACACCATCGAGATAACTGACAGCGGGCAACAAGATGGTACTGACCTGTCGGACACTAACGCCAGCACGAACAATGGCACCGGTACCGGAGACCAGACCTCACCGACCGATCCTCTCGACATCGGGGGATTCGGAGAAGTGTAAGGGTGCGTTCACATCTTTTTTCTTCTCATTCATACCTTCTCGTTCAATAGCCATTTTGAAAGAAGACATCCTGTGCGACGGTATCTCAAGAAGCTGCTCGACGCAAGAATCAGGCGCGAGGAAATCTTCGCCGCACGAAAGAAGATGTCTCAGATCGCGTCGTACCCTTCCTTCTCCAGGCGGGCAGCCAATTCGGGCCCGCCTTCCTCGACGATCCGGCCGTCCTTCAGGATGAGGATGCGGTCCGGCTTCACGTAGTCGAGGATGCGCTGGTAGTGCGTGATCAGGAGGAATCCGTTCTCGGCCGTGCGGGTCGCGTTGATCCCCTCCGCTACGATCCGGAGCGCGTCGATGTCGAGGCCGCTGTCCGTCTCGTCGAGGATCGCCGCTTTCGGCCGGAAGAGCGCGAGCTGCAGCGTCTCCGCCCGTTTCTTCTCCCCTCCCGAAAAGCCTTCGTTGAGGAACCGTTCCGCGAACCGCGCGTCCATCTTCAGTAGGGCCATCTTCTCCTTGAGCAGCTTGGTGAAGTCGTAGAGCCGCATCGGCCCCTCGCCCCGTCCTGTCAGTTGGCTGTTGAGCGCCGCCCGGAGGAAGTTGAACATCGTCACGCCGGGGATCTCGCTCGGGTACTGGAAGCTGAGGAAGAGGCCGCGTTTCGCACGCTCCTCAGGAGGGAGCGTGGTGACATCCTCGCCGTCGAGCGTGATCGTTCCCCCCGTAATCGCGTACTTCGGGTTGCCCATCGCCGCGTTCGCCAAAGTGCTCTTCCCGCTGCCGTTCGGTCCCATGATCGCGACGACCTCGCCCTTCTTCAGGGTGAGCGTCACGCCCTTGAGGATCTCTTTCCCATCGACGCTGACGTGCAAGTCGTTGATCCCGAGCATCATGATCACCAGTTATTCCCTATCAGTCTTCGCATCAGTCTTCGCATCAGTCTTCGCATCAGTCTTCGCATCAGTCTTCGCATCAGTCTTCGCATCAGTCTTCGCATCGAGCGCGTCCGCGGCGGCGCGCATGACGAGGACCGCGCATTTCATCCGCGCAGGGTTGGGCGCGAACCCGAAGAGCGAGACGATGGTCTTCTCGTCCATCCGCTCGACCTCGCGCACCGGCTTCCCCTTGATGTGCTCGGTGAAGAGGGAGGCGGCCGCCTGGCTCACCGCGCACCCGACGCCCTCGAACTTGACGTCCTGGACGCGGCCGTCCTTGATGAGGAGCTGGACGCTGAGTTCGTCGCCGCACGTCGAGTTGCGCGCCTTCGCGACGTGCGTCGCTCCCGCGAGCAGCCCTTTATTGCGCGGGTGCTTGTACTCCTCGAGGATGATCTCGCGGTAGATCGCGTCGCGGGCAGAACCGCCAATCGCGTCCGCGCCGTTCGCGTCATTCATCGGAACACCTCGATCGCGTGCCGCAACGCGGCGACGAGCGCGTCGATATCCTGCTCGGTGTTGTAGAGGTAGAAGGACGCCCTATTGGTGGCGGCCACCTTCATCCGCGCGTGCAGGGGGTGCGCGCAGTGCTTGCCGACGCGGATGCAGACGCCCTCGTCGTCGAGGAGCTGCGCGACGTCGTGCGGATGGATGCCCTCGACGGTGAAGCTGACGACCGCGGAACGCGAACTGAAAAGCGGATCGTTCTCCGGCGCGGGGCCGAGGAGCGTCACGTCTGGGATCCGCGAGAGCGCGTGCCACGCCTTCTTCAGGAGCGCGGCCTCGTGCTGATGGATCGCGTCCATCCCGATGCTCTCGAGGTAGTCGATCGCCGCTCCCAAGCCGACGGCGCCGGCGATGTGCGGCGTCCCCGCTTCGAGGCGGCGCGGCGCGAGCGGCGCGAACTCCGCTCCTTGCTCGGTGACGTCCTCGATCATGTCGCCGCCCGTGCGATACGGCTGCATGGAGCGGTGCTGCTCAGCAACGTAGAGGACGCCGATTCCGGTGGGCGCGAGCATCTTATGGCCGCTGAACGCGTAGAAGTCACAGCCGAGCGCCTGCACGTCGGTCTTCAGGTGCGGCGCGCCCTGCGCGCCGTCGACGAGGACCGTGACGCCGCGCTGTTTCGCGTAGGGGATTATCTCGCTGAGCGGGGTCGCGATGCCGAGGACGTTCGACACCTGCGTGATCGCGAGCAGCCCGGTCTTCGGCGTGATCCTCCGTTTGAGGTCGTCGACGTCGAGGGTGAAGTCCTCCTTGAGGCCGCAGAAGACGACCTTCGCCCCCGTCTGTTTCGCGACCTGCTGCCACGGCACGATATTCGCGTGGTGCTCGAGCGGTGTCAGCAGGATCTCATCCCCTCGTTCGAGGTTCGCCAGCCCCCACGAATGCGCGACGAGGTTGATAGAGTCCGTCGCGCCCGCGGTGAAGACGATGTTCTCCGCCGAGGGCGCGTTGAGGAACCGCGCGACCTTCTCGCGCGCGCGCTCGTACCGGTCGCTCGCTTCCTCGCTGAGCGCGTAGATGCCGCGGTGGATGTTCGCGTCCGCCTCTTCGTAGAACGCGCGTTCCGTGTCGAGCACCGCCGCCGGCTTCTGCGTCGTCGCCGCGTTGTCCAGGTAGACGAGTCCGGGGCGCGCGACGAGCAAGGGGAACTCCTTCCGGATATCGATGAGATATCGTTTGTCAGCCATGGCGCATCACTCTTCTCCGTTATATTCTCCGTTATATTTTCAGTTATTGACAAGTCGGTTATTAGTGAGTGAGTTATCGCTAGTTTCAGTCGTTCGTTTTAGTATTAATTATTGGTTGCAGTCTTTTATTATTCAATCATTTAATCATTATAACTCATTCTTTTCTTCGTCATCATTCTCACTTCTCATTCTTACTCACGCCTCATTCTTATTGTTCTTTTTCATCGGTGTCCTTCTGCCGCCGAGCGCGTCCGCCGCGTACCGCTCGACGAGGGGCAGCACGTCCGTGATGAACTCATTGGCGCGACCGCTCAAGCGTCCGAGGAGGGGCCAGACGAACGCCGCGATGAGGAGGCGGCGCGCCTCGTCCTCGGAGAGGCCGCGGCTGCGCAGGTAGAAGAGCTTCTCCTCGTCCAGACGCGCGGCCGTGGCTGCGTGGCTGCACCGCACGTCATTGTTCTCGATCAGGAGCTCGGGACTCGCCTTCGACTCCGCTTCCTCGCTCAACAGGAGCGTACCCGCTTCCTGGAACGCGTCGCTCTTCTCCGCTGACGGGCCGATGCGGAGGACGCCGTGGTAGATCGCGGAGGCGTCGCCAGCGAGCGCGCCGCGCGCGGCGAGGACGCTCGTCGTCCGGGGCGCGAGGTGCCGCGCTTCCGCGCCGAGGTCGAGCCGCGCGCCTGGCTGCCCGAGGAAGAGGCCGAGCGCCGTCGTCGAGGAACCTTCCCCTTCGAGGAACGTCGTCGTCCGACTGTACGTCGTGGCAGCGGCGTTCGCTTCCAGCCATTCCACGGTCGCGTCGCGTCCGAGAACGGCGGCCTTGCGGCTGACGAGGATGCCGTTCATCGTCTGGAGCTGACAGTAGCGGAGCGTCGCGCCTTCCGCGACGAACGCCTCGAACGTGTGGCTCGCCCGGCGGGGGGAGCCGTCGAAGGATTCGAGGAGCGAGACCTCCGTTCCCGGTCCGAGGAGGACGATCGTGCTCCTGTTCGCGTCCGTCCCTCTTGAGAAGCGATGCCTGATCCTGAGGGGTTTTTCGACGTTCGCGGTGACAGTGATGAGGAGGCCTCCGGTGAGGGCTGCGAGATGGGCAGCCGTCTGACGGTCGCGGGGAAGGAGCGTGAGCAGCCGTTCATGGACGAGCGCGCGTCGTCTCTCGTCGAGCTTGTCGAAGGGGGTGATCGTGACGCCGTCCTGCTCCTCATAGAGAAAAGACGCATGGTGCTCCGGCTTCGCTCGTTGCGCAGCAACGGTATCTTCATCTTCCCGCGTCCATAACTCCTTGTGGCTCCATTTTCCCGTCGGCGTCGCGATCGTCGCGGGCGGGAGGAGGACATCCCTGTCCGGGTAGCGCTGCCTGAGGAGTTCCGGGAAGAGGGAAGAAGAAGCTGGAGAAGTGGAAGAGGAGGAAGAGGAAGAAACGGACGATGCGGAGGAAGCCGTCGGTGTCATCATCGTCGCTCCTCAGCCCAGGCTCCCCTCAATCTCGAGCGCGATCAGCTTGTTCAGCTCGACCGCGTACTCGAGCGGGAGTTCCTTCGTGATCCGCTCCATGAAGCCGTTGACAATCATCTCCACCGCTTCCTTCTCGGTGAATCCCCGCGAGCGCAGGTAGAAGATGTTCTCGTCGCTGATCCGGCCGACGCGCGCTTCGTGCGCCACCTCCGCATCGCGCTCCTTCACCTCGATCGCGGGCATCGTATCCGTCGAGCTCGCGGCGTCGAAGAGGAGGGCGTCGCATTCCACGGAGGCTTTCGCGCCTTTCGCGCCCTTCTTGATGAAGAGGTGGCCGCGGTAGTTGGTGCGGCCGCCGCCGACGCTGATCGATTTCGCCTGGACCATGCTCGTCGTGCCGGGGGCGAGGTGGTACACCTTCGCGCCGGTGTCCTGGTCCTGACCCTCGCCGGCGAAGGCGATGCTGAGATGGTTCGCTCTCGCATTCCTGCCCTTGAGGATGCTGCACGGGTAGAGCATCGTGGCGCGGCTGCCGAGGTTGCCGCCCACCCACTCGATCGTCCCTTCCTCCTCGACGATCGCGCGTTTCGTGTTGAGGTTGTACGTGTTCTTCGACCAGTTCTCGACGCTGCTGTACCGGACGTTCGCGCCTTTGCCGACGAAGATCTCGACGCCGCCGGCGTGGAGGCTGCTCGCCTCGTAGCGAGGGGCGGAGCATCCTTCGATGTAGTGGAGTTTCGCGCCTTCCTCGACGACGATGAGGGTGTGCTCGAACTGGCCCATCGCCCGCGTGTTCATGCGGAAATAGGCTTGGAGCGGAATCTCGACGCTGACGCCGCGCGGCACGTAGATGAAGGTGCCGCCGCTCCAGACCGCGTAGTGGAGACTGATGAATGTGTGGTCGTTCGGGGAGATGCATTTCGAGAAATGCTTTCGGACAATCTCAGGGTATTCCTTCACGGCGACGTCGAGGTCCTCGAAGATGACGCCTTGCGCGGCGATCTCCTCCTTGAGGCGGTGGTACACCACTTCGCTGTCGAACTGGGCGCCGACGCCGCCGAGGGAGGTCCGTTCCGCTTCCGGGATGCCGAGCTTCTCGAACGTGTCCTTGATCTCTTCCGGGACGTCATCCCAGGTGTGGCTCTGCCGCGCGTCCGGCGCGACATAGTACGAGATCGCATCCAGATTCAGGCCGGAGAGGTCGGGCTGGCGCGGCCAGTTGGGAAGCGATCGTTGACGGTACGCTTTCAGGGCTTCGAGGCGGATGGCGAGCATCCACTCCGGCTCTTCCTTCTCGTTGGAGATGCGCCTGACGACCTCTTCGGTGAGGCCGGGCACCGCGTGGATGCGCGCCGCGACGGCGCTCGCGCTGTCGAGATGGTCGCGTCGCTGGATCGAGTCGAGTGCGTTCATCGTGTGCTCGTCCCTCTTTTCACGCCCTCACGCCTTGTGGAACGCGGGTGCGCGGCCGCTCTTCGCGCACCGCGCGCAGCTCATCCGGGCGTGCTCCTCGAGGATGGAGAAGAGGTTGCCCTTGTGCTCGTTGAAGACCGGGCTGCCCTTATTCAGGGTGTAGACGACTTCCCGGCCGCGTTTCCGGGCGGCGACGAGGCGGCATTCCCGGAGCGCCTGGAGGGCGTGGCTCACGCGTGAGCGCTCCGCACCGGTCTGCTCTGCGAGGCTGGTGACGTTCAGCTCCTCTTTCTCGAGGAGGCGGACGATCCGCAGGCGGAGCTCGTTCGCGAGCGTCTCGAAGCAGAGCGAGTGCTGGTCCGTCGGCTGTTCCGGAGAGGACGTGCGGGAATTCATATGTGAAACAGGATTCACGGGTTTTTATAAAGATTGCGGGACGGAGGGCCAGAAGACGGAAAGAACGGTAAGAAGGATATCGGGAAGGAGGTTTTTCCTCGACGACGGACTCCCGGAAAACCTAAAGATTTATAAATTAGTACTTATTAGTGGTAAAATGTATTATATCTTGGGGATTCCTATGACGCTCGAAAAGGATGTCCAGGTGCATATCGCGGTGCTCAAAGCGCGAGGATTCGACATCATCTATCCTGACGGATTCATCTACTGGGAGCCTCAGAGCGATCTCTGGAGGAAGGCGGACAAGCGCACAGAGGACTTCCTCTCGCGCGCGATGAAGGCGTTCGACGATCCGAGAGCGGCGACCCTCGCAGAGGACTACATGGCGGCCCTCGCGACGACCGCCGCAGAGCTGCTCGCGACGGGCAGAGAGGGGCTCGTCGATACGGACTATCTCAAGGAGGCGAGAGTCATCTTCTCGATCGACAACGACCGGGGGGAGTATGCCGGCGACAAGCCAGGCCTCACGGACAAGATGATCGCGCGCATCCGCGACGAGGAGCTCCCGAAGCTTCCCACAAAGATCTTCGAGCGGATCGCCTTCGTCAAGAAGGAGTATGACGGCAGGACCGTCCTGCTGAGGAAGCCGGATATCAAGGGACTGGAAAACGAGAACGACTACGTCATCGCGGACGTGACCGGCCGGGACGAGGATGATATCTTCCGTCTGGAACATTTCCTCGCGACGAATGACCAGCAGGCGCTCACCCTGCGCTGGCTCAAGGGCCTCGCGACGAAGGAGAGCCTCCGAAAGACGAATGGGCTGCTCGGCGACCGGGCGTTCCAGAAAGAGCTGGACGATCTCGTCGGGAAGTATGAGGGAAAGGAACAGCAGGGGGAAGCAGTGAGACCTGAGGCTGCGCGGCAGGACGGGAAGCCCTCGCGGATCGGAAGGCTCGCTCGAATCATCGCTCGGAGCGTCAACCTCAAAGGCTACGTGAATGCAGGAAGCTATCGGCGGTTCGCCTTCGGGGGCATCGGCCTCGAACAGGAAGAGACGCCGTTCGGCTACGACAAGGAAGACGAGAGAAAAGGCATCCTCGTCAACACGCAACTCTTCGCGGACTGCCTCCAGGCGAAACTCGACAAGGTCTACGGCAACGACGACCGCCAGTATCTCGGCTTGCTCGCCCTGACGAGCCTCTCGCTCTCGCCCGACGAGGAAAAGGTGTGGAGCATCGAGGACCTCACGGACGACGCGAGCAAGGCGATGGTACAGGGCCTCAGGAAGAGAGGGCTCGCAGACAGGCTCCATGCCGCGTACCACGAGAGCGGCATGAACGGGCTCTATGACATCCTCACCTTCGCGAACGACCGGGCGGATTACGACCCGAAGAAGCCGAAGAAGGTGGGTGAGGATCCCGACCGCCTCGAGGCGCTCATGATTGCCTCGCTCGTCGAGACGACGCTCGACTACGGCGACGACGCACAGAAGCGGAAGCTCGTCCACGGCAAGAACGTCTTGCCGGTGCTGAAGAGCTACGAGAACGTCCTCGACGCGATGCTCGGCGAGGGGACCGCGAACGGCCTCAGGGAGCGGGTCGGGATCTACAAGTCAGTCTTCTGAAAGAGCGTGCTCTCAAACGGCGTTCCGCCTCCCGGAGAGGGCTCCATCGAGAGAACAGGAATGAACCTCCCCGGGCTAAAGCCCGGGGTATCTGTTGAGTAATGTTTGTGTTCTTCCGCCTCTGTTGCTCTGTGCAATGTATTGTTGTATCGCGTCGGCGCTGACGCTGCCGACGCTCCGGAAG
>JACWAN010000073.1 GCA_014874255.1 Candidatus Woesearchaeota archaeon
GGTCATTTCATTCCCGCGTTCTGGAACGGGTCCAGAACCGTCCGCAGTGTCCGGTTCAGTCGCTCTCGCTCCTCCGACTCGCAAGCTCGTCGTTCCCGAACACATGGTCGAGCGTTTTTGCAAGACCATAATCGTGAGCGCCCGACAATCGCCCCGAGCTGAGCGAGGACAACTAGGCCGCAACGGTGATTCCCGGAATCGAAGTTCTTAAGCCCAAAAAACTTTAAAAGACCTTCCTTATCCACAGCGACAAGAGACATTCCAGAAGGTGATCACATGGCAGCGAAGAAGGAGGCGGCGAAGCCCGCAGCGACGAACCCGTCGACGCACTCATCCCGTGACGAGCAGATCGGCTACCACAAGGGCTCGCTGGCGGTCCTCTCGAAGGAGCGCCAGGAGTTGGGGCGCATCCTCGGCATCGTCGAGCAGCTGATGCAGATGCACCTCGCCGCGCTCAAGGAGATGGGCGTCGACCTCGAAGCCGAGGCGGAGAAGCTGATGGGCGAGTCCGCCCCGATGGCCGCGCCCGGGAAGGGGCCGACGAAGCCGAAGAACAAGCCGCCAATCGAGGACATCCTCTAGGACGAACGGTTTTCCTGATCCCCCTTTCTTTCCCTCTTTCTCGCTCTTCCGAGACGACGTTGATCCCGTCGTTGCCGCGGAGCATCTTTTCTCCCTCCGGTCCGAGACATTGCGAAAAACGCCCTGCAAGCGCACGGTACGAAGCGCCCTTGAGCTCCGTTCCGGGAACCCGAACGCGATGCGTTCTAGGGTACCGGCGCGCCGGAAGTCGCGGACTTCCGTGCGAATCGGGCGTTTTTCTGACATCGCTCCAAGGCGGCAACGACGACAATGCCGACAGAACTCTTCTTTGATCACTCTATCTTGCAGGACTCGAGCCATTCCTTCTCGTAGAGCTTCTCGGGGATGGCGTTGATGGCTTCCTTGCCGCCCTCGATGAGGTAGATGAAGGTGAGCTTCTTCCCGCCCTTGTCGATCTCGACGCTGATCAGCTTGTGGTTTTTGGTGGCGAGGAGGAGCATCGTCTTCACCTCTTTCTGGTTGATGATCCGGTTCGTGGTGAGGACGAGCCGTCGCTGGTAGGAGCCGACGCCCCTGCACTCGAGACGGAGATCGTAGAGGACGACGAGCCAGACGATGGCGTAGACGATGCCGGCGATGAAGTACTGGCCCGTGCCGATGAGCAGGCCGAAGATAGCGAAGAGCCAGATGGCCGCCGCCGACATGAAGCCGAAGATCTTGTCGCTCGTCCGGATGAGCGCCCCGGCGCCGAGGAAGCCGATGCCGGTGATGATGGAGCCGAGGAGGGGAAGCGAGTTCCCGGGCGCGAGGATCGTGCCGGCGATGGCGAGGGCGCAGGCGCCCGTCG
Organism: Candidatus Woesearchaeota archaeon; assembly: GCA_014874255.1. GTDB lineage: Archaea > Nanobdellota > Nanobdellia > Woesearchaeales > UBA525 > UBA153. The sequence continues at coordinate 1,391 of JACWAN010000073.1, forward strand.
CGACGAAGACGTAGGTGCCGAAGCCGACGGGCTTGTGGGCGCGCTGCCGCTCGAAGCCGAAGAGGAAGGAGAAGAGGAACGTGGCGAACAGCTGGAGGAGGATGACGTACGCGTCCATACGGCCATCCGCGCAGAGGAAGGATATAAAGCTATTTGTGGATGAAGAGACGTCGAAAACATCATCGCCGCCGCCTTGGCACGAGACCCGGACGCGAACATGGACGAGCGTTTTTGCGAGACTCGTGTTCGAAGAACGCGAGGATCGAGAACGAAGCGAAGCTGAATGACCGAGGCCATAATCGTGAGCGCCCGACACAACGAATTCGGAGAATTCGTGCGCCCGAAGACCTATGGTCTCCGGGGCGAGACCTCGGACCGGAGGGAGAAAGATATCTCCGCGGCGGCGATGATGTCAACGTGGCCGGCGGAGTTCGAGGAGGAGGTCCGAGTAGCTGCAACTCAGGAGGTCTTCCTTCCTGATATCGAACTCCCGGAGATAGCGGTCGCATTGCTCACGCAGATGTGCGAGGCCGAGGGTGCCGTCCCGGTCGATCGCCTCGATCTCGATGAAGCCGCCGAGGCCCTCCACGTCGTCGATGTGGAACTTGACGTTCCCGATGAAGTATATCTCGCGGCGCTTGTCGACGACGACCTTGGTCCGGAGGACCTTGCCGAGGAGTTCCTTGATGCCGGAATCAGGCCGCTGAGGGACGAGGATGACCCTGCTGTGCTTCGGCCCTTCCGCGTCCTCCCGCTCGTAATAGATCAGGCTGTTCTCGATGTTTCCTTCCCGGAGCTTGAGCCGTCCTGTCGAGACTTCATAATAGGTGTCTATCTGGTGATCTGTCCCCTTGAAGTCCGCACCGTGCCCTCGAAGATAACGGCGCACTGTGTCAGGGTCAGGGTGACACGCCTTGATCTCGATATTGTCGACCATCGTTCTCAGAACCGTTCCTCGTTCACCTTGAGGTGATAGCCGAGGTAATGGGCGGCGGCGCTGACCGCGCCGCTCAGCACGACGAGGTAGAGCGTCGCCGGCAGGCCGGGCCAGTAGACCGGGAGGGTGACGAGGAACGCGCCGACCGCGTAGTCGATCTGGTCGAACGGCGCCCAGTTGCCGCCCGGCTTGATGGTGATGCGCCGCTTGAGGAACGACTTGACGAGGTCGCCGAGCAACGCGCCGAAGCCCAAGAGGAAGCCGAGCCACCATGGGAGCGACCCGTAGGGTATAAGCGGCGTGATGGACGCGTAGTGCTGCTGCGCCAGGAAGACGAGGCCAGCGAGGAGGACGCCGCCGAGGAGCCCGCGCCACGTCTTGTGGTCGCCCAGCAGCCGTTGCTTGCCGCAGCGCCGGCCGAGGTCCACCGGCGCGTTCCACCGGTCGAGGAGCGGCAGCTTGGCGAGGAGCGGCGGCGAGCCGTTCGCCACGTAGACCGGCAGGAAGTACCAGACGAGCTGCAGGAGGTAGGTCCAGTCCATGGTGCATCGCGCTCTTGACCACGATGATCGTTATCGACCATAATGAAGCCGGTTATAAAAAAAACTATCATATGAAGTTTGTTATAATGAAAGTTCAGCCATAATGACGTCGATCATGATGAAGCCGGTCAAAATTTCTTTATCTGGAGGTTGCTGAGCATCAGCGCGGCGAGCACGGCCATGATGAGGGCCTGCAGCCACGCCGCCAGCCCGAGGAACGACGAGGCGAGGAGGAGGAACGCCGCCGCAGGTATCGGGACGCCGAGGAAGTATCCCTTCTCGCCGGCGGCGGCGAGCAGGTTGAACCGCGCCAGGCGGAACGCGCCCGCGACCGCGTAGACAGCGGCCGCCGTCAGGATGAGCGCACCGAATCCGTAGAGCTGGAGGAGGATGACGCCGGGCGCGACGCCGAAGCTCACCATGTCCGCGAGGGAGTCGAGCTCGCGTCCGAGCTCATGCTCCTGTTTCAGGAAACGGGCGACCTTGCCGTCGAAGAGGTCGAAGACCATCGCTGCCGCGACGAGGGCGATGGCGAGGGTGGTGCGGCCGAGCATCGCCTCGTACGTCGCGAAGATGCCCGCGACGAGGTTCAGCGCGGTGACGATGTCCGCGAACTTGACGTTCCAGGAAGGAGTCTTCTGAGAGGGTTTCTGAGAGGGTTTCTGAGAGGGTTTCTGAGGGGATCTCTGCGCGGATTTCACCGTTTGTCTCATACGAACACCCCGATGACGGATTCGCCGTCGATCACCGTGTCGCCGGGCTTCACGCGGACGCGCGCCCGCTCAGGGAGGACGAGCGCGACCTGGCTGCCGAGATCGATGAAGCCGATAGTGGCGCCTCTCTTGACGTGCTTGCCCGGCGTGACGTGGCTGCGGATGCGGCGCGCGAGGTAGCCCGCAATCTGGACGACCTTCACCTTGCCGTACGCGGTCGTGAGGAGGATCTCGTTCTTCTCATTCTCCAGCGCGAGGAACGTCTCAGGATCCTTCACCGCGTTGAGGAACTTCCCCGGCGTGCGGCGCGAGGAGAGGACTGTGCCTTCCACCGGCGCGCGCTGGTAGTGGACGTCGAACGGCGTCATGACGATGAGGACGAACCATCCGCTCTGGGCGACGTCCTTGCAGAGGATGCCCGCACGCCCTTTGTTCCATTTCTGCGCGGTCACGCTCGCGGTTTTCGAGGAATCGAACCGCTGGACGACCGCGACCCGGCCGTTCGCAGGGCTGAGGATTATGTCCGGGTCTTTCGGCCCCTTCCGTTCGGGGTCGCGGCTGAACCAGAGCTTCCAGAACAAATAAAAGAGGACGATGAGCGCAAGGATGAGGAAGAGGAGCGAGCCGAAGAGCGCCGCGAGGAAGGAGGCGAGGGTCATCGTGCTCTCCCCGAGAGCCGTTGCAGGAGCTCGAGCACCGTCTTCCCGGACGCTTTGCCGCGGAGCTTCGCCATCGCCTCGCCCATGAGACCGTTGAGCGGCGCGTCCGGATGGGCTTCCAGGACGGCTTTGACGACGTTCTCAATCTCACGGTCGTCAGCTGCCTGGAACTTCGCGTACTGCGGCCGTTTCCCGTCTGCGACGTCGACGAGGAGCTCGATGACCGCTTCCTTCGGGACGGTTCCCTTGTCCGCCGCTTCCAGGATCCCCCGTAGTTCCCGTTCGTGCTCTTCCAGCGCCAATTCCCTGTTGTACCGTTTCCTGATCTCTTTCGGCGTGTCGAGGATCGTCGTGGCGAGGAAAAGGGGCGCGAGGTTCGGATAGGCCTCGACATACTCGTCGAGCGGCCATCCTTCCCGCAGGAGCTCTTTCGCGTGGCTCGCAGGGATCTTGTAGCGGCGGATGAGGTCCGCCTCCTGCTCCTTGAGGAGCTTGGGAACGGGGACGTCTGCCGGCACGGGGACTCGCCGCAGGTCGGTCTCGGGGTACATCCGCGCCGCTCCCGGCATCGGCCGGAGGAAGGTCGTGGTGGCGTCGTCGTTCGCCTTCCGCACCTCGCCCGGGATGCCGTGCAGCAACCGTTCGATGCGCGGGAGCAGCAGGAAGGCGAGCAGGTCGTCGATCCGTTCCCGGTCGCCGAGGAAGAAGAGGAGGGCGTCGCCGTTCTTCGCCTTCAGCGCCGTTCTCGCTTCCGCAATCTCGGTCTCCGCGAACTTGTACTTGCCGAGCAGGTCTTCGTCCGTGTGGATGAGTCCGCCGAAGCCGAACGCTTTCGCGTAGCCCGCGAGCTCTGTGCCGAGGCGATAGCTGGGGAACAGCTCTGTGCCGAGGAGGCCGTCGAAGCCAGGCAGCTTCACCGCGACGAAGGACTGGCCGCTTGCGATCCCTTTCTTGACGAAGCCGCACGCAGTCTCCCTGAACAGCTTCGAGACGTCGTGCGGAGGGGAAATAATGATGGAACTCGTCCGTTCTTTTTTCCAGTCTGTCTCTTTCTCGTCATTTTCACCGTTCTGTCCGGATTCTTTTTTCCGTTCGAATCGTTCTTCGAGCTCTTTCTTTATCTCCAATAATCCTTTCTGGCGCAGCGCCTCGTTCCGGACGAGGTCCGCGACGAGGCGGAGGTCCTGCGCGCCCTTGATCTCGACTCTCGCACCTCCTTCGATGCTGACGTTGAGGTCCTGCCTGATCGTGCCCAATCCCCGCTTGCATTTCCCGGTGCTGCGGAGCACCATGCCGATCTCCGCGGCCGCTCTCTGTGCCTGCTCGGGCGTCGTGATGTCCGGCTCGGTCGCGATCTCGATGAGAGGGATTCCCAGACGGCTGAGATTGTAGACGTCCTCGTCCCGCTCCCGGACGACGATCCGGCACGCGTCCTCCTCGAGGCAGATGGTCTGGATCCGGACCGGCTCTTCAGGAAGCGTGCCGCCCAGGGCGACGAGGCTGGTGCGTTGGAACCCGGACGTGTTGCTCCCGTCCACGACCGTCTTGCGCATCACCGTCACTTCGTCGAGGAGCTGGCTCTTGAGGAGTCTCGCCGCCTGGACCGTCGCTTGCAGGGCCGCCGGGTTCATCGGGTGCGGCGGCTCCTCGTCCAGCTCGACGAGGCAGCAGTTCTCGCGGTAGCCCCGGTAGCGGAACCGCTTGGCTTTCGCCTGCTCGTGCTTCGCCGCGGCGTCGACCTCGCCAGTCTCGCCCGCGCTGGCGCGGAGGGAGCGGACGACCTCGAAGTCCGGCGCGCCCTCTTTCAGGAGCGTGGGGCAGCGGCAGAAGAGCTTGCCGGTGTCGAGCTGCTGGTGGATCTCGAGCCCGCACTTCAGGCCAAGCGTGGAGACGTCGATGGTCTTCGCGCCCTTCCCAGCACCCGCTCCGGCACCCTTCTGCTCCATGGACGGCCAGATAAGAAGACGGTTTAAAAGTTTTGCGTGATACGCAGCTCTGAGGCGAATGATGTGTCGCCGCCCTCAAGTCGCGCCTCAAGCGAAGAGAACGGCGGGTGCGTCGCGGGGGGAGGCCCCCTACGGGGACGCAGCACCATCAGAACGAGAAACGAGAGGCGCGAAGGCAGGCGACACCACCGAAAGCGAATTCGCCTCAGAGCCGTGAGACGTCGTCTCCCTCCGTCGTCGGAAGGCCAAAAACCTTTTAAACGGCCTCGGAATACGCCAGCGTCGAGGAGAGAGGCCGGCAGTGCGGCCCCGAAAAGGTGGTTCCATGACGACGAACGCTCCGGAAGTGAAGCTCAAGGTGGCGGAAGCCATCCAGGACGACGTGAACAAGGGCATCGTCAGGCTCGATTCCAGCTATATGCGGGAGATGGAGATCCGGCCGGGCAACATCGTCGAGATCAAGGGCGAACGCGCCACCGTCGCGATCGCCGACCGCTCCCTGCCGGGCGACATCGGCCTCAACATCATCCGGATGGACGGCCTCATCAGGCGGAACGCGCACACCACGATCAGCGAGCAGGTCAAGGTGAAGAAGGCCGAGGTGCACGAGGCGAAGAAGGTGACGATCGCTCCCGCGAGGAGCGGCATCATGATCCGCGCGAACCCGCAGATCTTCAAGCGCGGCCTCCTCGGACGGGCGGTCATCAAGGGCGACATCGTCGGCCTCGGCGGCACCAAACGACGGCGTTCGGCGATGAGCGACAACCCGTTCTTCAACGACATGGACGTCTTCAGCGACATGATCAACGAGTTCAACTTCGGCCTCGGCGACATCAAGTTCGTCGTCACGGACGTGCAGCCCGCGAAGAAGGCGGTGCTGATCACCGAAAGCACGGACGTCATCTTCAACCCCGAGGCGGTGGACCTCTCCGAAGAGGAGAAGGGGATCGACGTCAGCTACGAGGACATCGGCGGCCTGGACGACGAGGTCGCGAAAGTCCGTGAGATGGTGGAGCTGCCGTTGAAGCACCCCGAGATCTTCGAGCGCCTGGGCATCGAGCCGCCGAAGGGCGTGCTCCTCCATGGTCCGCCGGGCACGGGGAAGACGCTCCTCGCGAAAGCCGTCGCGAACGAGACGCACAGCAACTTCCTTCTGATCAACGGGCCGGAGATCATGTCCAAGTACTACGGCCAGAGCGAGGAGAACCTCCGGAAGAAGTTCGAGGAGGCGGAGAAGAACGCACCCTCGATCATCTTCATCGACGAGATAGACGCGATCGCGTCCAAGCGCGAGGAGTCCAAAGGCGAAGTGGAGCGGCGCGTCGTCGCGCAACTCCTCGCGATCATGGACGGCCTCAAATCCAGAGGGAAGGTCGTCGTCATCGCCGCCACGAACATCCCGAACTCGCTGGATCCCGCGTTACGGAGGCCGGGACGCTTCGACCGCGAGATCGAGATCGGCGTCCCAGGGGTTGCGGGCCGTCTGAACATCCTCAAGATCCACACGCGGAACATGCCGCTCGACAAGGACGTCGACCTCAAGCGGTTGTCCGAGGTGACGCACGGCTTCGTCGGCGCCGACTTGTCCTCGCTCGCGAAGGAGGCGGCGATGATCGTGCTGCGCCGCGTGCTGCCCGACCTGCATCTCAAGGAGGATGAGGAGATCCCGAAAGAGGTGCTCGAGCGGCTGTTCATCCACCAGCAGGACTTCATCGACGCCCTCAAGGTCGTACGGCCGAGCGCGATGCGAGAAGTGCTGATCCAGATCCCCGACGTGAAATGGGACGACGTCGGCGGCCTCGACGAGGTGAAGCAGGAGCTGAAGGAAGCGGTCGAGTGGCCGCTGAAGCACAAGGAATCGTTCAAGCGCCTGGGCGTCAAGCCGCCGAAGGGCGTCCTGATGTACGGCCCGCCAGGCACCGGAAAGACATTGCTCGCGAAAGCCGTGGCGCACGAGACCGAAGCGAACTTCATCCTCGTCAAGGGGCCGGAGATGCTCTCCAAGTGGGTCGGCGAATCCGAGAAGGCGGTCAGGAAGATCTTCGAGAAGGCGCGCCAGACCGCACCCACCATCATCTTCTTCGATGAGATGGACGCGATCGCCCCCCGGAGAGGCGCTTCTGACGGGACGGACAGCCACGTCACGGAACGGGTCGTCAACCAATTGCTGACGGAGATGGACGGCTTGCAGGACCTGAACGACGTCGTCATCATCGCCGCGACGAATCGGCCGGACATCATCGACACCGCGCTCCTTCGGCCGGGCCGGTTCGACCGGATCGTCTACGTGCCGGTCCCCGACAAGAAGACGCGGAAGCAGATCTTCGGAATCCACACGAAAGGCATGGCGCTGGACAAGGACGTCAAGCTCGACGCGCTCGTCGACAAGACGGAGGGGTACGTCGGCGCGGACATCGAAGCCATCTGCAGGGAAGCCGCAATCCTCGCCCTCCGCAAGGACATGAAGGTGAAGACGGTCAAGATGGAGTTCTTCGAGGAAGCCCTCCTCAAGGTGCGGCCTTCGACGACGAAGGAGATCGAGGACGCGTACAAGGAGCTCGAGAACCACTTCCGCAGCGCGCAAGGAGCGCGCTTCAAGGAAGAGAAGCCGAGCTACTACGGGTAAATAGGTTTTTTCATCTTCTCCGCAAGATATCACTCTCGTCCGGAGCCGGTCCGGTTTTCCTCAAGGAGGACATAAGAACCGCGTTTCTTTCATCCGATAGATGCGTTACAAGATATTCGAGACCGCGACCTTCACCCGAGAGTTCCAGAAAGCGATCCCGCGCGAGATCCAGTCGGATTTTCGCCGTCGTATCTCGTCCTTGGTTGAGGATCCCTATGCTCACGGGAAGCCGCTCCGTTTCGCCTGGTTCCGCGAACTGAAAGCGGAGAAGTTCCGGGTCTACTACCTCATCGAGGACGAGACGATCACGGTCGTCCTGGCGGGGGCGAGCGACAAGAAACGGCAAGAGAAGACCATCGTCCGGATATTATCCGAGTATCAAAGGAAACATTAAAAAATCCTGGAGGATTAGACCCTATGATGCGCAGAACCAAGGAACAGATCATCGAGGAGCAGAACGAGCTCTTGCGTCAACTGCTCAGTTCGCTCGAAGACATCAAGGCCGGTCGCGTCAAGCCGTTCAAGCGGTGAAGACCGGGCATCCTCAAAGATCGACGTATTCCGACTCGGACGCCTTGCGCGCCTCGGCCAGCGCATTCTTCGCATGATCGCTCAGCTCAAAGTCTTCGTTGTCCATGACTTCTCGAACGTAACCAAACTTTAAAAATATTTAGAGATGAAAATCATAGCGTCTATAAACCAGCGTCCTAAGAAAATATATGAGTTTGGAGAGAACTATAAGTTCATGGGCATTAAGAACCTGATTCTCAAGACAGTAAAGAGGTTACTATCCCCATTCAAGCCAAAAGAGTCCTCCGACCAGACTTTTTTCATAGAAATCCGGTTCATGAATCCATTCAAAGAGTTCTATCGCGGATTCATGAAAAGAGCTTGGCGCACGGCGGGAATTCACACGTTTAAACGACCCGTACCGCACGGCCGCGTTGAAAGTGTACGTTGCCGCCCTCAGGTCGAACCGTTGCGAAGAAGGCGGCAAAGGCCGAGTAGGGGGTCGCCCCCTGCGGGGACGAGGCCCTTCGAAGTAAACAGCGACACGGTTCGAAGGCGGCGACGCGAGCATGAGCGAGACTTTCAACGCGGCCGTACCGCACATCACCGTCATTAGTTCGTTCAAGTCTAGAGATCAGATTCGGATCGTCGAAGAGTTCGAAGCCGCCTGCAAGAACGGCGACAAAGATCTGCATATTACTTTGAAATCTCCCGGAACATTTCCTGAAAATAATGTGGTGTTCATAGACACCAAACCTTCTCAGGGCATCTTCAGACTCCAAGCGGATCTCTATGCGAGACTTCATTCGTTTGTCCGATTAAGTCAGTATGATACTCCTAATAATTATCATCCACATCTAACTGTTTGGTATAAGATGACTGCCAAGCAATATTCTCGAATGAAGAATTATATCTTTTCTCGACAAAATCTCCCGAAATATTCTGGGAACAATATCCGAATAACACTTCTGCGAGGAAGCAAGATTCTCAGAGAATACGACGTTCAGACCCGTCGCATGATGAATCGTACGCAAGCGCTCAAGAAAGAATGATTTGAAAAAAAAATAGTTTCTACAGCATCTTCGCGAGGTCGATCATCCGGCAGCTGTAGCCCCATTCGTTGTCGTACCAGCCGAAGACCTTGACGAAGCGGCCGCCCATCACCTTGGTGAGGGTCGCGTCGAAGATGCAGCTGTTCCGGTTGCCGACGACGTCGTGGCTGACGATGGGCTCGTCGTTGTACGCGATGATGCCTTTGAGGTGGTACGCCGCCGCCTCGTGGAAGAGCCAGTTCAGCTCGTCCTTGGTGACGTCGCGGCCGAGCTCGCACACGAAATCCGTGATCGAACCGTCGGGGACGGGCACCCGGATGGAGAAGCCGTCCAGCCGGTCCTTCAGCTCGGGGATGACGAGCGCGACGGCCTTCGCCGCTCCCGTCGTCGTCGGCACGATGTTCACGGACGCGGTCCGTCCGCGGCGCGGGTCCTTGTGCGGCGCGTCGACGATGTGCTGGTCCGCGGTGAAAGCATGTATGGTCGTCATGAAGCCGCGGACGACGCCGTAGTTGTCGTTCAGCACCTTGACCATGGGCGCTAAACAGTTAGTGGTGCAGGAGGCGTTGGAGACGATGTGCATCCGCTCCCGGTCGTAGGTGTGCTCGTTCACGCCCTTGACGATGGTGGGGATGTCGTCCCCCTTCGGCGGCGCGGAGAGGATGACCTTGCGCGCCCCCGCCTCGAGGTGCTTGCCTGCGGTGTCGCGCGTGAGGAAGAAGCCGGTCGACTCGACGACGACGTCCACGCGATAGTCCTTCCAGGGCAGCTTGCCCGGGTCCTTCTCGGCGAGGACCTTGATCCGCTTGCCGTCCACGACGAGGCAGTCGTTGTCAAACCCCACAGTGCCGGGGAACGGGGTGTGGACGCTGTCGTACTTCAAGAGATACGCCAATTCCTTGGCGTCAGTCAGGTCGTTGATCGCGACGAACTCGATCGCGGGGTCGTTCCACCCGGCGCGGAAGACCATACGGCCGATGCGGCCGAACCCGTTGATAGCGACGCGGACCATGAGTCTCACCTCAAGAGAAGCAGCGCTCCTCACCTCTTTTGGGAACGAAGGAAGAGACGGCATTTAAATAGATTTCTTCGTTTTGCGGGGCGGCCTCTCCTGCTCCTCGCCCGTGAGGAATTTCCGCGTCCGCGCGCCGCCCTCCCTGACGGCCTTGCGTGTCCGCTCGACGCTCTCCCTCGCCACGGTCCGCGTGTACGCCTCCGCGTACTTCAACCCTTCCTTGCCGCAGAGGTAGAGCCCGACGAAGAGCATCGCCCACGTGACGAGGTACGCGACCATCGCTGTCCAGAAGACGGTCCGGTTCCAGAAATAGACGACGAAGACGACGGTCGTGATCTTCCCGATGACGAGGCTCAGGACGATGAGCGCGACGCCGACAAGGAACCGCTTATCCATGGGGATATGGCGGGGAACGAGGTATAAAAATCCGATGACCAGACTGGATCCGTCTTCCTCCGTCGGTGTTCCGACGGGAAACCCGATACCTTTTTAAAGAAGGGGAGCCCCTGCCAGTCATCTATGATGGATATCCCGACGCTGCACGAGGTCTCCTGCGAAGGCAAGCGCGTCCTCCTCCGCGCGGAGTTCAACGTGCCGATCAAGGACGGCAGGATCACGGACGACCGGCGCATCGCCGAGGCGGTCCCCACGATCAGGGCCATCCTCGCCGACAACGCGAAACAGCTCATCCTCATCGCGCACCTCGGCCGGCCGGAAGGCAAGTCCAACCCGGAATTCTCCTTGAAGCCCGTCGCCGCCAGGTTGCAGGAGCTCCTCGGCCTGGACGTCCTCTTCCTCAGGGACTGCGTCGATGTCAAGATCCCCGAGACGGCGAAGGTCGTCCTCCTCGAGAACCTCCGCTTCCACAAGGAAGAGGAGAAGAACGACGCCGCGTTCGCGAAGAAGCTCGCGAAGCACGGCGACCTCTACGTGAACGACGCGTTCGGCAACATGCACCGCAGCCACGCATCCATCGTCGCCCTCCCCCGGATCTTCCCGGACAACCGGTGCGTCGGCCTCCTCGTCGAGAAAGAACTGCGGAATCTCGACTTCTCCGACCCGGAGCGGCCGTTCGTCGCCGTCCTCGGCTGCGCGAAGATCAGCGACAAGATCACCCTGCTCAACGCGCTCCTCGAGCGCGTCGACAAGCTGCTGCTCGGCGGCGCGATCGTCTTCACCTTCCTGAAAGCGAGAGGGTTCGAGGTCGGCACCTCCCTCTGCGAGGAAGACAAGGTCGCTCTTGCGCAGGAGCTCCTCGACCAGTACCCTGAGAAGATCGTTCTCCCGGCGGATATCGTGATCAGCGAAGGGCTCGAGGAGGCGGAGATCTTCACCGTGGACGTGGACAAGATCCCGTCCGGGATGAAAGGATTGGACATCGGCGACGAGACGATTGACGAGTACGAGCTGATCCTCGACAGCGCGCGCACCGTCTTCTGGAACGGCCCGGTCGGCGTGTACGAGACGCCACCCTTCGACGCGGGGACGCACGCCCTGGCGGAGCACCTCGCGAAGTCCAAGGCGAAGGTCGTCGTGGGCGGCGGCGACACCGCGGCGGCGGTGGACCAGATCGGCGTCGCCCGGTTCTACGAGCACGTCAGCACGGGCGGCGGCGCCTCCCTCCAATTGGTCGCCGGAGAGAAGCTGCCCGGCGTCGAAGTCTTCCGGGAATGAGCATTCTCAAGGGAAAAAAATAAAAACTGCGTCCTCGTTCTCAGGCTCATGGGAAACAGGGTCAGGGGTGCGGTGCTCGGTCTCGGCCTGACAGCGCTCACCTTCACGGCAGGCTATACCGGCCTCGCGTCCCGCGCGGCGGAACCGACCGAGCCGCCCGCAGCGACCACGACGGCTCCCGTGACGGCCCCGGCGACCGCGCCCGCAGCCCCTGCTGCAACGCAAGGCCCGACCATCAAGCAGATCAGCTTCGCCGAATACCAGGCGCTCCATCCGGACGACACGGTCGTCCTCTTCTATCTCGAGAACCATGAACTGAGTGCGGAAATCAAGCAGATTTTCGAGTACTCGGTCCGGAAAGCGAACGTGCCGACGACGTTCTATGAGGTCAAAGTGGATCTCTTCGGACCGTTGCCGGTGTCAGAGGAAGGGATGGAGCTCAAGAAACTGCAGATTAATGTCCCCGGCGCGGCGATGATAAAGAACGGGTCCCTTTACAACAGCTGGAGATGCATCCCGCTGACGATCGATACCAAGATGGAAGAGAATCTGGAGAAGAAAGTCACCGCTTGGCTTGTTACGAACCTGAAACCGGGGAGCGACGACCCTATGAAGTGGACGTACACGGGCAGCTCCTGCGGCCTGTACCCCGTCAAATAAACACCTACTCGAACCGTTCCCTTCTCAGGAAGTTCCCGCGGTCGAGGATGTTCTTGACGGCGACGTTCTTCCGTTGGTTGGCGAGGCCGAAGCCGAGGTTCTCGTCGCGCTGGTCCTGCACCAGAAGGTAGCCGGATTCCGTCGGCTCGGCCAGCTTCACCACCCCTTTCGTGAGGATGTCGCGGTCGCAGAGGAACAACCACGCGGCCTTCTCGTCGACGACGGCCTTGTGCTCCTTCGTCCGGGACGAGATGAGCTCGAGGAGCGCCGCAGAAGGCTCGAAGCGCCGTTTCTCCTCCCCCAAGAAGACTCCCGCCGCAAAAACGCTCTGTTTCAGTTTCAGGAGCAGTTCTTCTTGCTTCTCGTCGTTGATCAGGTAATGCCTGCGGCCGATACTGACGACGTGACCGAGATCCGCCGCGTCGACGCCGAACTCGGCGCAGAACGCCTCAAACGCCGTCAGGCTCATCGTCAGGCTCCGTGATGGCATTGAGATCCTCGATACGCGCGCGGAACGGCAGCACCAGGTGGTCGAGCCGCGTCCGGAAGGAAGCGAACCCGTACTTGTCCAGGAGCTCGTCCACGCGCTCGAGCTTCTTCTTCCGCAGCAGGATGTCGTCCTTGACCGCGTCGAGGAAGGCGCGCTGCTCGTTGATGTTCAGAGCGGTGATGTCGTTGATCATCTGCTTCCGGATGTAGACGAGGCGCTGCAGGACCGGCTTGAGCAGCGCGTCCTCCTCGTCCTTGGAGAGGCCGCGCACCTTGAGGTCGTCCTGCTGCTGGACGAGCGCGTCCTCCTCGGCGAGGAGCTCCTTGAACTGCGGGTTGCGCGCCTGCTCGGTGTACTTGCGGATCCGCTCCTTGATCTTGAGGCGCCGGCCTTCGTAGTTGTCCAGCTCGAGCAGGAGATCTTTCTTCAGCTCCTTGAGCTTCGCCTCCTTCTCCTTGTTCTCGGTGAACTCGTGGATCGCCTCCTTGAGCTCCTTGATCGCGGGGAAGCTCCGTTCTTCGAGCACCGGCGTGATGGAGAGTACCGCGTCCTCGAGGTCGCGGAGCCGCTCGTTCAGCGTCAACAGCTCCTGGCCGGCGAACTCGCGGAGCGCCGAGTACGCCCTCTCAGTCAGCTCCCGGTAGTCGGTGAGCGCCTCCTGGAAGTCCTTCTGCTGCTCCTCGACGAGGAAGACGTCGTCGATGATGTTCGCTTTCGCGAGGAGCGACTCGACATCCTTCAGAAGGCCGGGCAAGTGCTCGTCGTAGATCGGGAGCGCGCGCTCGGGGAACCGGTTCCGGATGCGGGCGTCGGCGAGCCGCGATTTCTGCTCGTTCGCGCGCCGCTTCCGCCGCTCCACCTCCTTGAGGTAGGAAGCCATCGCGTCCGGGATGCGCTGGTGGCGGAGCAAGCGTTCCGGCCACTTGTCCAGCGTCGCGATGTCGAGGACCAGTTCCGGGTCCTTCCGTCCGAAGAGGTCTGCGATGCCCATCCCCTTCCGGCAGGGCCCCGTCTTTTTATGTTTTTGCTCCTCTGGGCCGTTTGGCTGCATCATCGCCGCCGGCCTCAAGGCGAGCGGTGCAGCGAAGAGACAAACGGACGCGGAGGGGGATGTCCCATCGTCGCTGACGCTCCGAATCTCCTCGTCCGACTCGGCTCGTCCGACTCGGAGATATCCGGGGAGGACCCGCACCATCCATGAGCAAGGCGGAGAGCGAGCATGTCCGAGTCATACGAGGACGGGCAGGAGCGTCAGCGACTGCAGCCTGCGGCGAAGATGCCGACGTGGTCTTGGAACGGGAATTCACGACGGTCAGCATCATCACGGCGGCCTAACTGCTCTCCCTCCGGTCCGAGGCTTTGTCGACGGCTCAGGATTATGGCGCCACGAGTGATACGAGGAGCGCAGGAACGAAGTGACTGCGCTGCTGCGCCATCTTCGCCGCCGTCAATCGTGCCAAGGCCGTGATGATGCTCATGGAAGGCGGTTTGCTTATGGAAGGAGATCGAGAACGCCTGTTCGTTTTCCGGGAGTGGTGACGCACACAAACTAAAACTATTTAAATGAGGAGTCGGGGGCTCAGGCCGAAGGGACAGAGGCAACGAAAGAGGTGAGCCTGTTCTTGGCAGTCAACAAGATAAGCTTCCGCATCGGCGGGCCGGCCGGGTTCGGCATCATGAACACGGGCCTCATGTTCTCGAAGGCCTGCTCGCGCATCGGGCTCCACGTCTTCGACTACGTCGAGTACCCCAGCCTCATACGGGGGGGCCATAACACCTATCAGGTGCGCGCGGAAGACACGCCGGTCAGGTCGCAGGTCGAGACGGTCGACGTGCTCATCGCGCTGGACGAGCCGACGCTCACGATCCACGCGGACGAGCTGAAGGAGGACAGCCTCATCGTCTACGACGACGCGACCATCCACCCGGAGCACACCGTCCTCAAGAGAGGCATCCGGTGCCCCGTCCCGCTCAAGGCGCTCGTCGCAGAGGTGGGCGGCCCGGAGATCATGCAGAACACGGTAGCGCTCGCGGCGGTCCTCGGCATCCTCGACTATGATTTCAGCGTCTTCGAGACCCTCGTCCAGGACAGCTTCGAGGGCAAGAAAGGCGGGATCGTCGACCAGAACATCCAGGTGGCGCGGAAAGGGTACGACTATGCGCGGGAGCACTACGGCCACCACAGCCACTACCAATTGAAGGCGGTCAAGGCCCCGAAGCGGATGGTCCTCACGGGGAACGAGGCGATCGCCCTCGGCGCCGTGCAGGCCGGCCTGAAGTTCTACGCTGCCTACCCGATGACCCCTGCTTCGACGATCCTCCACACATTGGCCGCGTGGCAGGAACGCCACAACATCGTGGTCAAGCACGCCGAGGACGAGATTAGCGTCGTCAACATGGGCATCGGTGCCGGGTACGCAGGAGTGCGCTCCATGGTCGCGACGAGCGGCGGCGGCTTCGCCCTGATGAACGAAGGCGTCTCGCTCGCGGCGATCACCGAATCCCCGATCGTCATCGTCGAGGTGATGCGCGGCGGCCCCGCCACGGGGTTGCCGACGTGGACCGAGCAGTCCGACTTGCGGTTCGTCATGGGCGCGGGCCACGGCGACTTCCCGCGATTCATCCTCGCGCCGGGCGACGTCGAGGAGGCGTTCTGGATGGCGGCGGAGGCGTTGAACATCGCCGAGACGTACCAGAGCCCGGTCATCATCGTCAGCGACAAGTACCTCGCGGAGAGCCACCGCACGGCGGAGCCGTTCGACCTCTCGAAAGTCAGGATCGAGCGGGGCAAGCTCCTCCGCCAGGCGCCGAAGAACTACCTCCGCTACGCCGATTCGCCGGACGGCGTCTCCCCGAGGACGATTCCCGGCGTGCCGGACGGCTTCTTCCTCGCGAACAGCGACGAGCACGACGACTGGGGCTACTCCAACGAGGAGAGCGGCATCCGCAACCGGATGATGCAGAAACGGATGCGGAAGGAAGCCGCGTACGCGAAGACGATGCCGCAACCGGCGCTCGTCGGCGCGACGGACGCGGACGTCACGATCGTCGGCTGGGGTTCCACGAAGGGACCGATCCTGGACGCGATGGACTGGCTCGCCAAGGACGGCTGCAAGGTCAATTTCCTCCAGATCACACACATCAGCCCGTTCCCCGCGGAGACGGTCAAGAAGCTCCTCGCCGGGACGAAACGCACGCTCATGGTCGAGAACAACTACACCGCGCAGATGGCGGGCGTCATCCGCGAGAAGACCGGCATCGAGCTCAAGGAAAAGCTCTTGAAGTACGACGGCCGGCCGTTCTACCCCGAGGAGATCTACGGCCGCGTCAAGACGATGATCGGAAAAGGTGGTGCACAGTGATCACGAAGGAGGACCTCGCGACGCCGGTGAAGCCGACGTGGTGCCCGGGCTGCGGCGACTTCGGCATCTGGCTCGCGGTGAAGCAGGCGCTCATGCAGCTGGACGCGAAGCACGAGGACGTCGTCATCGTGTACGGCATCGGGTGCTCGGGCCACATGTGCAACTTCGTCCGCGGCTACGGCTTCGAAGGCCTCCATGGCCGGCCCATCCCGGTCGCCGAAGGTATCAAGCTCGCGAACAAGAAGCTGAAGGTGATCGTCGTCACGGGGGATGGCGACACGTACGGCGAAGGAATGAATCACTTTATCTCCGGGATCCGCGGCAATCATGACGTCACGCTCATCGTCCACGACAACCGGGTGTACGGCTTGACGACGGGGCAGGCGTCCCCGACGGCCGAGAAGGGATACAAGTCGAAGTCCACGCCGACCGGCCAGATCGAGGTGCCGGTCAACCCGATTGCGCTCGCAGTCGCGCAGGACGGCTCGTTCGTCGCGCGCGGCTTCTCCGCGGATCCGCAACAGCTCATCAAGCTCATCGTCGCGGGCGTGCAGCACAAGGGCTTCTCCGTCATCGACGTCCTGCAGAACTGCGCCACGTTCAACAAGGTGAACACCGTGACGTGGTTCAAGGAGCACACGTACAAGCTCGAGGACGAGGGGCACGACCCGCGCGACAAGGTGGCCGCGTTCACGCGCGCCATCGACGAGACGCGCCTCGCGACAGGCATCTTCTACCAGGACGAGCGCGAGCCGTACGACCAGGACGTCCCGGGGGAGCGAGGAGTGCCGCTCGTCGACCACGACCTCTCCGAAGCGGACATCACCCGGACGATGAACGAGTTCCTGTGAACGGCAGCAGGTTCTTCCATCCTCATCTTTCTTCCGTTCGTCCTCGTCGCTGCCTTGGCACAAGACCCGGGCGCGAACATGCAGGAGCGTGAGCGACTGCATAATCGTGAGCGCCCGACACAACGAATTCGGAGAATTCGTGCGCCCGAAGACCTATGGTCTCCAGGGCGAGACCTCGGACCGGAGGGAGAATGGTAAGGCCGCAGCGACGAGCCGCAAGTTTTTTAACCGTCAAGGAAAACACAAAACCCATGATCCCGCAGCGTTCCAACCGTCGCCGTCCTGACAGCGAGCTCGCGCCCGCGCGGAAAGAAGTGAGCCGGCTCTTCGACGAGGCGGAGAGGTATTTCCTCGCCGGCGACAAGGAGATGGCCAAGCGTCG
This sequence comes from Candidatus Woesearchaeota archaeon, assembly GCA_014874255.1. Classification (GTDB taxonomy): domain Archaea; phylum Nanobdellota; class Nanobdellia; order Woesearchaeales; family UBA525; genus UBA153. Next base: position 18,810 of record JACWAN010000073.1, read on the forward strand.
TGTGCGCGCCGCGCGGAAGGCCGCGATGAAGGTCCGGCTCCGCGTCCCGGAGCACAATCACCGCTTCTGCCGGAAGTGCGAGTCCTACCTCAAGCAGGGCGTCAACTGCACGGTCAGGATCAGAGCCGGAATCAGGATCACGCGCTGCCTCGAATGCGGGGCCGTGCGACGGAAAGTGCTGAAAGGCAAGAAGTGAGGAGAAGGAAAGGGTAAGAGAAAAAGGCGCCCCGTTCACCACCGTACGTCATCCCTGGGCCGAGGCCGCGGTCGGAGGGCTTTTTCGACGGGGCGACCGGCAGGAAGACTCGCTTCTTTTTAACGGTTCTGCTTGTGGGCCATCCTCCGACTCTGAGGCAAATCACTCCGTGCTGCGCCTCGACGGTTATCGCAACGCAAATAGCGGGGCGACCGAGTTCAGTGATGATCGCTCGTGTCATCGATGGACCGTCTCGGAGGCGCAGTCCATTTGCCTCAGAGCATCCTCTGCGAGACAAAGACGATGTCCGAACCATCCTCCAGAAGCTTTAAAACGGCTGCGCGCATCCTGCGACGGATGGAGATCCTGGGATCGGGCGCGGAAGCCACCATCTACCTGGAAACGGCGCGCGGCAAGCGGCAGGTCATCAAGGACCGAGTCCGGAAAACGTACCGTCTGCCGCAGCTGGACGACGAGCTCCGCAAGACGAGAACAAGAAGGGAAGCGAACATCCTCCGGAAGCTGCCCTTACCGGGCCCGAAGCTCATCGACTCTGACGGCAAGGAACGCATCGTCATGGAGTTCATCGACGGCACGCAGGCAAAACTGCTTCTCGACAAGGAGGTGAAGCTCGCACGCACGATCGGCGCGCAACTCGCGAGGATGCACGACGCGGGCATCATCCACGGCGACCTCACCACGAGCAACATGCTCGTCAAGGACAACACGCTCTATTTCATCGACTTCGGCCTCAGCTTCACGAGCAAGGAACCGGAACACAAGGCGGTGGACATCCATCTCTTCCGGCAGGCGCTCGAGTCGAAGCACTACCGCGTCCACGAACGAGCATTCCAAGAGTTCCTCGCCGGCTACCGCGAGTCAAGACACGCAGACGAAGTCCTCGCGCGGCTCGCAGTCGTGGAACGGCGCGGACGGAACAAGGCGAAGTACTGAGGCGATAGCATGGAGCGACGCGCAAGGAACAGGTTCGCCCTCATCATCATTCTTCCTCTCCTCTCGCTCATCCTCATCAATCCCGCGGCGGCGTACCTCGACAGCGGCCACCTCACGCTGCTCACAGTGGCCGAGACCGGCAACCCGCTCGACGAAGGCGTCGGCGGCACGGCGGACGTCTACCTCCAGATCAAGCCGGGCACGGGACAGATCTTCATCGACTCGTTCCCCCTCACGCAGCTCGACACGCAGAGCAGCACGCGGTACGCGAACCAAGTGGCGTGCAGCTACCTCGGCGTCGACTGCTCGCAGTACGACTTCTTCTACACGATCCGCGCGAACAGCACCGTCGTCGGCGGGCCGAGCGCGGGCGCGGCCATGGCGGTCCTCACCGCCTCCTTGCTCGCCGGCGTCCAGCCCGACGACTCGATCGCGATCACGGGCACGATCAACAGCGGCGGCATCGTCGGCCCGGTCGCAGGGATCAAGCAGAAGGTCCAGGCGGCGAAGGCGCGCGGCCTCCGCCTGGTACTGATCAGCGCGTTCTCCTACCCGACCGAGGTGAACGCCTCCTATCTCGCGGAGCTGAACCGGACGAGGACGGCGACCGTGAACAGGAGCCTCATCGACATCGGCAACGCCAGCAACGGGAGCGGCGCGCCGAACGTCACGGTGAACCTCTCCCTCCTCTTCACAGCAGTCAACACGAGCGCGCTCGGCATCCCCGTAGAGCAAGTGTCGACGCTCCAGGAGGCGCTCGCCATCTTCACGCACCGCACGGTCAGCGTCCAGCCGCCTCCCCCGCTGATCGAGGACGCGGCATACACGCGCATCATGCAGGGCGTCGCCGCCGACCTCTGCGGCAGGAGGGACACCGCGGCGAAGGAGCTGGACGTCCAGGGGCTGAACGCGACGCTGCCGGACGCTGCGAACCGCACGGCCCAGGAGGCCGCCGTCGAGAAGAGCGGCGACTGGTACAGCCTCGCGAGCTACTGCTTCTCCGACCTCATCGACCTCCGCACGCGGCTCTACGCGAACCTGACGCCGGAGCAGCGCACCGTCGTCTACCGGAAGACGATGAGCGACATCGCCACGTTCGAGCGCAACCTCGAGAGCAGGAACCTCACCACGCTCGCCGACCTCGAGACGTACCTCATCGTCGAGGAACGGCTCAAGGAGGCGCGGGACATGCTCATCACCGCCAACCAGTCGGACATCAGCGCGGCCGACCTCGCCTTCGCCGTTGAGCGGTACAACTCCGCGAACTCGTGGAGCGCGTTCTTCCAGCTGCCGAGCCCGCCGTACACGGTGGACGAGGCGCACCTCGCCGCGGCGTGCACCGAGAAGCAGAACCAGGCGGACGAGCAGATCAACTACGTCGAGCTCTACCTCCCGGACAACTACTTGAGCGAGGCGCGCCAGGAGCTCCAGGCGTCGTACGGCGACTCCCAGTCGGGCGACTACGCGTTCTGCCTCTTCCAGGCCTCGAAGGCGCAGGCGCTCGCCGACCTCCTCGCCGGCTCGCTCTCCGTGCCGAAGGACAAGGTCGGAGCGCTCGTCAACGAGAAGCTGGACGCGGTCGAGACCGTGCTCGCGCAGCAGGAGGCGCACGGCCACTTCCCCATCCTCGGGTACAGCTATTACCGGTACGCGCGCAGCCTCGCCGCGAGCGACCCGTACTCGGCGCTGACGTTCGCCGAATACTCCTTGGAACTGTCCGACATCGATCTGTACTTCCCGCAGCGGCACGGCTTCCGGCTGCCGGTCGTCGACCCGTACCTCGTCGTCCTCTTCCTCAGCGGGGTGCTCCTCGGCGGCGCACTCGGCGCGTGGGGGATGGTGCGCATCGTGAAGAAGGACGGGAGCGACGGGATCGAGAGGAAAGGGGCACGCGGGACCGGTTCCGGCAGGAAGGGCTTATCGCCGCGTCGCGGACGACGGTGAGCTCTCGACCGTCACCGTCCCGGGAGAGAGCTCGTAGAGCGTCGTCTTCCCCGCTTCATCGGGAGCGATGCCGTAGGGCCCTTTGTCGGCGAGGAAGGTGTCGATCCAGTCGCCGAGCGGACTCCCGTCCCGGAAACGGAAATGATCGCCTTCCCCGAGGAGCCGTTCGAGTGTGCGCGCTTCTTTCTCGTCGGAGTTAAGGAAGACCGCGGGCCGCCCGTCAGCGGTCCCGTGCGCCCAGTATTCCTGAGGGATCCGCTGTGAAGGATGGATCCTGAGGCAGATATCGCGATGCTGCCAGGGAGAGGTGATGGTCGCCTCATGCTGCTGAGAAGTGATCGCGTCACCCAGGTATTCGAAGAACGGTTTCGTGATTATGAGTGCGGTGAGCGCACCTGCGAGGAAGATGCCTCTGACCGTGTAGTCCACAATCGCGTTGAGACGAGGATCCTGCGTGTGACGAATTCTGGCGGGCGCATCGGGTAACCGGCCCCGCGTCGAATAAGGGTCATATGAAGGATGGCGGTCCTTCGCCGGCTCGTCGCGTAGTCTTCCCCGCATAGTGGGAAGAACCAAGCGGAGTATAAACGCTTTGTCAGAGGAACAACCGCGTTGAAAGTGTACGTTGCCGGCCGAAGGGCGACCCGCAGCGATAGGCTGAAGCGGAGAGTTGAGAGGGTCGCCCCCTACGGGGCTTCAACGGTGCAGCGAAGAACGAAGCGACACGGGTCGCAGCCGGCAGCGCGAGCGGAGCGAGACTTTCAACGCGGCTCAGAGATACATTCATTCCTTCTCGAGGAGCTTGACCTCGACCTTGCCCTTGAGCAGCTCCTGGAAGCGGCGCGCGTCCGCGTCGCTGCCGACGATGCTGCCATAGTGCATCGGGATGGCGAGCTTCGGCTTCATCTTCATGGCGGCGCCCGCGGCTTCCTCCGCGGTCATGACGTACGTGCCGCTCACGGGGAGGAGGGCGACGTCGCACTTCATCGCGAGCATCTCCGGCGTCGCGTCCGAGTCGCCGGCGTGATAGACGACCGTGTTTCCGAGCGTGAGGAGGTAGCCGTTCTTCTCGTCCTGCTTCGGATGGAAGACCGTCTTGGTAGCGGGGTCGCGGTACTTGTTCAGGTTGTATGCGGGTACGGCCGTGACGGTGATGCCCGCGACCGCGCGCTGCTCGCCCGGCTTGAGCGGGATGACCTCGCCCGGCTCCACCTTGCCGAGGGCGCTGAGGCACTCCTGCGGGCAGACGATGATCGTCGTCGGAACGACGATCTTACGCAGGTCCTCGACGTTGCAGTGGTCGAAGTGCTCATGCGTCAACAGCACGAGCGAGGCGGGCTTCGCCATCTTCCCGGAAATCCTGAACGGGTCAATGTAGATCCGCAACGGGCCTTTCTCGAAGAGGAAGCCGTCGTGGCCGAGCCAATGGAACGAGACGCCGTCGAGACTGAGCAAGCGCACCACCTCTCAGAGAAGGGAAGGGACGAGGGTATAAAAAGATTAGGGAAGAAGAGGCTCTTAGGCGAATGGAGTCGTCACCGGCCAGAGGGCGAGGCAAGCGAGGAAGGGAGGCAGAGCGCGACGGGGGGGGTTGGTTCCGAGGCTCCGAGGAACCTGGGAATGGAGTGACCTTGCCCCCTACGGGGAGGAGCGCTTTCGAGAGGAGAAGCGACTGCCGAGCAGCCGGTGACGACCACGAACGTGATTTGCCTAAGAGCTGGAAGAAGAGACCGGGGAAGAACAGGGACTCAGTCCCCTTCCGTCCGCCGGGCGAGGCTGAGGTCGTAGAGCGTGTTCTCCACTTTCTGGAGGTTGTACTTGATACCGTCATACTTCCGCCGCAATTCTCCGTTCCGGAAGTCGAACGTGACGAACTGGCCGTACAGCAGGTCGAGGCACTCCTTGATCCGCTGCACTTCCGCGACGTCGCGCTTCGTCGCCGACATGACCGCGCGCCGCATCAGCTCGCCCGTGAGATCAGAGAGGCCGAGCAGGTACTCTTCCGGCTGGACCGCCAGTTCTTTCATCGTCGCGATCCTCTTCTTGGTGACGAACGAGAGGAAGGTCTTCGCTTCGACGTACTCCTCGAGCGCGTTCGAGAAGCCGCCCGTCCGGAGGCCCAGGTCGCCGGCAATCGCCTTCTCGAGCTTCGCCTTGAGGCTGGCGGCGTCCTTCAATCCCTGCTCCGCGGCCGCGAGGTCGTCGCGGTGGATGCTGTAGATCGCTTGCTTGCTCAGCTTCAAGATGTCCCGCGACTCCTTGATGATGGTCTCGCGCTTCGCGTCGAACGCGTCCATGCCCTCGCGAATGCGCGCGAACTCCTTCTCGTCGATGATCGCCATGCTGCCGGAGAACGGGGGACAGTTTTAAAATCGTTCGGTTCGGGGAAGGGAACGCCGGAAAAGATCGTCGTTGCCTTGGCACGAGACCCGGCGGCGAGCATGGCCGAAGGCCATAATCGCGAGCCGTCGACAATCTCCCCGAGCTGAGCGAGGACGACTAGGCCGCAACGACGATTGGGAGAGGTTCAGAAATCCTTTTAAATCACCGCCTTGTCTCGCTCAAGCAAGCGCGGCTGTGGTGCAGTGGTTAACATTCGAGCTTCCCAAGCTTGAGACCCGGGTTCAACTCCCGGCAGCCGCATTCTGAGCGAAGCGAAGAATGCGGAAGCCGGAACCCGAACGGCGCAGCCGTGAGGACTCCCGGCAGCCGCATCGGCCTTTTGAAAAAAGGCCGGCGAAAGTTAGGGGTCGCGCTATGCGCTCAAACCCCTTAACGTCAAGCCCCTTAACGTATTCTCCTTTGGGCAGCCACAGGAATATTTCTAATCAAGAATCATAGAATCTCACTTGACGATCTTCAGCAGCTCCTTCGGCGTCCGTATCAGGAAGTCGGGCTTCGCCGCGGCCAACACGCTCTCGTCGTTCAGGCCCCACGTCACCGCCGCGATGCGGACGCCGGCGCGCCTGCATGCCTTGATGTCGCGCAGCTCGTCGCCGACGTAGAGGACGTCCGCCGGCGTGAGCTTGAGCCGTTTGAGCAGCCGCTTCAGGGCGCGGTGCTTGCCGAAGACGGCGGTGCCGCCCTTGATGAAGCTGACGCCAATCCTCTCGCGCGCGAGCACCTCTTCCACGACCGCTTTCGAGTTGGAGGTGAGGATACCGACGACGTAGCGTTTCTGGAGCGTCTGCACGACGGCCTTCATGCCTTTGATGAAGGGCTGCTTCCGCGTCTCCGCGTGGACCAATGGGCGCATGGCGCGGATGTAGAGGACGATCTTGAGCCACGACCATCGGAGCTCGCCGCGGAGGATCTCGAGCGGCCCTTTCTTCCGGAGCGCGTCGATGTCCTGGTCGGTGGAGTAGCCGAACCTGCCGCTCAGTTCCGTCGCTGCCGTGATGAACGCGTCGAGCGAGTCGATGAGCGTCCCGTCGAAGTCGAAGATGACCGCCTTGACCATGGGGAAGATGACGGACCACTCCATTCAAAAAGGTTGTGCATGCGGAGTGCGTGAGAAGATGCCGCATCCGGGGGCGTATGGCTCAACCCCTGAAGTAGCGCGCGCGGAGCGAGTCGAACCACGGCTTGATCCAGAGGTCCATGCGATGGATGCCGTAGACGATGAAGTACGCGGCGAAGACGTCGATGGTGTAGTGCTGGTGCATCAGCAGCACGGTCGCGGCCATGAGGACGGAGAGGCCGAGGAAGAGGTACCGGATCCGTTCGCCGCGGAAGACATAGAACCCGACGAGCGGGATGGGGGTGTGTCCGGAGAAGAAGAGGTCGTTCTCGAAGGCGAGCTTGCCGAACGGCCGGGGGAAATGGACTGGGATGATGTCGAGCGGGTCGTGGAGGTACGTGAACGTGGTGAAGATGCCGCGTATCAGGATGACGAGGCTGAAGAGGAAGATGACGTCGGGCAGCTTCTTGACGCGGAAGAAGAGCGGGTAGACAAAGAGGGAGGAGGAAGACGACGGCGAGCCAGCCATAGACGAAAAGGAAGGGGAGGTTGATCGGCGAGATGAGGTCGAGAATCAGGTCGTGCGACGCGGCGGTGCCGACCCTCGTCGTGTATTCGCCGAATCGGACTTGACGATGGTGACGATGAGGAGGATGAACGGGGCGAAGAGGAGCTTGTACTTCTGCGCGAGAATCTCGCGCCACCAATGACGGACCCGAAGACGGAAGGAGGATGCCATCGCGGCTGAAGGAGGCTTCCAGTTTAAATTTCTGCCTGTTGGAACAATCAGATGAAGGGACTGTCGGAGAACATCTTGCTGAGCATGAAACCCGACGAGTCATACGTTGGACGGACACGATGCTCATCCGCTCTATACTCGTAATGACGGAGTTCGAGACCGATCGGCACATCCATTCCCGTCAGCGGATGCCGGATGGAGAAGAGATGATGCTCTCCCCTGTCGGATGGCACGGGAGCAAGACGAGCCACAAGCTCAAGACCGTTCGGACCGAACTGCATTATGGACCCTGTTCCGAGAGGGCTTCGGCGCACGTCATAGCTGTTTTGTGTGAGCGGATCGGTCAGCGTCTCGATCATATCCAGGTCGTCGTTCTCCTCTACCGTCTGCCGGACCGCGATCGTCTTCTTTCCTGTCGCGAGAGCGGTGTGAAGCGCAGTATAGACCCGCATCGAGCTCTTCTTTCTGTGACCGGGGGATACATATTGGTCATTGAGGAGGGCACGGTACACCTTCTCCTCGCTGAAGTCCCATGCGCAGTCAGGATCGCCGTAGAAACCGGCGAAGAAGCTGTCCTCGACGGAGCAGTCCGGGACGAGTTCGCGGATACGCTCCTCGGCCGCTCCGCTGTAGTTCGCAAGCTTGACATCCGCGACGAGATAGTGCCGTTCGGGGCTGAAAGGCCGGGCGCCCGGCTGGACAGGGAGACGGTCAGCTTCGAGTTCGGGGTGCCAGATGACCCGTGCACGGTCCGAATCCTCATCGAGGTGACGCGAGAGGGCGGAGATGAATCCATCATCGTAGATGGTCGGATTGCCGTCGAAGAGAACGCGAGTCCGATGGCGCGCGTACCGCTTGAAGTCCTCCTTGTCGAGGAACGCGTAGAGCATCCCCCGCGCATAGACGAGGTTCTCCTTGCCCACCTGGGCTGCGTACGTGCTTCCGTGCTTCTCCTTCGCAACCTCTATCCGACGTTGGTCCTGAATCAGGAGGTTGATCGCCACGTTGAATGTCCGGTCTACGGCATGTTCGAGTGTCCGCATGAAACGCAAGAGGACGCTGCGGTTTAAATATGTTACGAATGATACCACTATAAAGTAACGTCAAAACGAAAGGTTTATATATCTGGAGTGTTTTACAAGGACATAGGGGGTTTCGAGCTGGTGCATGATCTTGACGATCACGCTCTTCTACCACCTCACCACCCTTCGAGCGTCCACGCCGGAGCCCCCTTCTTCTCTTCCCTTCTCCGGATAACTTCCAGTCCACGACCGGGCTCTTAGGCGAATGGTGTGTCGCCGGCCAAAGGGCGAGGCAGGAGGAGAACACGACGGAAGAGGGTCGGGGGGTTGCCCCATTCGGGGGTGACCGGAGCAGCGGGGGACGAAGCGGTTGCCGAGCAGCCGGCGACACCGCCGGAGGCGAATTCGCCTAAGATCCCCACGACCGAGAACCTATTTATAGGACGAAAGATATCCTGACAGAAGATGAACCAATCCTATTCCAGCATCGACGCGTTCCTCCACCAGAAGAACACCGGACAGCTCGCCATGAGCGAGCTCCAGAGCCAGCTCTACCAGACGTTCTCGAACATCGGCGCGACGGACGGTCGCGGTTACGCAACCACCGGGCCCTACAAGCCAAGCCGACGCGACAGCACGCCGACGCGATGGCTCTCGCAGTACGCGAACGACACGACGCCCGCACTCAAGAGCGAGATCGCCCGTGACGCCGAGATGACGGAAGTTCACGCGGCCACCTACCGCATGTAAACTACCGCGGGCTGAAGCCCGCGGCGTTCTAGTAGGTGACGAGCGTCTGCTGGTGTTCCGTCGATAGGGATTCCCAGTGCTTTCGCCGGCTTTCGGCGACGTAGCGCCGCACCGTTTCGTCGGTGACGACGCCGACGGTGCGGTAGAAGTAGCCGCCCGTCCAGAA
>JACWAN010000074.1 GCA_014874255.1 Candidatus Woesearchaeota archaeon
AGTCTAGTTCAATCGCGGAGAGACTGCAGTGCCGTCTAGGGGGTGCTGCTCGACTTTTTCATCGCGGCCACAGGGAACGAAACTTTAAAAACATCCTCGGGAATCTCGGAGGACATGCCCCTGTAGCATAGCAGCTATTGCGTCTGACTTGTAATCAGAAGGTCGAGGGTGCGATTCCCTCCAGGGGCTTCGATGGCGAGCCGCGACGCAGTCCGCATCATTCTCCTCACCATGTCTCTCTTATCGCTGTTCCTCGCCGGCTGCGCCGCGGGAGGCTCATCCCATAACGTAACAACGCCCCTGAATGAGTCTAGTAGTAGTAATTCTAGTACGGTGAGTTCTAGTACTATACCTACGAACATTTCGAGCACAACTCCGAGCACCGCGACCACGACGAACGTGACGCCCGCGCAGCCTCCTCCATCGAAGCCGCTCGTCATCCCGCGCGTCTATTCTGAGCAGGAGCGCGAGGCGCTCGCCAGCGCATTTCTCACGCAGCTCAAGACGCTCTATCGACAGGAGGATTGGCGCGCGCTTGACGGCCTCCTCCGGCCAGAGGACCAGAAAAACATGTCCGAGGACGATTTCGTCTTCTTCATGGACGTGACCGGCTACCCGGTCAAGGCGCAGTACGACCCGTTCTACTCGTATCTCGGGCGCTCGTGGCAGTTCGATCGGACGCTGGGCACGGGTTTCGAGGTGGCGAACCTCTCGTTCAACGGGAGCGAGGCGACCGCCGTCGTGAACATGACGTACGGCGGCGTCCAAGTCAGGCATCAGCCGTTCGTCCTCGACTGGGCGAACGGCTCGTGGACCGTCGAGCTGGCGAGCCTCCTGAACGGCTCGACGGCGGACGAGATCTGCGCGGATTCGGGGATCGGCGAGTACTGCTTCTCGCGGTACGCCGCCGAGTCGAGCGACGTCGATTACTGCGCGAGGAGCGGCCGGTACGTAGTGGCATGCTACGCGCAGTTCAACGCGAAAGTGCCCGCGGACGTCGCGATCACCGTCTGCGACGGGTTCCCGACGAGGAGCGCGGCGGACGGCTGCCTCATCGACGTCGCGCTCTCGACGAAGGAGCGGACGCTCTGCGACGCGATGACGATCCCGACGAACAGGTATGAGTGCCTCGGCATCGTCAGCTTAGACGACTGTCTCGCAACAGTCAATCAGAGCGCGGACACCGCCCGGACCTTCGAGGGGATGTGCTACTTCGGCGGCGCGGTGGCGACGCATGACGCCTCACTCTGCAAGTACGTGCCGAACACGGATGACCTGCTCAAGCAGCAGTGCCTCCTCGCAGCGTCGTAGAAGCGACCTTCACAACACTTAAAAGCCGACGTTCCTTCCTCCTCTGTATGACCTACCTCGACCTGCTCAAGAGACGGTACGCGACGAAGAAGTTCGACGGAACGCGCATCACCGACAGCCAGCTCAAGCAGCTGAAAGAGGCGATCCGGCTCTCGCCGAGCAGCTTCAACATCCAGTCCTGGAAGGTGCTCGTCATCAGCGACGCGGCGACGAAGGAGAAGCTGAAGCCGCTCTCGTGGGACCAGGAGCAGATCACGACGTGCTCGCACCTCTTCGTCTTCTGCGTCCCGACGGACGCGAAGAAGCATCTCGACTCCCTCCTCGCGGCGATGCGGAAGGCGGGCACGGAGGAGCGGCGCGTCGCCGGCTTCGGCAAGATGGTCGGCGGCTCGATCGAGAGCAGGACGCCCGCGCAGCTGCTCTCATGGATGCAGCGCCAGGCCTTCCTCCCCCTGATGTCCCTGATGTCGGAGGCGGCGGACCTCGGCCTCGATTCCTGCCCGATGGAGGGCTTCGATTCCGAGGCGTACGCGAAGGCGCTCGACCTCAAGGGCCTGGTGCCGACGGTCCTCTGCCCGGTGGGGCACGCCGCGGACACGCCGCAGCCCAAGTTCCGCTTCGAGGAGAAGGACATCTTCGTGTGAACGGACTGTTTGCGTCATCGCTGCGGCCTAGTTGTCCTCACTCCGTTGCGGGCAAATCGTCGGGCGCTCACCATAATGGCGCTCTTGCGCCATGTTCGCGCCCGTCAATCATGCCAAGGCAGCGATGACGCCGGTTTCCCTTCTCTGTTCTCAGTCTCTTAGCAGTTCGCCCATCGGCTCTTCGGCAAATGATGTGTTGCCGGCCAAAGGGCGACCCGTAGCGATAAGAAGAAACGGAGAGTTGAGGGGGTTGCCCCCTACGGGGCTTCAACGATGCAGCGAAGAACGCAGCGACACGAGTCGCAGCCGGCAACACCGCCGAAGACGAATTTGCCTAAGAGCCTCGCCCATCACAATCTTTTAAAACCCCTCTTCCTGGGGAACAGCGATGGAGCGCGAACGCACTTTCCATTATCTCCTGCTGGCGCTCTTCCTCCTGCTAGTCTACCTCTCGTTCCTCATCATCCAGCCGTTCCTCACCGCGATCGTCGTGGGGCTGGTGCTCGCGTACCTCTTCTACCCGGTCTACAAGGGCCTGAAGTTCGTCTTCCGGAGCAAGGCGCTGACGAGCTTCCTCATGATCGTGCTCATCCTCGCACTCATCATCGTCCCGACCGCGCTCATCACCGCCTCACTCATCCAGCAGTCGGTGAACCAGTACCAGCTCCTCGCCACGATGAACCTGCCCGGGACCTTCGACGGCTTCCTCTCCCAGTTCGGCCTCACCTTCGACGGCGTGGTGAGCACGGTCTCGTTCAACCTGCGAAACTATTTCCTGTCGTCCGTGCCGGACATCCTGAACGGCTTCGCGAAGATGGTGCTCGGCCTCTTCATCATGTTCTTCATCCTCTTCTTCGCGTTCATGGACGGCGAGCAATGGATCGAGTCGGTGAAGCACGCCATCCCGCTGGAGCCGGAGCACAAAGAGCGCCTCTTCGAGCAGGTGAAGAACGTGACGCGCGGCGTCCTCTACGGCCAGTTCCTGACGGCGGTCGTCCAGGGCGCGCTCGGCGGCCTGATGTTCTACCTCTTCGGCATCCCGAACGCGGTCTTCTGGGGCGTCATCATGATCATCCTCAGCTTCATCCCCTTCCTCGGCACGCCCATCGTCTGGGTGCCGGCAGGGATCATCGCGCTCGCCAAGGGGGACTACGTCGCCGGCATCGGCGTCCTCGCCGTCGGCTTCCTCATCGTGATGAACATCGACAACGTGCTGAAGCCGCGGCTGATTGGCGGCAAGGCGCGCCTCTCCACCCCGGTCGTGCTGCTCGGCGTCTTCGGCGGGCTGGCGCTCTTCGGCTTCATCGGCCTGGTGCTCGGGCCGCTCATCCTCGCGCTCTTCCAGACGACGCTCACCTTCTTCCAGGACCCGCAACCAACGACGACAGAGGCGTCAGCGGACCCTCCGAAACGGAAGAAGAAGTAAAGAAGTAGGGAGGGAGAGAGAGAGACGGAGGGGATTCCCTGGTAAGAACCGTGCTTCTCGATCACCCTGACAGGCACAACGTTTCCTTCGAGACCGTGCCCATGATCACCTGTCCGACGCAACCGGTCGGCCGATCGTCTGGAGAGCAGGTCCCGACCATGTCCGTCAGCGGCCCGGTCGCGAGGGCCGTCCTCTGTTCTTCGGACAACGCCGGGGGAGAGCATATCCCGCTCGCGCATTGGGCTCCGTCGGCGCAGGGCTCGCCGGGCTGCTTGTACGCCAAGAGACAGCGCAGTCCCTCATCAGACCATTGCCCGCCCACGCGCTCGCAGGATTCTTCGTCCCTCTGCGGATGATGCGCGGGCAACGAGGAATAAAGGAACCCGAGAGCGAATCCGAATAAGACGATGGCCGCAAGAAGTATGGCGATGAAGAACGAGATTCCCGGCGCGGTCCGTCCGTGCATGGCGTACGTTACGCGATGAAGAATATATAGTTTGGGATGGCTCTTAGGCAAATGATGTGTCGCCGGCCAAAGGGCGAGGCATGCAAAGAAAACGGCGGAAGAGGTCGGGGGGTCGCCCCATTCGGGGG
>JACWAN010000075.1 GCA_014874255.1 Candidatus Woesearchaeota archaeon
AGAAGAAAAAGATGATGTTCTCTCGCGTTTCAGCTCGGGGTTTCATCCCCGGACTCGAAGTCCGAGGGGCTCACCCCGAGGAAACGCGCCCTAGATGCGGGCTGCGGCACTGGCGTGTCTGCGTCCTACTTCATGGAACGGGATTATCGGGTCATCCCGATAGACCTCAATCAGGAGATGGTCGCCCAGTTCCGCGCGAAGGGACTGGACGCCCAGCTGATGGACCTCGAGGACCTCCGCCTCGAGGCAGCCGCTTTCGACGGCATCTGGTGTCACACCGCGCTCATCCATCTCGAGGAGAAAGGACGGATACGACCGGTCCTCGAGCGGTTCGCGGTGCTGTTGAAGGACGGCGCGCCGCTCTTCGTCGCTGTGCGGGAAGGCGAGGGCGAACGATGGGAACGATACCATGACCGTCCCGGCACGGAGCGTTGGTTCCTCTATTTCAGGGAAGGAGAGTTCGAGCGATATATCCCGCCCATATTTCGGATCGAAGAGTCCCATCCGAGCGAATTCGAATCTGGCGGCCGGAGATTCCTGAATTATCGCATGGTACGGGATAAATGAACGCGTACTCACTGCTTCGTGCCGCACCAGTTGCAGTAGCGCGACCGGGGGTTGAGCTTCGCGTTGCACCGCGGGCAGACGACATAGTCGTTCGCCCAGGACGGCCGGTCGGCGGAATTCCTGCTGCCCGTCGGCCGTCGCTCTTCGTCCGGTTCCTTCTTCCCCGCGATGAAGGCCATCGCCATCTTGAAGACGCCGATGGTGAGGAGGAAGAGGCCGATCCAGAAGAAGATCGTCAGCGCGGTGCTCGGCTTCCGCGCGGAGATGAACTTCGCGTACGCGGCGACGGCGATGCCGACGCCTGCATACGCCCATCCGGGTATTGTGACCATTGTCCGCCTCTTTTTCCCCGTCTTCCACGTTTTTGATTTAAAAATCTTCTTCATGGGTAATTATTAGTATCAGTTCTCCCTCTCCCCGATGATGTTCAAGGAGCGCGAGAAGAAGAAGGTCGGCGAGTCGTTCGACGAATTCCTCGACGAGCACTTCGAGGACCCGGAGAGCGACATCCTCGTCGAGAAGCAGGTGAAGGAAGGGAAAAAGAGACGGACCTGAACATTCCTCCGCATCACCACGTCCTGCCGTTCTCATCGTCGCCTTGGCACAAGACCCGGCGGCGAGCATGGGCGAGCGTTTTTGCGAGACTCGTGTTCTCAGAACACAGGGATTAGGAACGACGCGAAGCGGCGTGAGTGAGGCCGTAGGGTACGCGAGCCGCCGACCAGTTCTCAGACCGGAGGGAGGTTCCGGCTCCCGGGCGTTCCACAGAACGCGGGAGCACGCGTTCCTCGAACTCGTTGCTCCAGAGAGGCGGAACCCAGGACCCGCGAGCCAGACGAGCAGGTCAGGAGCGCGAGCGACCGAACGAGAGTGACTGAGACTCCGGTTCGAAGAACTGGAGGATTAGGAATTCGGAGAGCGAGTGAGAATAGTTAGGCCGCGACGATGAGAGGGAATACTAGTCGTCCTTCTCTCCCGGGTAGACGCCAGGTTCGTAGCCGTCCTTGTCCTCGTCCTGGAACTGGACCGCGTCCTCGAAGTCGCGGAGGCACGTCTCGGAGCAGAACCGCCACTTCCGGCCGTGGATCATGCGCTCGATGACGACCTCGTCCTTCTGGAACGGGGTGCCGCAGTACGCGCAGACGTCGAGGATGTCCTTGGCGAGATGGTCCTTCACGGGGAGGTCGTCGGCGTTCATCTTCACGGCTTCCCGAGCATCTTCTTCCCACCCATGTACGGCCGGAGCGCTTCCGGGATCGTGACGGTGCCGTCCTTCTCCTGGTTGTTCTCGAGGATGGCGACCATGACCCTGCTCGTCGCGAGGGCGGTGTTGTTGAGCGTGTGGACTACTCCCCGTTCGCCGCTCTTCCGGACGAAGCGGATGTCCAGGTCGGTGGCCTGGTACGTCGTGCAGTTCGACAAGGACATGACCTCGCCGTACCCTTCCGTCGTCGGACGATACACTTCGAAGTCGTGCGAGCGCGCCTTCCAGGCGGCGAGGTCGCCGGTGCAGATCTCCACGATACGATAGGGCAGTTTCAGTCCTCGGAGCAGTTCCTCGCCGTTCTTCATGAGCTCGTCGTACGCGTCCCACGATTGTTCGGGGAGGCAGTAGATGAACTGCTCCACCTTATTGAACTGGTGGGTGCGCCAGAGCCCTTTCTCGTTGATGCCGTGGCTGCCGATCTCCTGGCGGAAGCACATCGAGTAGCCGACGTACCGTCTCGGAAGGTCCTCTTCCTTGAGGGTGTCGCCGGCATGCATACCGAGGATTGCGTGCTCCGCCGTCCCGATGAGGCAGAGCCGGTTCTCCGTCGACTGGTCCGCGCCGGCTTCGCCTTTGACTTCGTAGATGGACTGCCTGATCGCGTCCATGTCCATCGCCGCCTCGAGGACTGGCTGCCGCACCATGAGGGGCGGCTCGATGTAGCGGTACCCTTTCTTGACGAGCGTGTCGACGGCGAACCGAATCAGCGCCTGGTTGAGCAGCGCCAAGTCGCCCTTGAGGAAGTAGAACCCGTTGCCCGTCGTCTTCGCGCTGGCCTCGAAGTCGGCCCAGCCGTTCTGCTCGCAGAGCTCGACGTGGTTCTTGACGGGGAACGTGAATTTCCTGGGTTCGCCCCAGCGTTTCACTTCGGGATTCTCGGAATCGTCCTTCCCATAGGGAACTGATTCGTGCATGATGTTCGGCAGCTTCCGGAGGCGGGGCTTGAGCTCTTTCTCCTCGAGCGCGGCGAGGGTCTCCTCGGCCTTCTTGATCTTGTCGGGGATTGCCTTGACCTGGGCGATGATCGGCTTGATGTCGCCGCCCGCCTTCTTCGTGGCGTTGACCTGCTCGCTCAGCCGGTTGCGCTCGCTGCGGAGCCTGTCGACTTCCCCTTTCAGCCGGCGCCACTCCTCGTCATGCGCGAGGAAAGCATCGAGCTCCTTGAGGAGCGCGGGTTTCTTCTGCCGCGCGACCGTCGCCCGTATCCCGTCCGCGTGCTCCCGCACGAACTTCGCGTCGAACATGGGAATACCGGAAACAAGGATTCTTTTAAAGGTTGCGTTGGCAGGGGCTGCGATGAAAGTCTCCTGTCGCACCCCGGCGGTCTCCTCTTCCGGAATCGCTTCTTCTCCGAGTCCAGTCCGACGGTTGTGAAGATCGCAGAACCGCCAAGGGGGTGCTG
>JACWAN010000076.1 GCA_014874255.1 Candidatus Woesearchaeota archaeon
ACGGGGCCGCGATGAAAAAGTCGAGCAGCACCCCCTAGACGGCACTGCAGTCTCTCCGCGATTGAACGAGACTCGGTTCCAGAGCAGCGCCAGGAGCGGTAGCCGTCGGGGTGCGTTCGTGAGACTTTCATCGCGGCCCCGTCCTGCGACATCGTTGACGTCATCGCCGCGCCCTGCGACGGGCCGCTCCGCGCGGTCACCGGCTGCGACCCGTATCGCTGTGTTCTTCGCGTCACCGGAGATCCCCGTAAGGGACAACCCCCTCCCCTCCTCGGCTTTGTTCCTCGCTACGGGTCGCCCTTTGGCCGGTGACCGTCCGCCCGTCGCAGGGCGTGTCTTCCGCTCCATTCTCCCGAGCAAAACCATTTAAACCGCTCCGCCCGGCAAGGCGGCATGTTCACGGTGGACTACTCCCCGCCCGACCTCAAGGCGCTCCGTTCCCAGGGGTTCGTCGCGGACATGCACTTCCATACGGCGCACAGCCACGACTGCCGCACCCCGGTGAAGGACGTCGTCATGAAGGCGCGCCGGCTCGGCATCCACGTCGCCATCACCGACCACAACAAGATCGGCGGCGTCCTGGAGGCGCTGAAGTACAAGGACGCGCCCATCATCCCCTCGATCGAGATCTGCACGCGCGAGGGCAAGGAGGTCATCCCGTACTTCTACGACGCGCGCCAGCTCGAAGAGTTCTATAACAAGCGGCTCGCGCCCTTCCTCAAGGAGAAGAACGCGCTCCGCAGCAATCGGATGCGCATCCGGATGGCGGACCTGCTCGACATGCTCGAGGACGAGGAGTGCGTCATCCACCTCCCGCACCCGTTCGCGCCGCAGCCGCGGAGGAGCTACAACTACCTCTCGAGCAAGCGGCGCGCCGACCTCCTCGCCAAGGTCGACACGATCGAGGCGTTCAACCAGACCGTGACGCGCCGCGCCAACCTCTCCGCGCTCGGCTGGGCGGTCCAGCTCGGCAAGGGCATCGCCGGCGGCAGCGACGGCCACCTCCTCCGACGGATGGGCTGCGGCGTCACCGTCACCCACGCTGCCAGCGTGGAAGAGCACCTCGTCGCGATCCGGAAAGGCGAGGCGTCCGTCGTCGGAAAAGAACTCAGGCCGCACGAGCGCGTCATCGACGCCCAGGTCCTCGTCAGGAACAAGATCAGCAACGGCGTCGCGGGCGGTCTCAAGAAAGGGATCACCTTCCCCGCACGCGCCTCGCGCAGGATCCTGGAACGGCTCAAGCGCCCGGAGTGAACATGCTGCTTTCTTACAACAATCAACATCATCGTTGCCTTGGCACGATTGACGGCGGCGAAGATCGCGGAGCAAGAGTGACGCGATAATCCTGAGCCGCCGACGATTCCCTTCAGGGCACAGGAATTTTAGTGACTGTGTCTCGGACCGGAGGGAGAACTGTTAGGCCGCAACGATGATGTCCGTCAATTCCCACATTCTTTTTCTTTAATTTGTTTATTTTTGCGCTTCTTATCGTTTCTTCTTTATTTTCAGCTCTTCCCGCAGCGCGAGGTAGTCCGCCGCCCAGAGCATCGAGTCGTCGGCGCGGAAGAAGAGCGAGCGGAACGGCGTCCCGTCGGGGCGCAGCACCTCCGGGTAATGATGCTCGCGCTCGATGATCGCGGTGTGCGCGGCGAGCAGCTTGCGCGCCAGCTTCCGGTCGTGCCGCGCCGCGACCTGGAGGTACATGTCGCCGAGGTGCATCCAGACGGTGTCGCGCTCCCAGCCGCCCGCCAAGAGATCGAGCCAGGACATCTTCACGCTCGCGTTCCGGTGCGACTCGTACCGGAGGACTGCTGGCTGATCGAGCCCGAGCTCCACGAACCGCTTCGAGACCTTCCGGAAGAGCTCCTTCTCCTCCCGCGGAGGGAAGACGCGGAACCAGAGCGGCGCGACGTTCGCATCGCCCGTCATCTCGCCGTTCGCGAGATCGTCCCTGAAGTGCGTGCCGGTCCAGAAATGGCTGAGCAGGAGCGCGGGATAGTCATACGCTCCGAGCGGATGCGCGAGGCCGAGGACGTCCGCCTCCTTCCTGATCGCGGCGAGCATCGTGTTGTCATAACAAGAGGAATCCCTGATCGCGTAGTCCCGCATCCCGCCGAGATGGAGCTCGCGCCGGGCAAGGCCCGTCGCCGGGTCGACTACGGCTGCGCAGAACCGTGCCAGCTCCCGCTCGAGGAACGCCCGGTGTTTCGTGACGAGCGCCTCGTCGCCGAGCGTCGCGAGGCTGTGGAGGAGGAACGCGTACCCGTCCGGGCACTCCACGTCCGGGAAGTTGAACGGCCGGCCGTCGCGGCCGACGACCAGCGCGATGCGGCCGTGCTTCTCATACTGCGCGAGCGCCCACGCCAACGTCTTCCTCACCCTGTCTTCATGGCCGAGCGCGAGCAACGCGTCCACGCACATGCCGAAGTCGCGCGCATAGAAGACCGAGTAGTTGTTCGGTGACGCGACGAACGCTCCCAACCGCCCGTCCCAGCACCGTTCCACGATTGCGCGGCAGACGGCGGCGGCATCCCCGTCGTACCGTGCCGGGCCGCGCAGCCTCGCTGAGAGCGCGTGGCCGAAGATGCGCAGGCCTTCGCGGACGTGCGCCATCCTCATCGGCTCAGCCCCGTCCTCCGAGCTCGTCCGCGAGCTCGAACCGGATCGTCTCGAAGTTGTACTTGCGCGCCATCGCCTGGCTCCGCTCGAAGAGGTGGAGCACGTTGTAGTGGAACGCGGCGAGGAGCAGCAGCCCAATCACCGTCCAGAGGAAGTCGCGCGCGCGAATGATGAACGCCATCGCGACGCCCACCGCCGCGGGGATGCCGAGCAGCGCGCCCGCGCTCACCTGGCCGATCTCCAGGACGCCGAAGCCGGCAGGGATGGGGATGCTGTACGCGATCGCCACGCCCGTCAGGAAGAGGAACGCGCCGAAGACGCTCGTGTCGTAGCCGAGGATGAGGAGCGCGAACTTGTACTCGAGCATCATCAGGACCCAGAGGAGCGCGTTGAGCATCACCGCGATCCGGAAATGGCGTCGCTTCTTTGCATAGAAGTAGCCGATGAGGATCTCGATCTCGCGCGCCCAGTTCTCGATCGCGGGCCAGCTCTTCCGCCTGTCGACGCGGAACAGCTTCAGCGTCGAGGAGATGAACCGTTTCTTGCTCAGGACGCCCCAGATGAAGAGCCCGACGACGGTGATGGCGACGAGGCTGAGCGCGAAGATGGCAATCCTCGCCCCGAGGGGGAACCCCACGAAGTTGAGGATGATGAGCGCCCCCAGGAAGAACATCAGGATGTTGAAGATCACCTCGAGGCTCCGGTCGACGATGGCGCTGCTGAACCCGACCTTCATCGGGATGCCCTGCTTGTTGAGCAGCATCGCCCGTACCGGTTCGCCGCCTACGTGCGCCGTCGGCGTGACGTAGCTGACCGCGAACCCGATGAGCCGGTAGATGAAGATAGTGTAGAACGGCAGCCTCACGCCGTAGGCGTCGAGGACGACCCGCCACTTGAAGGTCAGGACGACCGAGATGAGGACCGAGACCGTCAGGTACGCGAGGATGACTGCCCAGCCCGCGTGGCGGAGCGTCTCGAGCACTCCGCCGATGCCGACGTTCCAGAGGATTACCGTCGACACCGCGAGGCCGATGAGGATGCTGCTCGCGATCCCGGTGACGATGAGCGTGTCGCGGCCGACCGCCGGCGCGGCCGCCGTGCTTCCTCGCGGCTCCTCGGCTCGCTTCATGGCCTGCTCGCTGCCCGTAGCGATTTATTAATCTTTGTCCTCTCGCTCATTGCCCGCTCCTCATTCCATCGCGTCGAGGAGAAGAGACCCGCTCACCCCTCTGCTAACTCTCTTCCAGGCCGGAGCCTCGATGAAATAGTCGTCATCGTGGTGAGCGGGACGCGCCGAGGAGGATTTGAACCCCCGACCTACAGCTTAGGAGGCTTTAGCGGGCATTTCATGCCTGTCGCTCTATCCAAGCTGAGCTACCGGCGCAAAACTGCGTTTTGCGCAGTACTTCCTCGGAGACCTCGGAACTACTGGCGCACTGCTTTATCGTCGAGAGTTCCCTGCCGTTTATTAAGATTACTTTTTATAAATGGGCTGTGCTTCCTCCTGTCGATGTACATCGTCAAGCACGTGCCCGAGGACTTCGTCGTCGAGGAGATCGGCGGCACGGACTTCAAGGAACGCGGTCGATTCCTCATCGTCAAGGTGACGAAACGCTTGCGGAACACCGAGGAGACGGCGCAGCTCCTCGGCCGCGGCCTCCGCATCCCGCGCAAGGACATCGGCTACGCCGGCGCGAAGGACCGGAACGCCCTCACCACACAGCGCTTCTCGCTGCGCGACGTCACGACGGAACGGCTCGCGGCCGTCGCTTTCGGCGACCTCGCCGTCGAGCCGCTCGGCCATCTCGACGAGCCGCTCGGCCTCGGCGCGCTCGAAGGCAACCGGTTCACCATCACGGTCCGTAATCTCGACGGGGATGAGGATCTCTCCCTTCCCGCGTCAATCCCTAATTATTTCGACGAACAGCGGTTCGGCACCGGGAACGCGGCCATCGGCGAGACGCTGCTCCGCAAGCGGTTCGCGGACGCGCTCGCCCTGATCAAATCGTCGACGCCGCGCGAGGCCGCGCTCATCTCAGAGTACGAGGACGAGCATCCCGGCGACGCGGTCGGCGCGCTCCTCCGCCTGCCGCGCCAGCTGCTCAGGATGTATCTGCACTCGTTCCAATCGCTTCTCTGGAACCGCGCCCTCGCGGAATACGTCCGTACGACTGCGAAGAAGATCTCCTCCGTTCCCTATTCTCAAGGAGGATTCCTTTTTCCTGTGCGTGGCGAGACGGTCCGGAACGCGTCGATACCGATCCCGGGTTTCGGGTTTATTAATGATAACGGAACTGATAAAAATACAAATACGGGGCGTGATTATTTGATTCAACGGATACTCGAGCAAGAGGGGCTGACGCCGCGCGACTTCGTCATCCGGCAGCTGCCGAACCTGTCGCTCGAGGGCGGGAGCCGCGACGCGCTCATCGCCGTCAAGGAGTTCTCCGCCTCCGCGTTCGCCGACGACGACCTCTTCCCGGGAAAGAAGAAAACCACAATTTCCTTCGCGCTGCCGCGCGGGAGCTACGCCACCATCGTCGTCAAGGCCATCATGGGGCGATAGTTATTCATTTGGCGCCCTTCTCTCCTTGCCGATGCCCGAATACCGCATCATCCAGGCGATGAATAGAATCGAGTACCCTCCTTCGCTCCTGTATGTTCCCGACGCCTTCGCGGTCGGACCGATCGGCCGATCAATGAGCCCGCCCCGGTTCCGTTTCCGGTCTCCGGCCGTATTCTTCGACACGGATCCCGCGTTCCTCGAACAGTATCGCCGGGCCGAAGCGGAAGGGCGGTATCGTTGCATACTGGCCGATGACATCGCCGACTCTCTCGTGAGGAAGACTGTCGCGTCGCCGCCGAAGACGCTTGAGGGATTTGCCAGCCTCGTGGAGTGCATCGTGGAGCGCTAGCCCCGTTTATTGCGTCCGCTCCCGCGTCTGCTGCCCCCGCGTCTGCTGCCAGATGTCCCTCGCCAACGCGCGTCCGATCTCCCCGTCCACGGACGTCGGTTTGTGGCCGAAGATGTCTTCGTACCCTCCGCTGAAGTACGCGTTCGCGACGATGCAATGGAGGCAGAATTCCGCTTCCTTCGCGTTCCTCTCCGCGGCCAGCTTCAGGTTCTCGAGCAGGGCATTCTTGTCCGAGGAGATGCGGTATGCTTCCATAACGTTTCCCGGAGTTCTTTTGTATCGTATCTTGATGCCCGCCAGATAGAGATATCCCTGCGCGATCTCTTCCACCCCTCGCGGCTGGCGATCAAGAGCGTCGTGCCGTCCGAGGAACGCCCAGAGGTCGTCGAGGTAGGTGAGGTCCATCCGCCCCGGGAAGCGGGAGAAGGATAAAAAGCTAGTTGCTGAGCCGGCGCTGGATGTCCTTCCAGACTTCCTCGATGCCCTTGTTCCCGTCGATCCGGACGACCTTGCGCTCGTAGTGGTGGATGAGCGGCTCGGTCTGCTTGTGGTAGTCCGCCAGCCGCTTCGCCACCGCCTCCGGGTAGTCGTCGGTGCGTTGGATGAGGCGGCCGCCGTCAGCGTCGCAGACGCCGTCCTCCTTGGACGGCTTGTACTTGATATGGTAGTCCTTGCCGCACGTCTCGCAGATCCGCCTGCCAGCGATCCGCTCGATGCCGACCGCGTCCGGCACCTCGAGGAGCAGCACCTTCTCGGGCGGCTCGTGCCTGTCGAGGAGCTTCGCCTGGTCGAGCCGGCGCGGGAACCCGTCGAGGATCCACCCCTCCGGGTGCTGCTTGAGATGGTGGTTGATCATGTGCCAGATCAGCTCGTCCGGGACGAGCTCGCCCTTGTCGATGATGGACGCGATCTTCTTCCCGAGCTCGCTGCCCGAGCGCTTCTCTTCGCGGAGCATGTCGCCGCTCGAGAGATGGGGGATGTTGAGCCGCTTCGCGATGAGGTCCGCCTGGGTCCCCTTGCCGCTCGCCTGCGGCCCGATGATGAGGAGCTTCATGGAGAACGAGGCCGGAGCATCCCTTTTTATAGGTTGCTGTTCCTGGGGCTGCGATGAAAGTCTCCTGTCGCACCCCGGCGGTCTCCTCTTCCGGAATCGCTTCTTCTCCGAGTCCAGTCCGATG
>JACWAN010000077.1 GCA_014874255.1 Candidatus Woesearchaeota archaeon
GAATATACTCGCTTCGTGGTCATTTCATTCCCGGGTTCTGGAACGGGTCCGGAACCGTTCGTCGTGTCCGGTTCAGCCGCTCTCGCTCCTGACCGACTTGCAAGCTCGTCGTTCCCGAACACATGGACGAGCAAGCGCGAGACCATACTCGCGAGCCGCAATCACTAGCGCTCCTGCGCACGACTACGTCTTTGCATCGACTGGACCTCGGACCGGATGGGAGGTCCCGGCTCCCTGGCGTTCCACAGAACGCGGGAGCAACGCGTTCCTCGAACTCGTTGCTTCAGAGAGGCGGAACCCCGGAACCACGAGTCAGACGAGCGGGTCAGGAACGCGAACGACCGAACGAGAGTGACTGAGACTCGGCTTCGAAGAAGCAGAAGATCAGGAGCTCGGAGAGCGACTGAGATCAACTAGGCCGTGGCGATGATCTCTTTTCAGGAAATCTTCCGTTCATTCCCGGAATCCTTCCGCTTTTTTCTCGGAAAGGCTCTTTAATCTCTTCACATCTATATCTTGGGGAGATGAAGCCGATCACCATCGTCTCCCTGATACTCATGTCGACCTACCTCCCGTATGTCAAGCGGTTCTACCAGACCAACATCGCGAACGGCGAGCTCTGGAAGCACAAGAGCGGCTACCTCGCGGCAGCGGTGATCGGTTACATCGCGCTCCACACGATGTGCGGCTGCACGTCGCCGCCCGAACAGGCGAGGCCTTTGCCAGTCACAGGAATAGAACGCCAGTATGCTCCCTCCCTCGAGATGAGGGTCGGATTCTCCGACGACAAACCGCCCCCGGCTTTTAAATGAGCTTTTCGGCCCACCTAAAACTACCCACCTAAAACTATAAAAAGAGCCGGGCCGCCCTTCCCGGAATCCGCCACTCCGGCGGCGTGGACGCGGATCGGCGATGCTTGAACAGATCATCCTCTTCATCTTCCTGCTGCTCCTCTCCGCCTTCTTCTCCTGCGCGGAGAGCGCCCTCCTCAGCGTCTCGAACCTCCGCCTCAAGCGACTGCTCCGCCAGAAGCGGCGGAACGCGCAGCTCCTCGCCAGGCTCAAGGAAGACCCACACAAGCTCCTCGAGATGATCCTCATCGGGAACAACCTCGCCAACATCGGCGCGGCCGCGCTCGCCACCGCGATGGCGATCGGCTATTTCGGGAACGCGGGCGTCGGCATCGCGACCGGCGTCACCACGCTCTTCGTCCTCTTCTTCAGCGAGATCATCCCGAAATCCCTGGGCGTCAGCCACGCCTCCACGATCTCGCTCGTCTTCGCGCCGCCGCTCTACGCGCTCCAATGGCTCCTCACGCCGGTCATCTTCCTCGTCGACCGCGCCGCCAGGGTCTTCACCCGGCTCTTCGGCGAGCCGGAACGGGAGACCGTCACCGAGGAGGAGGTCCGCGAGGTCCTCCAGGCGAGCGAGCACGACGGCCATCTCAAGAGCCGCGAGCGGGAGATGATCCAGAACGTCCTGAAGCTCGACGACCGCTCCGTAGACGAGGCGATGACGCCTCGCCTGGACGTCTTCTGCCTCGAGATGCACCAGAAGGTCTCCGAGGCGATCGACACCATCATCGCCGAAGGGTATTCCCGGGTGCCGGTCTTCGACACGCGGATGGACCAGATGCGCGGCGTCGTGATCGTGAAGGAGCTGCTCCTGGCGCTCAAGGAGGGCAAGACCGCGGTGACGCTCGAGCAGGTGATGCAGCCCGTCCTCTTCGTCCCGGAGAACAAGAAGCTGGACGCCCTGCTCCGCGAGTTCCAGCGCCGGAAAGCGGCGATGGGCGTCGTCGTGGACGAGCACGGCCTCTTCATCGGCATCATCACCATCGAGGACATCCTCGAGGAGCTCGTCGGCGAGATCTACGACGAGAACGACGTCTCCGAGCTCGCGGAGGTGCAGAAGCTGGACGGCCAGACCTACCTGATCTCGGGCAAGACGCTCATCGCCGATCTGAACGAGCGGCTCAAGTTCACCATCCCGGAAGAGGAGGACTACGACACCCTGGCCGGCTTCCTCATGGACCGGTTCGGCCGGATCCCGAAGCCGGGCGAGGAGCTGCGCGTCGGCAACCTGCGCCTCCTCATGGAGAAGGTCGCGCAGCACCGCATCGTCACGGTCCGCGCCATCGTCGAACAGCCGCCGGCGAAGGAGCCCAAGACCCTCGGGAAAACGCCGGGGAAGGACGCCAAGAAACGGAAACCGCGGAAGAAGCGATAGAACTATCCGATTCTTATTTGTTTAGCATCCCTAGGTCGAAATCCCTGCGAGCATTGCAGCCTGCGCGTGCGGGGGGTTGCCCCATCGTCGTTGACGCTCCGAGTCTCCTTGTATGACTCGGAGACATCCGGGGACGCCGTGCTCACGGGATAACGTCAGGGATTTCGAAGATGCTAAACAAATACTGTGAGCGTCCTTATCTCCGTCTCTCAAACAGCGCCACGACGACGAAGGCGGCGCCGAGCGCGTCGTCGAGCAGGTCCTTCGCAGTGTCCTGCCAGTAGTTGCAGAACGAGCGGAAGCACGTCGCGGGGAGGTCGCCTTGCAGCGACCCTTTCAGGAGGCCGTCCACGAATTCTGCGACCTCGACGCCCAGCCCGAGGAGGAAGACGACGCCGGCCGCGTAGAGGATCGCTCTCTTCCGGTCGTGCAGCCGCTCCTCGAGGTACGCCGCCAGGAGTAACGTCGCGGCGAACGCGGCCAGGAGATGCTCGTACGTGTCGAACGTCACGCCCGCCAGGCTCCAGCCCCAGAAGCCGAAGACCGTGGCCGCGACGCTCAGGAGGATGACGATCTGGCTCGTGACGATCGCTCCTGCGGACGGTCGCGAGCGCGCGGCGAGCCACCAGAAGAGCGTCACCATCGCTGCATCGATGGCGAGGCCGGAGAACGAGGCCCCGCCGCGGGTCAGGGCGACGAGGACGCTGATTATTGCGAGTACTGCTACGATCGCGAACGAGACGTGGACCGCGGCCCGGCAGTCTTTCCGGCCTTCTCTCTGGCCTTCTTTCTTCTCCTCCCCCTCATTTCTTCCTTTGCCCGCCATCGCTCTCCAGGACGGCCGGCCGGTTTTTAAATCCTCTTCTCCGTCGTGACGGCCCTCTTGAGATGACCCATAAGCTTTATAAACCGCTCCCCTATCCTCACACGAATTATCAGTATTGTGAGTAATGACTATGGGACGGATTAAGACCAAACCGGTGAAGAGCGCTGGCAACGAGCTCTACGCGAAGCACGGCGACAAGTTCTCGAAGGACTTCAACAAGAACAAGGAAGTCCTGCCGCAGCTCGCGGAAGTGCGGAGCAAGAAGATCAGGAACATCCTTGCCGGCTACCTTACCAAGAAGGCCAAGCTGCACGAGTGAAGCCGATCCGGTCCCGGGGCGCCCGCGGGCGAGGGGTGGTGACCATGGACGAGGACCACGAGGACTACGGCGACGTCATCGTCAGGGACAACACGATCTTCATCGGCAACAAGCCGTTCATGAACTACGTCACTTCTGTCGTCATCCAGTTCACCACGAAAGAGGCCCCGGAGGTCATCGTCAAGGCCAGGGGCAAGTTCATCTCACGGGCGGTGGACGTCGTCGAAGTGGCGAGGAAACGGTTCCTCCTCGGCCAGGTGAAGCTGAAGAACGTCGAGTTCGACTCCGAAGAGTTCACCAACAAGGAAGGCAAGCTCGTCCGCGTCTCAACCATCGAGATTGTCCTCGAGAAGATGTAGTGCAGGTTCTTCGTTCCGTTCCTTCTTTGCGCCGCCACCGTCCTCAGGCGCAGCGCTGCGGCAGGGGAAAAAGCGGTTGCGGAGGGGGACTTGCCCCCTCGGGGAGGTGCCGCATTCCGAACAACAAGCGGAGAGCGGAGCATGTCCGAGTCATCGTCGCTCCGCTCCGAGGTTCCTCTCAGGTTCGGAACCATACGAGGACGGGCAGGAACGAAGTGACTGCTGGCTGTGGCGGCGCGTGCCGGCCGCGATGAAAAAGTCGAGCAGCACCCCCTAGACGGCACTGCAGTCTCTCCGCGATTGAACTAGACTCGGTTCCAGAGCAGCGCCAGGAGCGGTAGCCGTCGGGGTGCGTTCGTGAGACTTTCATCGCGACCGCGCGCACCGTCACTTTTAAAAGTCCCGTCGTTTCTTCCGTCACCAGTCGCTCTGGGCCCGTAGCTTAGCTTGGATAGAGCGTCCGGCTTCGGACCGGAAGATCGGGGGTTCGAATCCTCCCGGGCTCAGTTCTTTCCTTCGTTTCTTTCGCTTCCAGTAATCTATTTAGAGCCTATCCTGGTAGGTGTGCTGCGAAGCATTTGTTCTCCCTCCGGTCCGAGAACGGATCGGGCGCTCACGATCATGGCTCACGCCATGTTCGCGCCCGGGAAAGATTTCAAGGCAGCACACCTTCCGTTCGAGATAGGTTCTTAGAAATTGGAAATATGTTACGGAAAAGTATGAAAAAAATATTTACATCTTGCCGATCTTGAACATGCCGGTGCCGCAGTCCGGGCACGTGCCCTTAATCGCGTCGCGGCCGTTCTTCATCTTCGTCGCCTTCGCGTTCTTCATGACCTTCTTTCCCTTGCATTTCATGCAGTATCCGTCAACCATCGTGTTCGCCTCCAATAAGGTTAGACATTCTTCCGACGATTCCCCTATAAAAACGTTTTGGCTGCGTCCTATCACGCAGTGCTCATAAACATTTAAATAGTCGCGGCCGTGGTTCCGTCGTAGTGGTCCTCGAGCACCTCTTCCCGGAAGACTGGCTGGAGCGGAAGCTGCGGTACGCGTTCATCCTCGCCGTCGTGTACAGCACGGTGAGCATCGTCGTCGCCCGCCTCCTCTTCGCCGCGAACTCCGGCATCGTGAGCGTCATCTTCGCCTCGCTGCTCCTCATGCCCTACCTGGAGAAGCTCCTCGAGAAGGAGGAGCGGAAGGAGATCAAGGAGCGCTCGTTCAGCATCCGCCGCTTCTATATGGATAACCAGGAAGCGCTCAAGGTGTACGGCGTCCTCTTCCTCGGGGTCTACCTCACGTACATGCTCTATACGTTCTTATTGCCGCAGTTCGGTGTCGAGGTCGGCTCGGTCTTCCGGGAGCAGCTCGCCCTTGAGCTGAACCTGCGCGGCGGCTCGTTCTTCTCGGGCAGCACGTTCCTCTCCATCTTCCTGAACAACTGGTGGGTGCTGCTCGCCTGCTTCCTCGTCGCGCTCATCGCCGGGGACGGCGCGCTCTTCTTCATCGCGTGGAACGCCTCGTCCTGGGGCACAATCTTCGGGTTCCGCGCCCTGGAGGCTGCGGTGAATGGGGGCGCGTACGGCGCCTGGGCCAACCTGCTGATCATCGTCGCGATTACGCTGCCGCACGTCCTGCTCGAGGGCGGCGCGTACGTCCTGGCCGCGGTCGCGGGCGGGGTGCTGAGCGACGACATCGTCTCGAAGCGCGCGGCGATGGACAAGTTCGTCTATTACTTCATCGGGGCCGGCGTCGGGTTCATCGTGCTGCACTCGCTCTACAAGGTCTTCTTCGCGGCGCTGCCGCTCGTCGCGCAGCTCCTCGACATCGCGACCATCCTCTTCATGCTCCATTTCCTCGCGTACGTCTTCGACGACCCGCACCACAAGGAGGTGTTCCAGTACAACTACTACCTCTTCCTGCTCGCAATCCTCCTTTTCATCGTGGGCGCGATCGTCGAGACGCTCGTGCTGAGCCATTCGACGCTCCTCGCGACGGTCTACGCCGCCGCCGGCAGCTTCTAGGGGGCTTTCTTCGGGCGTCGCGGCCTTGGGACTGTACGGTCCGCTCGGACTTCTCCGCCATGCCTGATTCCCCGTCGATTTCGGTGCGTTAGCCGTCGCTGTGTCCGTCCTTTCCCTCTCTGTTCGCCCTCATAGGAGCGGCCGCGATGAAAATGTAGGTTACTATCCTCCAGTCGAACCGTAGCTAACAAACAAGCGAGGGTCGAGTGGGGGGGGGGGTTGCCCCCTACGGGGA
>JACWAN010000009.1 GCA_014874255.1 Candidatus Woesearchaeota archaeon
CCGGTCTGGGGCGAGACGACCTCGTGCCCGCTCACGAACGGCACCTGCACCAGCCACGACGATGCCTGCGTCAACGGCACCATCCTGACGGAAGGCTACTGCACCGCCAACAACACCGTCGGCCTCGTGAACTACACGTGCCCGTACGGCTGCGCCGCCGGCGAATGCCTCCCGCAACCGCAAGCGGACTGCGGTGACGGTGTCATCCAGCCGGGCGAACAATGCGACGGCAGCAACTGGGGACCAATCACCGGCTGCACCGCATTCGACAATTACACGGGCGGCAACCTCACCTGCAACCCCACCACCTGCCAATTCAACGTCACCCAATGCACCGGCGGAACGCCCGGCGGAACCTGCGGCGACGGCACCATCAACCAAGGAGAGCAATGCGACGGCAGCAACTGGGGAAACATCAGCGGCTGCACCGCATTCGACGATTTCATCGGCGGCGGGCTGAGCTGCAGCCCGGCCACCTGCCTCTTCAACACGAGCGCGTGCACCGTCGGACCGGTCTGCGTGGACAACGACCATGACGGGTACAACGCGACCGGGGGAGCGTGCGGCCCCGTCGACTGCAACGACGACAACGCATCCATCAACCCGGGAGCGCAGGAGAACTGCACCAACGGCGTGGACGACAACTGCGACGGACTCATCGACGGACAAGACCCGCAATGCCAGGTCCCGCCGACGTGCGGTGACGGTGTCATCCAGCCGGGCGAGGAGTGCGACGGCAGCAACTGGGGACCCATCACCGGCTGCACCGCGTTCGACAATTTCACCGGCGGCAACCTCACCTGCAACCCGACGACCTGCCACTTCGACACGACGAGCTGTACCGGCGGCACCCCGAACGGAACCTGCGGCGACGGCACCATCAACACGGGCGAAGACTGCGACGGCAGCAACTGGGGCAACATCACCGGCTGCAGCGCGTTCGATAATTTCACCGGCGGCAACCTGAGCTGCAACCCCGCGACCTGCCACTTCGACACGACAAACTGCACCGCGCCGCCTCCAGGTCCAAGCTGCGGCGACGGCACCATCCAGCCGGGCGAGGAGTGCGACGGCGCCAATTGGGGCAACATCACCGGCTGCAGCGCGTTCGATAATTTCACCGGCGGCAACCTGAGCTGCAACCCCACCACCTGCCAATTCAACGTCACCCAATGCACCGGCGGAACGCCCGGCGGAACCTGCGGCGACGGCATCATCCAGACAGGCGAACAATGCGACGGCAGCAACTGGGGAAACATCAGCGGCTGCACCGCGTTCGACACGTTCCTCAGCGGCAACCTCACCTGCAACCCGATTACTTGCCAGTTCAACACGAGCCAATGCAGCGTCCAGCCGACCGCGGTCTGCGGCGACGGCGTCCGCGAGGCGGGCGAGCAGTGCGACGGCAGCGACTTCGGCGGCCAGACATGCGGCACGTACGGCTTCAACTACGGCTCGCTCTCCTGCAGCGCGAGCTGTACCGTCGTGACGAGCGCCTGCTATAACGGCGGCGGAGGCGGAGGCGGAGGCGGCGGCTATTATTATGGTGGCGGCGGCGGAAGCGGCTGCGCCGACGGCTACACGCTCGTCAACGGCACCTGCGTCAAGACCGCAGGCAACGTGAGCACGGTGGTCTGCGACGCTGACGGCGACGGCTATGTCAAGTACGACGCGGCCTGCATCGGCAAAGGGCTCGGCATCGACTGCGACGACCACAACCCGAACGTCCACCCCGGCGCGCCCGAGGTCTGCGGGAACGGCATCGACGACAACTGCAACGGCCAAATCGACGAGAACTGCACGACGGAGAGCGTGCTGAGCTACAGCTCGACGATCGACGTCCCGATCCTGAGCATCATCGAGTACAGCGTCGTCGTCGGCAACTACGGCAACTATGACCTCAAGGATCTCACGCTCAGCCTCGGCATGCCGAGCGACTGGCAGTACGACGGCCCGCAGACGGTCGGCGACCTGAAGCCGGGCGAGGCGAAGCGCGTCACGTTCAAGGTGCTCGTGAGCGAGGACCTGAACCCGCAGCAGGAGTTCACCCTCAACCTGACGTCGGCGGGCAAGACGCTCGCGACCGGCGACGTCCACGCCACCGTCGATATCCCTGACTTCGCGGTCAGGATCAAGCCGAGCCTCGATGACTACAAGGGGCAGACGGACGCCGAGGTCTACGTCCTGGTGAACAACCGCCAGGGCCAGCCCGAGGACAACCTCGAGGTGGAGACCGACGTGAACGAGGGGCGGATGACGGATTACGTCCAGTACCTCGGCGTCTTCACGGTGAAGCCGTACGCGAAGTTCCGCTACCGGTACACGTACCCGGTGGCGCACTTGGGCGATGGCGTCGTCGTGGACGCTGTCCTGCGGCAGCGCGGCAAGCAGATAGCGACGAGCGACGACACCCTGGCGAGCGTCTACCACCCGACGGCGAACGAGTCGGACGCGCGGACGATCGGCCGGGTCAAGGTGTATGACTGATCGATCAAGGTTATGGGATTTAGCTGAAAAAAAAAAGACAAGCGAGGTGCATGTACCATGTTCGTGTTCGGAATCAACCTGCCCGTGGCGGAGATCCTCTTCGTCGTGCTGCTGCTCTTCATCGTCGCGCTGGCGATCATCATCATCCAGCTCGGACGGATGCGGAAGAACATCCGCGTCCTCGACGAGACGACGCTCGAGATCCGGCGGTACGAGGCCGAGGAGGAAGTGACGCTGAAGCCGCTCCTCGCCGAGCCGGCGAAGCTCTCTGCCGGGCAGCGGCGCCGCGTCCAGAACGCGCTCAGCGCCGCGACGCGGCTGGAGCGGAAAGCGCTCGCAGCCCTCTTCAAGGGCCAGGAGCCCGCGCGCGTAAAGACTGCGCTGATGCAGGGCGGCTCGAACGAGGCCGTGGCGACGCGCGCGGTGAACGGCGCGATCCACCTCCTCAACCAGTAAAACGGTTTTTCATCCTATTTCTTGTTATTACTCTGCACTTATGAGCAGGTGTGCTGCCTTGGAACAAGACCAGATTTTGGCCTGATTCATGCAAGGCCAAAATCGCAACATCTCGGACCGGAGGGAGAACGCTTTCTCCGCAGCACACCCCCGCTAAAGACAAAGTAAAGGAAGATTTTACCCCCTACCGTTTCCCCGCCATGAGCTTGCAGTAGACGCACTCGTCCTTGCTCGTCGTCGGGTAGCCGCAGGCAGGGCAGGCATGGAGGAGGCCGGCCTCCTCGCCAGTCGCGGTCGCTTCCACGGGCTGCTGGAGGAGCTGCACGGACTTGAGGACGTTCTTCTTCTCCTCGCGGGAGAGCGAGCTGCCGATGCCTGCCTTGAAGGCGAGCTGCGGGTTGTCGACCGAGAACGGGCACTCGTCCGCGTCGTGCGGGATCTTCCTGAGGAGGCAGTAGAGCCTGTTCTCCTTCTCGGTGAGGTAGTAGAGCGGCTTCAATCTCCCCGCGAGCTTCAGTTCGGGTCTCGGCGGGAGCAGCTTCGCGCCTCTCCGTAATTGGTCGACGTTCCGATGGAGCAGGTTGTGCATCGCGAAGTAGAACTCGTCGTCCAGGTTGTGGCCGGTGGCGATGTAGTCATAGCCGTGCTCGATAGCGGCCTTGTTCAAGAGGTACCGTTTGATCGTCCCGCACGGGCCGCACGGCTTCCGTCCCGGACCGGCGAACTCCGGGATGATCCTGTCGTGGTCCTTCAGGCTCTCGACGATGAGTTCCACGTTCTCCTTTTCCGCGAGTTCCCGTACTTTTTCCAGCCCTTTTACCGAGTAGTCAGGGATCCCCAAGTCGATCGTGAAGAGCCCGAGCCGCAAGCCGAGGTCGTCCTTGATCCTCATCAGGATGTCGGCGAGCGCGCCGGAGTCCTTGCCACCGGAGACGCCGACGAGGACCTTGACGCCCTTGACGTGCGTGCTCTCGAAGTAATGCCTCACCTTCTTCTCATAATAGGCGAGGAAGTGCTCCGAGCAGAACCGCAAGGGAGCGTAGACCGCCGGCTTCGTGCAGAGCTTGCAGCGCATGGAGAGACGGAAAACGCGGACAGTTTTTAAGTGTTTATCGGGAAAGCACTTTTAGGCAAATGGGGTCGTTACCGGCCAAAGGGCGACCCGTTGCACTATCCCAAGCGGAGAGGTCGGGGGGTTGCCCCATCCGGGGTCGACGGTGCAGCAAACAAACGAGCGATACGGGCCGCAGCCGGTAACGAACAGAAACAGTATGTGCCTAAGAGCCTCAGGAAACACATCAGGACTTGGCTTCATCGTCGCCTTGACACGATTGACGACGGCGAAGATGGTCGAGCGTTTTTGTGAGACCATACTTCTGAGCCGCAATTCTTTTCTCGGACCGGAGGGAGACTCTGGTTCGAAGAACCAGAGGATCAGGAGCTCGGAGAGCGACTGAGAACAACGAGGCCGCGACGATGAAGCAGGAGAGGTGTTGAATCGCCGCTAAAAAGGAACGAGCGAAGGGAGCCACGCTGTCCGTTAGGACCCCCGGACCCCCTATTCTAAAAAAGGCAATTCAAAAGTTTCGCTGAACACCCATTATATGGCGACGCCCGAATCTGTAAACTCGCGCGCGGCCATCCCCCGACTGAAGTCGGGGGCGTTCCTCGCTTCGCTCGGGCCGCGCGTTCGTAACACGCGCTTCGCCCTCGCACTCCTTCCGCGAGCTGAAGCAACGCGGCGTCACGTGCAGAGGCGAAGC
>JACWAN010000078.1 GCA_014874255.1 Candidatus Woesearchaeota archaeon
CACTCGGCTCTTCGGCGAATGCTGTGTCGCCGGCCAAAGGGCGACCCGTAGCGATAAGAAGAAGCGGAGAGTTGAGGGGGATGCCCCATCCGGGGCTTCAACGATGCAGAAAGGAACGAAGCGATACAGGTCGCAGCCGGCAACACCGCCGAAGGCGAATCTGCCTAAGAGCCCTCCCACTCGTAAATCTTATAAACAGGATTCCTTTAAGCAGGCCAATGCACAAGGCGACCTACACGCGGTTCTTCGTCTTCGTCGTGGTCGCGCTCGCCATCGGCTTCGTCGGGATGGAGGCCGCGACGACGGGCATGGGCGGCGGCAGCGTCACCGGCATGGCCGTCACCGTCGCGGACGCGGGGCCCGGCCTCACCGCGGCCGCGTCGCCCGGCAGCAACCTCCTCTTCCTCTTCATCGGCCTCGTCGGCGGCGCGGTCATCGTCGGCACGGCGGTCTATCTCTACAGCGTCGAGCGGAACCGGATCGACTAGCCGTCCCTGTTCTGCGATTCGCTCCCTTCCGCCTTCTTCGAGAAGTCGAGCGGCCGGTCCTGGACGAACGCCAGCCGCCGTTTCAGCGCGACCTCCGCCTTGTGGAGCTCGTGGCCGAGGTACGCGGCGTGCTGCAGCGAGGAGAGCAGCTTTTTCCGGACGGCGGTCTGGACGATGGACTCCGCGTCCGTGCCGTAGATGTCGAGCAGCGCTTCGTGGCCGTAGCTCATGAACCGGATGCCGATCTCCTCCTTGTCGTAGAACACCTTGATGAGGAAATAGCCCTTCGGGTCCGCCTGCCACTCTTTCGAGGAATCATAGCTCGCGTCGATGCGCGGCACCGTCATCGGTTTCTGCCCATTCTCCTTTTGTGTCATGGCTTTCTCCATGCCTTCGCGGAGCGTCGCCGTTCTTTTAAGTGTTCTGCTGCCCCGGGCTCTTCGGCGAATGGACTGCGCCTCCAAGAGACTGCATCGGGAACGGATGCGATTCCACTGGACTCGGTCGACATCTCCGAACGACAGCCAGAAGTCTCGAGGCGCAGCGCGAAGCGATTCGCCTAAGAGCCGCTGCCCCGGGCCGCGGTGGAAGCCTCACGGTCGCGCGCAGAGCTGCTGCTCAGTCACTTCGGCTCCTGATCGACTCGTATGACCCGTCGCTCTGGCGCACGGATCTTCCAAATCCTTTGCGCCCCGACGCAACGGCACAGTCGTGCGTAGGGGCAAAGCGACTACGGCCACCGTTTCTGGCGCGGCCCTGGAACCGGATCCCGTTCGGTCGCAGGAGAGGCTGCACTGCCGTCCAGGGGTGCTGTTCGACTTTTTTTCACCGCGGCCGCTGCCCTGTCGGGACGTATTTTTCGCTCGACAATAAAGCGTTACTTTTTTATCCTGGCGCCGTCCTTTCCCTTCCCATGTCCCGCCTGCCTGGCAAGAGCTGCGAGTTCAGCGTGGAGGTCAACGACCTGCGCTCGCATTATGACATCACGTTCCATCTCGATGGCTGCGACGTCGCGGAGGCGGAAGAGGCCTGGGACGAGGCGCAAATCGCGAAACGGGCCGCCGAGAAGGAGGTCGTGGTCGGCCTTTCGGGGAGGTACACCACCCCTTTCGAGGTGCTCCTCAGCACCTTCATCGTCGCGACCAATACGCCTCGGACCTATATGCGTCTCTCCGACAAGGAGCTCTCCTTGTTGGCCATCCACGGCATCCATCCTCAGGAGGAGCCGGGCAAGGGCTATCGCGGTTTGAATCAGCGCGCGGCCTGAATGTCGTCCGCAGTCCCGTTTTTCTTTTTCTCCTTCTTTTCTCCACAAAAATTTCGATATAGAAAATAATTATGTATACCTACGGAACCTTTAAATACCTTCCCGCGTTCCTCCGACGTTCCCCAGTACCGCGCGTATGGGTCCTTCCACAAGCCGGCGTTTCGGCGCGAGAGCGATGAGTGGGAGACACTAGCGCGCGGCGCAGCCCGGCACGAGAGTACCTTCGGGAGCGCACGGCGAACGCCAAGCGATGAACGTGGGGGTTAGTGTCCCGGGCGGCAATTCATAATCAACAGATTCAATCAACCGATTCAGGCAATCGACAGCAAGCATCCAGGGAAAACGCTTGGACGCCTCGGCGACGAGGCATTCACACTCATCCCGTCAACGGACGGCATCCTTCGGGAAGCGGCTCGCATTGCGGCCTTCCCTCACCGGTAAGCCGGACACGAGGAGAGCCCTCAAGACAAAGGAGCCATCGGCGGAGGCCGACGGCAGGGATGACGCGTTTTCTCGGACCTGCTCAAGCGACAGGTGAACCACAATGGCAAAAATAGCGCAGATTTCAGCGAAATACATCGTCCACTCGACCATCTCCATCGACGGCGTCGTCGACCGTCCGGACGTCATCGGCGCCATCTTCGGCCAGACCGAAGGGCTTCTCGGCGCGGACCTCGAGCTCCGCGAGCTCCAGCGTTCCGGCCGCATCGGCCGCATCGAGGTCAACGTCACCACGAAAGGCGGCAAGACCGCGGGCGAGATCATCATCCCGAGCAGCCTCGACAAGGCGGAAACCGCCATCGTCGGCGCCGCCCTCGAGATCATCCAGCGCATCGGGCCGTGCAACGCCGCGCTCAAAGTGACCTCGATCGAGGACATCCGGATCAGCAAGCGCAAGTTCGTCATCGAGCGCGCGAAGGAGCTGCTCAAGAACCTCATGGACGGCGTCATGCCGGATTCGCAGGAACTCGCGGACGAGGTCGCGTACAGCGTCCGCGTGATGGAGATCACCGAGTACGGCCGCGAGCGGCTGCCCGCGGGGCCGGCGATCGACGAGAGCGACGAGGTGATCATCGTCGAGGGCCGCGCGGACGTCCTCAACCTGCTCAAGCACGGCTTCAAGAACGCGATTGCGATCAACGGCACCAACGTGCCGCCGAGCATCGCTGACCTGTGCCGGCAGAAGTCCGTCACCGTCTTCGTCGACGGCGACCGGGGCGGCGACCTGATCATCAAGGAGCTGCTCGCCATCGCAGAGGTGGACTTCATCACCAAGGCGCCGGACGGCAAAGAAGTGGAAGAGCTCACTAAGAAGGAGATCCACAAGGCGATCCGCTCCCGCGTCGCCTCCGAGCAGTTCAGGATGGAGAAGGACCCAAACGGCGGCCGCGACGACCGCCAGCGCCGCGACGCGGCGCGCGAGACCGAGCGTCGCGAGCAGCCCGTGCCCGAGCACCGCGAGGAGCGCGGCCCGCGCGACGACCGCAAGAGCCGCGATGCCTCTCGTGATGCTGGTCGCGATGACCGGCCGTCCCGCGACGACCGCCGCGCCCCCCGCGCGCCCGAACGGCGGGCCAAGGCCGCCGAGCCGAGCGCGAAGGAAAAATCTTCGTTCAACGAGATGCTCGAGGACCTGATCGGCACGCGCGGCGCGTACGTCCTGGACAAGGAGCTCAACATCCTCGGCAAGGTGCCGGTGAGCGAGCTCGACGCGACGGTGAAGAGCCTCAAGGGCGGCGTCTACGCGGTCGTCTTCGACGGCGAGGCCGAGAAGAAGCTCGTCGACGTCGCGGAGGAGGCGAACATCGCGTTCCTCGTCGCGATGTCCTCCAAGGTGCAGAGCGCCAGCGTCGCCATCCTGACGCCGGAGAGCCTCGAGTAAAACCCTTCCCCTTTTTTTCCTAATCCTTTTTTCCCCTCGTTTCCTTCCCTTTCTTCTTATCCTCGTTCTTCTCGTCCTTTCCATCCGTTTCTCTTTCCGCCTCTTCAGTCAACATTTTTTTTATTTTTTTATTAGTTTTTTCTGCACGAGATTGCGTCACTCCCCGCGTCGTGGACTTGGCCGCGCAAGGCGCGGTACAGGCTCGTGCAGTCACGATTAACTACGGAACGCCTCGTCTGCCGAAAACCTCCCGACGACGCGTCGCCAACGGTAACTATTTAATCCGCGACAGGACCCGGAGCGGCATGGGCGTCCGGAAGTCGCGCGAGGAGTGGAAGATCTACGGGAACGTCTTCGACGAATTCACGCGCGAAGTGATCTTTCGGCTCGCGTCGCAGGGGTTCTTCGACGAGCTGAAGAGCGCCATCGCCCTCGGCAAGGAAGCGAACATCTTCACCGCGACCGCCGGCCGGCAGGCC
Source organism: Candidatus Woesearchaeota archaeon (assembly GCA_014874255.1). Lineage (GTDB taxonomy): Archaea > Nanobdellota > Nanobdellia > Woesearchaeales > UBA525 > UBA153. The sequence continues at coordinate 4,117 of JACWAN010000078.1, forward strand.
GAATCGGCGGAGCAGGTGATCGTCAAGATTTACCGGCTCGAGAACTGCAACTTCAAGAAGATGTACGACTATTTGCGGCACGACCCGCGCTACATGTCCACGAAGCCGAGCAAGCGCGCCATCGTCTTCGCCTGGTGCCAGCGCGAGTACCGCAACCTGCTCCTCGCGCGCGAAGCCGTCCGGGTGCCGACGCCGCTCGCGTTCAAGAGCAACGTCATCGTCATGTCCCTCGTCGGCGACCCGTTGACCGGGGAGACGGCGCCGATGCTCAAGGACCAGACGCCCGAGAACCCCGCGGTATTCTGCCAGCTCCTCCTCGACGACATCCGCTCGTTGTGGAAGGCGGGCCTCGTCCACGGCGACCTCTCTGCCTTCAACGTCCTCAACGACGACGGCAAACCCGTGATGATCGACTTCAGCCAGTCCTCGCCGACGGCGGCGCCGAACGCGCGCGCGCTCCTGCAACGCGACCTGGAAAACCTCGCCGCTCATTTCAAGAAGCTCGGCATCATAATCGACGTGGAGAAGGAGATGAAGCGCATCGTGAAATGATATGCTGCATAGATGATGGGACTGCCTTCTGTACGCCTAGCTTGACTTCTTACGAGTGGTGAAAAGAGGAATGATTATAAATGACTGGGCTTCTGCCCGCTCTCGGATGAACCCGCTCTCCAGCATCCTGCGGCTCTCGGACCGGGAACTCGACGAGCTCTTCCCCGTCCTCCCCTTCGATGATGGCTATGGACCGCAAGTCGACCTTTTCGAGAAACTCAAGTTCGGAGCAGTTTTCCCGTCGGAGAAAGAGGCCCTGATATCGAAGCGGGCATACTTCCGGCTGCAGACGCAGGCATCCATGCACGGGCTGAACTTCAGCCAATTGGCCTGCGCCATGCTCTTCCATCCGCGTCTCCTGCCCGATGATGCGGCCGCGCGGCTCAGCGTGTCGAGAGATGACGTCCTCAACGCGGGCATGGTTTCCTACATGAATGACTGCTACGCGAACATCTCCGTGAACGATCTCGCGGAGATATACGTCCATGGCGGCGTCAGCGCAGACCTCGTGCTGGAACGCTTAGAGAACATCGAAGGACAGACTATACACCTTCTGTGTTCATCCCCGACTGCCGACCAGAGAGTCTTGCGGAACGCGACACGCATACGAGACAATTACCTGAAAGAAATCGGAACAATCTATTCCTGCAAGAGGATTGCTACCTCGGAGTTCGCCGAGAGACGGCTTCAAAGAGCCAAAAAACACAGCATACCGCTCAACGAGCCCGTCGTGATGGTCAATCAAGGCCTCGTCTCGCTCGAAAAAGCATTGGACGCAGTGCCGAACGTCTGGTACCGGGAAGAGCTCCAGAAGATGGAGACGAAGAACTCCACCGGGGAGCGATGCAGAGGACGAGAGGCCGACAACCCGACCGATAACACCTTCCCCGACATTCCGTCCGGCCAGCGCGAGCAGTGAGCGCACACAACCCTTTTAAACTGCCCTCGAATTCTGCATGCCATGGATCCTGAGAAGTTCGTCTACGAGGTGCGCGTCCCGAAGGACCGGGTGGCCGTCATCATCGGCCGCAAGGGCGAGGTGAAGCGCAACCTCCAGGCGCATATGCACGTCACCATGACCATCGACTCGCAGGAAGGCCTGGTCACGCTCGAAGGGAAGGACTCGCTCTCCCTCTACACCGGACGCGAGGTGATCAAGGCCATCGCCCGGGGCTTCAACCCCGAGGTGGCGCAGCTCCTCTTCCGCCAGGACTATGTGCTCGAGATGATTGAGTTGTCGGACTACACGAACAGCAAGGACTCGATCCTCCGCCTCAAAGGACGGGTAATCGGCGCCGACGGCAAAGGCAGGAGGCACATCGAGGAGTACACGGACTGCTTCATCTCCGTCTACGGCAAGACGATCTGCGTCGTCGGCGAGCTCCAGCACGCCCAGGTCGCGCGCCGCGCCATCGAGAAGCTCGTCCAGGGCAGCATGCACTCCACCGTCTGGAAGTTCCTCGAGAAGATGAAGCGCAAGCTCAAGCAGGACGAGATGCTCGGCGAAGGCCAACGGCACGCGGAACTATAGGAACCGCTCTTTCTCTTTGACGGAATTGATTATTCTCCTGATTATTCTCAAGGATTTTTAGAGAGGGCTTCTTAGAGGTCGCGGTGGAAGTGTACGTCGCTGGCCGAGGGGCGACCCGTGGCGGAGAACGAATCGGAGGAGTTGAGGGGGATGTCCCCTGCGGGGCTTCAACGATGAAACGGAGAACGAGGCGATACGGGTCGCAGCCAGCGACGCGAGCGAAGCGAGACTTTCACCACGGCCCTTCTTAGAGAAAACTTTTTATACTAGAACGTAACTATCTGTTATTGTTCAATAACTGAATGTGATTGACATGAAACGAGCGCTCGTCGAGAAACACACGCCGTCGCCGCGGCTCGAGACCATCCTGATGGTGGAGCGCGCGCTCAGACAGAGCGGCAGCATCATCACCGTCGCCCAACTCAAACGGAAGCTGCCGCGGCAGGTGAACCACAACGTGCTGCTGCGCATCCTCGAATACCTCGAGGAGAGCGGCAAGATCGTCTTCTCCGTGAAGGGAATCACGTGGCTCCAGCCCGCGAGCCCGGAACTCCTCCGCCTGATCGCGAAGAACGCCAGGCCTTGACGGAAGCTGTCCGTCTTTCAGAGGTGAAGCATCTTGAACCCTTGCTCGTTCGGCAGTCCATGCCCTCCTGCCGAGTCATCTTCACCCGGAACGCGCTCAGCGTCTATCAGCAACTGCGAGAAGACGCGCAATCGTCGAAAGAGGCGAGGATGCTGCTCGACGCCATCGACCGGAAGACGACGCTTCTCGCCGCGGACGGCCATCTCGGGAACCCGATCGCGAAACGCCTCTTCCCCGAACAGTACCGTCATCTCGGAATCTCTTCCCTCTTCCGGCTGGAGCTCCCGCTCTTCTGGCGGCTCCTCTACACGCTGACGAGGATCGACGAATCAGCGCACGCGCTCATCCTGGACGTCCTCGATCACCAGTCCTACGGCAAGCTGTTCGGATACAAGGGAAAGAAATAAAGGAACTTAATCACTTCTTCAGCGCCAACCCGAGTTCGTCCAGCTGCCGTTTGTCGACGGCGGAGGGCGCATCGAGCATCAGGTCTTTCGCCTCCTTGTTCTTCGGGAAGGCGATCACGTCGCGGATCGACTCGCTGCCTGTCATCAGCGCCGCCAACCGGTCGAGGCCGAAGGCGAGGCCGCCATGCGGCGGCGCGCCATAGCTCAAGGCCGAGAGGAGGAAGCCGAACTTCTCCTCGTAGTCGTCCTTGCTCATGCTGAGCGCGTCGAAGATGGCGTTCTGCAGCTCGAGGGTGTGGTTCCTGATCGAGCCGCCGCCGATCTCACTGCCGTTGAGGACCATGTCGTACGCGCGGGCATGGACCTTGGCGAGGTCGCCAGTCTTGAGCAGTCCGAGGTGCTCCGCCTTCGGCTGCGTGAAGGGATGGTGCATCGCCTGCCATCTCCCCTCTTCTTCGTTGCGCTCGAACATCGGGAAGTCCACCACCCAGAGGAGCGCCCACTCGGTCTTCCACTCCTTCCGCAAGTCGGGGCGGTCGTTGCCGTATTTCTTCATCGCGTCCGCGTATGTCATCCGCGGCAGCGGCAACGTGATTTCGACGCCCTTCACTTCCTTGAAGACGTGCGCGATCAGCCCTTCCATCATCGCCATGACATCCTCTTCCTCGACGAAAGACATCTCGATATCGAGCTGCGTGAACTCTGGCTGCCGGTCCGCCCGTAAGTCCTCGTCGCGGAAGCACTTGACGATCTGGCAGTACCGATCGTAGCCGCCGATCATGAGGAGCTGCTTGAAAAGCTGCGGACTCTGCGGCAGCGCGTAGAACGTGCCGTGGTGGACCCTGCTCGGCACGAGGTAGTCCCGCGCGCCTTCCGGCGTTGACTTGGCGAGCATCGGCGTCTCGATCTCCAGGAAATGATTCTTGTCGAGGTAGTCGCGCATCGCCTTCGTGATCCGATGGCGGAGGAGGAGGTTCTGCTGCATCCGCTCCGTCCGGAGGTCGAGGAACCGGTGCTTCATCCGCGTCTCTTCCGTCGTGGACGGGTCGCCCAATTCGAGGGGAAGCGGCTCCGCCGCGCTCAGGACGACCAAGGAAGCCGCCTTGACCTCGATCTCGCCGGTGAGCATCTCCTTGCGCACCTGGTTCTCGGGCCGAACATTCACTGTGCCGGTGATCTGGAGCACGCTTTCCTTCCGGAGTTCGGCCAGCTTGACGGTCTCCGCTAATTCTTTCGGGATGAAGCACTGCGTGATGCCGTACCTATCGCGGAGCAGGACGAAGCCCACCTTGCCCTGGGTCCGGATGGCGTCCGCCCACCCGGCGAGCGTCACCTGCTGTCCTGCCTGCTCCTTGCGGAGCTCTCCGCATGTGTGTGTCCGGTACATGGCTTCGGGAGAGCGGAAGCGGCTTTTAAAGATGACGGCGGCACCGGCCGCGATGAAAAAGTCGAGCAGCACCCCCTAGACGGCACTGCAGTCTCTCCGCGATTGAACGAGACTCGGTTCCAGAGC
>JACWAN010000079.1 GCA_014874255.1 Candidatus Woesearchaeota archaeon
CCTGTGGGGGCGTCCCCCCGACCTCTTCCGCCGTGTTCTCCTCATGCCTCGCCCTTTGGCCGGCGACACACCATTTGCCTAAGAGCCTCCGCCGTCGCAACCTTTAAAAACGCTCCTCTAGTCTCGGGCGATAAGCTTCAAACGCCTTTCGATGCCGACGTCGCATCCAGTCGCTTACGCTCCTGGCGCGTCGTCGTCATTCGTCGTTAAAACTCCTCATGCCGACGTCGCATAGCCCGGTATTGCGCAGGATTGCTAATCCTGTTCCTCAGGGAATCCCCGGTTCAAATCCGGGCGTCGGCGTAGCACAGCGGAGCTGAGGCACGGATAGGAACGAAGTGACTAATCCGGGCGTCGGCGTTCTTTCTTTTCCTTCTCGTTTGTCTATCAACCTACGTCATCGCTGCGGCCTAGCCACCCTCCCGCAGGTCGGGACAATCGTCGGATGCTCAGGATTATAGCCTCGCTCACTCCGCTACGCTCCGTTCCCGATCCTCGTGTTCTCCGAACACGAGTCTCGAAACACGCGGTCATCTTCGCGTCCGGGCATCGTGCCAAGGCAGCGATGACAGTATCTTCGTCAGGGATAGAAATGGAGAATCAAGAAAATGAAGATGAGAGGGTCTAACCCGTCACGCACAGGCATCTTTCATCATCGAAGACCATGCTCAGCGTGAAGAGGAGCAGGCCGACGTCGCGGACGAGGAGGTCGGAGAAGCCGGACGCCAAGAGGAGGCCGGCGCAGATCTCGACGAGCATCAGCGTCGCGAGGAGCGCGGTCCACCGCAACCAGAGGCCGAGCAGGATGGCGACGCCGAGGACGAGGAGGACGACGCCATGGAAGAGGACGAGCGTCTGGCTCGGGATGATGGCCGCGACCCAGTTCGGCACGAACCCGGTCCAGTACTGCGGGTCGAACAGCTCCCATAGGCCGAACGAGACGAAGACGAAGCCGATGGCCGCCCTTGTCAGGAGATGCCGCGCCTTGCTGAAGTTGCTGGTGTCCATGATGTTCACCGTCGTTCGCTGATAGGGAAAACGGTTAATATGTTTTTCGGCATCGTCGCCGCGCCCTGTTCGCGAGCCGCTTGCCGTCCCGCTTCTTCCGTTCCAGCCCCGGATGGGGCATCCCCCGGAACTCTTTCGGTGTGCGGTTTGCATCGCTCACCCGTAAGACTCGTGTTCGAAGAACGCGAGGATTAGGAGCGTTTGCGACTAAGGGCGGCGGCGATGACGATGCCGGCTCACTGCGAGCTGTTCGGGATGATGTAGCCGTCCGCGTCCACGAGCACGGCCGTGTCGTCGCCGAGATTGTACTCCTGGCTGCTGCGGTCGTCGCCGAACGACGTCTCGATGAAGTAGAGCTTCTCGCCCGGCTGCACCATGTATGTCTGGTCGTGGTACTCCGGCTGGAGCGCCTTCAGCGTCACCTGGAGCGAGCCGTCGGCCAGCGTCTGCTTCTGGACCTGGAAGCCGGCGAGCGCGGCATCCTCCTGCGGCGAGGTCGCGTTGTCGGAGATTAGGTACGCGTAGTTCATGTACGGCGTGTCCTGGAGCCGGACGCGCGGCGCGCTCCCGCTCGTCTGCGCACCGCCGCTCGCCTGCGTATTCCCGGTCGTCGGCGTGTTGCCTGCCTGTCCGCTGCCGGTCGCGGCCGCCTGCTGGGCCTGCTGCAGCCCGGCGGCGGCATTGTGCGGCGACGTGCCGTTCCCCGCGTACCAGAACGCGAATCCGATGATGAGCACGAGGACTATCGCGGCGCCGATGATGATGCCGGCCTTGTTCATGATGATCACGCTCCTGCGCAACGCGCATTTGTTGGCTGAAACGGTTCATCTGATTATTATAAGATTTATGGAAGAATCATAGTGAGTATTAGAACCCCCTTCTCAGGACTTGACCCGCGTATCCCCTCCTTCTGTCCGGTCGTGCGGCCCTCCCGTCACGGACCGCACTTGAACCAAACCTATAAAAAGCACCCGCCTCGTCGACGCGTGATGGAAGAGGTCACGCTCCTCATCGCGTTCTTCGGCGGCCTCGTCGCGTTCCTCAGCCCGTGCGTGCTGCCCCTCATCCCCGCGTACCTCGGCTACCTCGCCGGCACGACGCTCCTCGGCGCGAAGGAGGCGCGCCGATCGAAGCGGGCGGAGCGGAACGTCCGCACCAAGATATTCATCAATGCGGTCCTCTTCGTCGTCGGGTTCAGCACCGTCTTCGCGCTCCTGGGCGTGCTCCTCTCCACCGTGCTCGCGCACTCGGGCTATGCTGTCAGGATATGGCTCGGCCGCATCGGCGGCGCGCTCATCATCCTCTTCGGCCTCTACCTCGCAGGGCTCCTCAGGATCCCTTGGCTCAGCAGGGAGCACAGCCTCGACCTCAAGGGATTCAAGCCGAGCTACGTCACGAGCGTCGTCTTCGGCGCCTCGTTCGCCGTCGGCTGGACGCCCTGCATCGGCCCCGTGCTGGGCAGCATCCTCGCCCTCACGCTGGCCAGCCCGGGCAACGCGTTCGCCCTCCTCTTCGCCTTCGCCCTCGGCTTCAGCGCGCCCCTCCTCGTCGTCGGCGCGTTCACCGCGCAGGCGAGCAGGCTCATCCTGAAAGCGGGGCCGTGGCTGCGCTGGTTCGATCTCGTCGTCGGATTGCTCCTCATCGTCCTCGGCCTCTTCGTCTTCTTCGACGCGTTCGACGGCATCGTCTTCTCGTCGATCTACCATCTCTTCGACCTCTTCCATTGACCGCCCCGGCCGGACGTCCCGACGGCAGCCATCCAACTAAAACTATAAAAACCGCCTTCCCTGTCCGCACCTGATGCCTTGCCGGAAGACACTCCCGACGCCTCTCCGCGAGGCCTCACCCTCCGCACTGTCCCGGACGCTCCGCCCACCCCTGCTCTCTCTCCTGATCCTTTCCCTCGTTCTCGCCGCGACGCTCCCGCTCGTCTCGATGCAGGCCTCTGCCGCAGCGCCCAGCTCCGAACTGTACGAGTACGACGGCCTCGTCCTCAACCTCCACCTCCACGACACGCTCAGCATCGTGCCCTCGGGTGCCAACCCGTCGGTGGAGCGCGTGACCGCCGACCTGCGCTGGTACCCGCAGGACGACTACCGCCAATCGGTGGACGCGCTCATCACGACGCCGACCGCGACGAAGAACGACGATTCCTATCACTACGCTTGGAACGCCCCGCAGAGCGGCAATCTCGACCTCGCGCTCGACGCGACGGTGCGCACGAGCGACGCCTCGCTCCCCGTCACCGGCCGGGTGCCGTTCCCCATCACGAGCCTGCCGCCGGACGTCGCGATCTACACGAAACCGGACAAGCTGACCGACACCGACGCGGCGATCCAGCAGCAGGCGCTCAGCCTCGCCGCCGGGAAGGACGACCTCTTCGAGGTCGTGTACAGCGTCGCGGACTGGGTGACGACCAACGTGCAGTACAACCTCAGCTCGGTGAGCGCGGACGCGACCGAACCGAGCACGTGGGTGATGGCCAACAGGAAAGGCGTCTGCAAGGAGATGACCGCCCTGTTCATCAGCATGCTCCGTTCGCTCGGCATCCCCGCGCGGTTCGTCTCCGGCGTGGCGTACACCAACCTGCCAGAATTCGCGAACCCGTGGGGCGGCCACGCCTGGGCCGAGGTCTGGTTCCCCGGCACGGGCTGGGTGCCCTTCGACCCGACGTACGGCACATACGGCTTCGTCGACGCGACGCACATCAAGCTCCAGGACAGCGCGGACGCGGGCGCGAGCAGCGTCGACTTCGCCATGCTGGCGAACGACGCCAACCTCCTCACGCGCAGCCTCGACATCTCCGTGGACGTGGTGGACAAGCAGAAGACCGGGAACGCGCCGTACACCGTGACGCTCGCGCCCTTCGACAACGTCGGCCTCGACTCCTATGATCTGGTCACGGCGACCATCACGAACGACGAGAACTACTACGTGAGCGAGCGGTTCTCGCTCGCGCAGACGCAGGGGCTGCTCATCCTCGGCAGCCCGGACCGGAACATCCTCCTCAAGCCGCACGAGACGAAGACGATTCGGTTCCTCGTGCGGACCGGGCAGCTGGCCGACGGCTTCCGTTACACGTTCCCGCTCGCGCTCTACGCCGGCTTCAACCAGGTCGCCAATTCCAGCTTCGAGGCGCGGCTCGGCGACCCCGTCTACGACGCCGCGTTCTTCGGCAGCTACCTGAACGCGTCGCGCCAGGCGCAGCAGGACACCCGGCTCGCGGTCTCCTGCACGCAGGACGGGCCGGCGACGTACGTCGGCGAGCAGGCGTCGCTCACATGCAACGTCACCGCCGTCGTGGCGTTCAAGGGCGTCTCGGCCTGCCTCTCCGGGCAATGCGCGACGCTCGACCTCGCGAAGGGCGAGACGAAGAGCTTCCCCGTCCGGATGCCCTGCGATTCCGCGGGGATGAAGGCGCTCCTCGCCACGGCGAAGGTCGGGCTCGTCTCCTCCTCGGGGCTGGCGCGCTATTCGTGCGTCGACCCGGCGCGGGTGGTGATCGGCAACCTCACCGCGCCCGCCTCGCTCGCGTTCGACGAACGGGGAGACATCGACTTCACGCTCTCCAGGGGCAGCGAATCCCTGCCGGAGAACGTCACCGTGAAAGTGATCCATCCCAACTTCCAGCAGGGCTGGTCCATCGCGGAGCTCGTCCAGCCGCAGCGCTTCTCGCTGACGGTGCCGGGCCAGGAGCTCGAGCTCTCCAACAACACGGTGCGCGTCGTCGTCACGTACCAGGACGCGCTCGGCAAGTCGTACGAGACCGAGCAGGACGTCACGATCCAGCCGCGCGGCTTCACCTTCCTGCAGAAGATCCAAGTGCTGCTGATGGACGCGCAGCGCTGGATCGAGGGGGCGCTCGCATGATAATCGCCGTTTGTCCTTTCTGCTTGCGGAAAGAGAAGAACGTCTACGAGGACGATTCGGTTGTCGCGTTCCCTCCCTTGAAGAAGGACCGGCTCGCGGAAGGACACTTGCTCGTCGTCCCGATAAAAACACCGCAAAGACATCTTTGACATTCCGGAGCGGGAGCTCCTCGCGATTTTCTCGTCGACCAAAAAGATCGCTGAAGAACTTAGAGCGAAAGGGTTTGATGGGGTCAACATCCTCCACGCGAGCGGGACGGCAGCACAACAGTCAGTCATGCATTTCCACCTTCACCTCGTCCCTCGCAGGAAAGGCGACGGGCTCGACCTCTGGCCGGACGTCACACGACTGCGTACCCGAGTGAATCCTTGATGGACGCGCAGCGCTGGATCGAGACGCAGCTGGCGTAGAAGCGGAACAGCCACTTTTTATAGGTTCCTCGCGGTCTTGGCCGGATGGTCAAGGACAACGAGCCGCTGAGCAGCCTCACGCATCTCATCGGAGCGGCCCTCGCCGTCGCCGGGACCGCGGTCCTCGTCGTCTTCGCCGCGCTCTACAGCGACGCGCGCCACGTCGTCGGCTTCGCCGTCTTCGGCGCGAGCCTCATCCTCCTCTACCTCGCGAGCACGCTCTTCCACTTCCTCGGCGCGGGGAAGGCGAAACGCGTCTTCGAGCGGCTGGACCACGCGCTGATCTACGTCCTCATCGCGGGGACGTACACGCCGATTTGCCTCATCGTCCTGAACGGCCGGCTCGGCTGGACGCTCTTCGGCGTCATCTGGGGTTTGGCGGCGCTCGGGATCATCGTCAAGTCTGCCGGGATCAAGGTATCGCAGTGGATCTCGACGGCGTTCTACGTGGTGATGGGCTGGCTCGCGGTAATCGCGTTCCTGCCGCTCAAGGCGGCGCTCCCGACCGCGGCGTTGTGGTGGCTCTTCGGCGGCGGCATCTGCTACACGGTCGGCGCGCTCTTCTTCGGGTTCGAGGAGACCGTCTACCGCCGCGTGCCGAAACACCGCTGGTTCGGGATGCACGAGGTGTTCCACTTCTTCGTCCTTGCGGGGAGCGCCTGCCATTTCTGGCTGATGCTCCACTACGTCCTCTACATCGGATGAGAACAGGGGTTGAAGATACATCCGCCCACATCCGTAGATGTGCTGCCTTGGAACTATGTCAGAAATCGACCCGATTCGCACGGAAGCAGAGCTTCCCCAGGAGCTTCGCTCCGGGAACCCGAACGCCTCGCGTTCCAGGGTTCCGGCGCCCCGACGTTACCGTCGTGGGCATGCAGGGTCGATTTCGCAATGTCTCGGACCGGAGGGAGGTTCCGGCTCTGTAGCGGCGGAACCCGGGAACCACGAGCCAGACGAGCGGGGCAGGAGCGCGAGCGACTGAACGAAGTGACTAATCCTCGTGTTCGGAGAACACGAGGATCAGGAACTCGGAGAGCGACTGAGAACGATTTCTCCGCAGCACATCTACTCCGGAACCGTTTTTTTCGGTTCTTTTTTTTATTTTTTTGACGAACGGACTCTTTCCTGCTCTACTTCTTCGCCCTGAGGCCAAGGATGGCGAAGCCGCGCACGACGGCGTACATGACGAGGCCGTAGACGCCCGCCGGCACGCTGCCGACGGAC
>JACWAN010000080.1 GCA_014874255.1 Candidatus Woesearchaeota archaeon
GGGGGCATGGTCACTCCATTCCCAGGTTCCTCTGAGCCTCGGAACCATCCCCCCCCGTCGCGCTCCGCCCCCCTTCCTTGCTTGCCTCGCCCTCTGGCCGGTGACGCCTCCATTTGCCTAAGAGCCGGTGGGCTTTGACGAGGTTCGGAGCGCTCCGCTGAGCGCGACGCAGGTCTACACGCACGTCGCCAGCAACTCCTTCGGGGGGCCGCCGAACCCGTATGATGCGCTCACAGGTCCTCGAAGCTCTTGATCGGCAGGTCGTTGATCTCCCACGCCTTCTTCCAGCTGAGTGGGCCGCAGTCCATGCAGGTGAAGAACGTGTCGAACTTCGACTCGCGGATGTCGTCCCTCGATTGTGTGGCCATCGGTCGCTCGTTCATCGCTTCCCGAGTGCTCTCAGCAGCTTCGGGCGGATCCCCTCGAGGAATCGGCGCACCTTCTCCGCGTATTCGGCGTCGAGCGAGGAGCCGTAGTAGAGTATCCCGTTCCGGAAGTATCGTATCTGGTCGGCGAACCGCACCTCTTTCTCCGAGAATCCGAGCACTTCCAGATAGGCGACCTCCGCCTCGTGCGCGCCCTTCCCGCTCGCGTAGTGGCCGTCCAGGTACATCTTCGCCCTGACCATCTGCATCATGATGTCGTAGCAGTATTCCACGTAATCGTTGGCGTTCTCGTCCTTGATGCCGATCTTCTCCAGCCGTTCTTTCAAGGAGGCCAGCTTCCTCTCCGATTCGGCGATCAGGCTCTTCGCCCGTTCCTTGTCCGGGCTGCCGCGCCTCACGATCCCCTCTTTCCCGTAGTCGTCGAACGACCGCAAGGATTTCATAGTTCGACGCTCCCGTGCAGCACGATGCCGTTCAGGATGTTGTTCCGCAAGTGCGCGTGTATCTCGTTCCAGGAACGGTAGAAGTTCACGTTGATCGGCCTGTTCAGGATCCTCTCGAATCCTTCGAGCCGCAGCACCTTGTCCTTCCGTTCGATGACCGCGATGTCGATGTCGGAGTTATTGCTGTCTTCCCCTGCGGCGTAGCTGCCGAAGAGGATGATCGTGCCGCCGGCCAACTCGTTCATGAGATGATCCGACAGTCCTGAGAGGTAGACGCTCTTGAGGTTCTCGGCCCTCTTGAGCTCGATGGCGCGCGGCTCGTCCCTCTTGAACGAGACGAGATTCGTCCTCCTAGTCTTCTCGATCTTGACGAGGCCGTTCTTCTCGAGGCCGGTGAGCGATTTGGCGACTGCCGTCGGCGACACATCGAGGGCGCCTGCGATCTCTCGCTGGCTCAGCTTCTCCCCTGCCCGCTTGCAGAGCAGGGAGAATATCCTCGACTGCAGGACCGTCCATCCCAATTCATACTCATCCATCTCAGTTCATATGTGTGAACTTTAGTTTATATATTTTTTGGTCGGACGGACTACAGGTCCTCGAAGCTCTTGATCGGCAGGTCGTTGATCTCCCACGCCTTCTTCCAGCTGACGGGGCCGCAGTCCATGCAGGTGAAGAACGTGCCGAACTTCGACTCGCGGATGTCGAGCCAGCCGCCGCAGGCGCACTTGAGGTTGATCTCCTTGCCCGTGTGGTGGGGGCACGTCGGCAGGCCCTGTCCGTTCCGGGCCGTGGCCTGGTTGCCGCAGAACGGGCACAGGATCTCCTGCGACTGCCCGTACACCTTGCGTCCGCGCATCATGTCAGCCGGTTTTCAGGTCCTGATTATAAATATTACACTCCTGGACGCCACGGCTCTTAGACGAATTCGCCTCCGGCGGTGTCGCCGGCTGCTCGGCAACCGCTCGGGAAGTCGCTGCACCGGTCACCCCCGTATGGGGCGACCCCCCGACCTCTTCCGCCGTGTTCTCCTCATGCCTCGCCCTTTGGCTGGCGACACACCATTTGCCTAAGAGCCGGACGCCACACAAGATTTTTAAACTGGGATTCCCTCGGAAGGGCGAGTCAAAGGGTGGTCAGCATGGCAGAGAAACAGCGGAACCCGTATGTCAGCTTAGGGGCGTCGCTCGGCGGCATCTTCATCGCCATCGTCGCGCTCATCGTCATCTTCGCGAAGGAGCAGGCGTGGGTGCTCGCCGTCATCGCGGTCTGCTTCGTCTTCCTCGGCGCGATCCTCGCGCGCGGCATCAGCCGCTCCGAGGACGAGGGCAACGTCCGCGTCCCGCTGAAACGCGCGAAGAAATGAGGAAACAGGTTTTCAGTTCTTTTTCTAGTACTCTTCCAGCCGTTTCTGGAAGAAGGATTGCTCGTGGCCGCAGAGCGGGCATCTGAGCGGCGGCTGCCTCCCGCGGTGGACGTGACCGCATTGCCTGCAGACCCATTCCGTTTCCTCCTCGCGCTTGAAGAAGCCCGCCTCGACGAGCGTGAACAGCGCCTTGTACTTCTCCGCGTGGTGCGTCTCGGCGACGATCAATCCTTTGAACTTCGCCGCCGCTTCCCGCTGCCCTTCCTTCAATGCCACTTCTGCGAACTCCGGGTACATCGTGCCCCATTCGTAGATTTCGCCTTCCATCGCCGCTTTCAGGTTCTCCGGCGTCGTGCCGCGCATCAGCGGGACCTCCGTCTCAACGCGCAGCGAGGGCTCTTTGCCGCCGTTCAGCTGGATGAGCAGCTTGTACAGGATCGAGGCGTGCTCGCGCTCCTGCTCCGCAGTCTCCAAGAAGATCGCGGCGACCTGCTCGTAGCCTTCTTTCCGGGCGACGCTTGCGTACATCGTGTACCTATTGCGGGCTTGGCTCTCGCCGACGAACGCCTTCGCAAGATTCGTGATCGTCTCCATGGTTTCACCTCGTATCCGTCCGTGATGTCTGTCGAGATTAAAAAGCTTCTTTCCGGACAGACGTCAATCCGTTCGGCTTCCACGGAACGGGACGGAAACGCCGAAGATGTTTACTCTGCGGAGTCCTCGCTGCGCACCCCGACCCAGATGCCGTCCGGGTCCTTGACGAAGCCCATCTTGATCCCCTTGCCCCGGAAGAGCTCCATCGCGACGGGCGCGCCCTTCGCGACGAGGCGCTTGAACGCCTTCTCCGCGTCCGGCACGCCGAACAGGAGGTGGTCCATCTCGTCGCCCTTCTCGTACTTCTTGTACAGGCGGCAGTTCCGGCCGTACCACATGATGGTGAGCCGCTGCCCCGTGTCCTCGCTGACGAGGGTGTAGACGACCTCGCCCGGGATGGGGCTCCGCTTCCCGGTCACCTTCATCCCCATCATCTTCGTGTAGAACTCGACGGAACGCTCGATGTTCCTCGCCCGTATGCTCGCGTACATCAATCCCATGCAGATCACCCCGACGGGAAACACGCGACGAGCGTATTTATAGTTTCTGGAGGATAGTTCGCGAGAGAGCAGAAAGAACAAGCCTCCGGGGACAATCTCACTCTCGTTCGAAGCCCCCTCGGCCGTTCTCACTGCGTTCGAACAAGCCTCCGGGGAGATTTGAACTCCCGACCTTCTGCTTACTCCGACGGAGTCGGAGTCCCGAGGGGGCTCCGGCCCGAGGATACGAGGCAGACGCTCTACCACTGAGCTACGGAGGCGGTATCGTCGTGAATCCCGACGAGGGACCTAGAACCGTTTTTATGCTTTACCATTTAAAGGGCTCTTAGGTGAATGGTGTGTCGCCGGCCAAAGGGCGAGGCATGCAAAGAAAACGGCGGAAGAGGTCGGGGGGTCGCCCCATACGGGGGTGACCGGAGCGGCGGGGAACGAAGCGGTTGCCGAGCAGCCGGCGACACCGCCAGAGGCGAATTCGCCTAAGAGCCGGTCTGGAAACATCACCTTCTTGATATCATCGTCGCGGCGAAATCGTTCTCAGTCGCTCTTCGGGCTCCTGATTCTCCGGTTCTTCGAAGCCGAGTCTCAGTCACTTCGTTCCTGAGTCCCGCCTCTCTGGAGCAACGAGTTCGAGGAACGCGTTGCTCCTGCGTTCTGTGGAACGCCAGGGAGCCGGAACCTCCCTCCGGTCCGAGGTCCGGTCGACGCAACGACGTAGTCGTGCGCAGGAACGACGAGCACGCGAGTCGGTCAGGAGCGAGAGCGACTGAACCGGACACGACGAACGGTTCCGGACCCGTTCCAGAACCCGGGAATGAAATGACCA
>JACWAN010000001.1 GCA_014874255.1 Candidatus Woesearchaeota archaeon
CCTAAGAGCCCATGAGGCCGGCCGCGATGAAAAAGTCGAGCAGCACCCCCTAGACGGCACTGCAGTCTCTCCGCGATTGAACTAGACTCGGTTCCAGAGCAGCGCCAGGAGCGGTAGCCGTCGGGGTGCGTTCGTGAGATTTTCATCGCGGCCCATGAGGCCGCAACCCTTATAAATTGCGTCCCGCTCGGCCGCCCCATGCTCGGACGCATCACCGGCAAGGCGACCACGCTCCAGTTCTCCTTCGAGCTCCTGCCCGGTGCCGATGTGAAGAACTTCGAGTACGTCAAGGTGCTGCACCGCGTCTACTCCTGGGTGCTGTGCCAGGTCGTCGAGATCGAGGTGAGCCACGAGCACTCGGTCGCCAAATGCCACATCCTCGGCTACAAGGACGAGCGCGGCCGCACAAAGCAGATCAGGATCCCGTTCGACATGGACTCCGAGGTATTCCTTGCCGACGACGACATCATCCGGGAGGTGATTCAGCTCGGCGACGGGAAGGGCGACGCGTTCCTCGGCCTGCTCGAGGGGAAAGACATCCCGGTGCGGCTCGACCTCTCCAAGCTGCTCACGAAGCACGTCGCGGTCCTCGCGAAATCAGGAGCGGGGAAGAGCTACGCGGTCGGCGTCCTCGTCGAAGAGATATTGGAGCGCCACGTCCCCGTCCTGGTCATCGATCCGCACGGCGAGTACGGCCGCCTCTCGGAGAAGAACACGGATTCGAAGGACGCGGAGACGATGGCGCGGTTCCACGTGCAACCGAAGGCGTACCGCGTCCGCGAGTACGGCGACCCGCACGAGCAGGGCGTCATCCCGCTCCGGCTGGCGAGCAACCTCACCTCGCAGGAGCTGATCCACCTCATCCCCGGGAAATTGAACAACACGCAGCTGGGCGTGCTCTACAGCGCGATGAAAGGGCTCGACCAGCTCACCTTCGAGAGCCTCATCTTGGCGCTCGAATCGGAGGAGTCGAGCGCGAAGTGGTCCATCATCAACCTCGTCGACCACCTCCGCACGCTCGGGATCTTCAGCAGCGCGCCGATCGCGTACAACGAGCTGGTGAAGAGCGGCACGTGCTCGGTCATCAACATGCGCGGCATCTCCCCCGAGATCCAGCAGGTCATCGTCTACAAGCTCGCGAAGGACCTCTTCGAGCTGCGGAAGCAGAACAAGGTGCCGCCGTTCTTCCTCGTCGTGGAGGAAGCCCATAATTACTGTCCGGAGCGGTCGTTCGGCGAAGCGACCTCCTCGAAGATCCTGCGTACCATCGCCTCCGAGGGGAGGAAGTTCGGCCTCGGGCTGTGCGTCATCAGCCAGCGCCCGGCGCGCGTGGACAAGTCCGTGCTGTCGCAGTGCACGACGCAGCTCATCCTCAAGGTGACGAACCCGAACGACCTCAAAGCCGTTTCGAGCAGCGTCGAAGGGCTGACTGCGGAATCCGAGGCGGAGATCCAGAACCTCCCGGTCGGCACGGCGCTCGTCACCGGACTCGTGGACGTCCCGCTCTTCGTCAACATCCGGCCGCGGCGGACGAGCCACGGCGGCCGCGCCGTCGACATCCTCGAGCAGCCGAAGGATTTCCTGACGCAGCAGGCGACGTTCGAGGAGCAGGCCCTCCTTCCGGTCGTCCGGCCGCGCACCACGCCGAAAGACCTCGCGCTCATGTCCGACGCGGAGATCGCGTCCGTCCGCACCGTCCTGATCCCCGCGTACCTCTTCGCGTGCAAGGAGAAGGAGTCGCAGTTCAACGTCCTCGTCGACATGACGGCTGGCGAGATTGTCGTCGACCTCGAGGAGTACGCGACGCGGAAGCTGCCCGACCTCAAGCGGCTGAACGCGACGCAGCTCAAGGTGCTGCAGGCGGTGCACGCCGGGAAGCCGCTCGCCAAGGAGGAGATCGTCCGGAAGGCGAACACCGCGATGGAGATCGAAGAGGACCTGGTCGACCTCGCGAAGAAAGAATATATTTCGTACGACGCGAAAGCCCGGACGTACAAGGTGACGCCGACATACATCCTCTCCAAGCTGTCGAAGCACACCTGCTACACGCCCGTCACCTACGAATCCGTCGCGTACGGCGAGAAACCGCCGGCGCGCGTCAGCCTCGACAAGATGAAAGAATCGCTCGCGCGCTTCACCACGGTGCTCGACCAGCAGGAATGCAGCATCGTCCGGTACGAGGTCGTGAAGAAGTAGGTCTGCGAAGCAGGTTTTTTAAGCCGTCCCGTTTTCTCCGCGTCCATGCGCGAACCCTATCTCGACGAGCACGGTGACCTCATCTCCGAGGAAGCATGGCGCTCGTTCGTCGAAGGACTGGAAAAAAGGAATAGTACTACTAAAAAAAGTAATACTAAACTACAAAAAGAACAATCATTGTTGGATCTTAAACAGAAACTAACCGACGCGATAAAGGGGCGGATCCCCTCCAACAAGGACGGGAAGGTCGCCGTCCTCTTCTCCGGCGGCGTGGACAGCGTGCTGATCGCGTCCCTCCTCAAGAAGCTGGCCGTCGAGCCGCTCTGCATCACCGTCGGCTTCCGCGACGGCAACGCGAAGGAGCCGGAGGATGTCGTCGAGAGCGGGAGGGTCGCGAAGGAATTAGGATTAGAACACATAGTGGTATTGCTCGACCTTGAACGGATAGAGCCATTATTCCGTAGGACGGTGGCCATTCTCGGACCGGCGCTCACGACCGTCGTCAACGTCGGCGTCGCGAGCGTCGAGATAGCCGCCATCGAGGAAGCGAAGAAGCGCGGCATCGCCCGTTTCTTCGGCGGCCTCGGCGCCGAAGAACTGTTCGCCGGCTACGATCGCCACGAGCGCGCGTGGAAGGACGGCGACGCCGCGCTCCACGCGGAGTGCGTCGCCGGGCTGAAACGCGTGCTGGCGAACGACCTGCGGCGCGACTGCGCCGTCGCGCAGGCGCTTGACGTCACGCTCGCCACGCCGTTCCTCGACGAGGAATTGATCGCGTTATCATTACGGATCCCCCCTGAACTGAAGATCAATAGTGCTGAGGTGTTCATCGGACGCGCACGAGGAGATGTTCCGGTCCGGCGGCCGATCAAGAAGCTCATCCTCAGGGAGGCCGCCCTCGCGTTAGGTCTTCCGGAAACGGCCGCGTTCCGGCCGAAGCGCGCGGCGCAGTACGGCAGCAGGACGAACAATGCGCTCACCATGCTGGCCGGGAAACGGGGTTTCACGCACAAGGAAGCTTATCTGAAGAGCATTCTCGCCGGGAGTTAACTTTATAAACCCCCCACGATTCGCCCGCATCCATGACAGAAGCGATCAAGGTCTTCGACCAGTGGGATGCCGCGGGCATCAGCGTCAAGGATCCCGGGCTGGAGCGGTACCTCTCCGTCAAGCCGATCCTCGTCCCGAAGACGGGCGCGCGCTACGCGGGCAACCGGTTCCACAAGTCCAAGATTAACATCGTCGAGCGTCTGATCAACCGGCTCATGATTCCCGGCCACAAGGGGAAGAAGCACAAGTTCACGAGCGGCCACATCACGGGCAAGGCGCAGCGCGCGTACAACCTCGTCTTCGAGGCGTTCCAGATCATCGAGAAGAAGACGAAGAAGAATCCTGTCGAGGTCCTCGTCCGTGCGGTCGAGAACGGCGCGCCGCGTGAGGAGCTGATCACGATCGAGTACGGCGGCGCGCGCTACCCGAAGGCGGTCGAGTGCGCCCCGCAGCGCAGGGTCGACACCGTGCTGAAGATGATGACGCAGGGCTGCTTCCAGAAGAGCATCAAGTCCAAGAAGTCCGCGGCGTCCGCGCTCGCCGACGAGATTATCCTCTCCTACCAGATGAGCCCGAACAGCAACGCGATCGCGAAGAAGCTCGAGCTCGAGCGCCAGGCGGACGCGAGCAGGTAGAACTGTCTTCCATAACCGTTTTTAGGCGTTCTCTCTCCCTCTCATAGCATGATCCGACGTCTCCTCTTGCTGCTGGACGTGTTCCTCCTCATCTATTTCCTCTTCATCTTCCCGTACGAGGGCGTCATCCCGGTGGGCATCGCGCTCGCGTTCGGCTGGATCTCGGCGGGGCTGATCGCCTTCCGTTTCGTCCGGCCGTACTTCCCGGACCCTGAGCGCACCGTCTTCGTCCTGAAGGACTGCCGCCGTCCCTTGTCTGCGCTGCAGCGGAGGCCCTCCCCATGAAGCTCATGAAGCTCATCCTCTGGGGGATGCGCCTGATGGACGCGGCGATGATCCTCTACTTCCTCTTCCTCTTCCCCGTCCGGCTTCTCGGCCTCGTCATCGCGGCGCTCATCGCGTACCGCGCCTTCAAGATGGCGATCCGCGTCAGCTCGGGATTCGCTTACAAGGTCGTGGACTGCGCGCACCTCCACCGCAAGGACGACGGCCACATCCACGTCGGCGTGCCGCCGCCGGCGTAGACGAAAGAGAAAATCATATATAGCATCCCTCCCTCTTCACGCCCATCATGCGCCAGCCGGCAGGCACGCAGGGGTATCCGTGACGATGTGGGGACGATTCACGCTCTTCGACGCGGCGCTCGCTGCCTACTTCATCCTGCTCTTCGAGCCGCGGTGGCTCGGCTATCTGATCGCCCTGATCATCATCTACCGTATCTTCAAGGACGTCTGGGCGCCCAGCGACAAGCTGGTGCTCGACATGGGCCGCCACAAGCGGAAGCAGCCGGAGAAGCCCTGATACCAACGGCCGCCGTTCCTGTGAACAGCCATTCTCTCGTCGTCGTTCGTTGCCGCCGGCCTCAGGCGAGCCGCCATCGTTCTTGACAGCGGTGAGCGACGGGGATTGCCCCCCGAGGTGGCGCGGAGGAAGTGCGTGCGGAAGCGATGCGGCGAGCATGTCCGAGTCATACGAGGACGGGCAGGAGCGTCAGCGACTGCAGCCCGCGGCGACGAACGCCCCGTCCGTCTTTTTCCTGATTCTCAACAGCCACATTTTTATAATCGCTCCTCCATCTCGCGCTCATGAAGAAGAAACCGAAAGAGGAGTTGTCCGTCCGGAAGACCGGATCTCCGTCCTGGCCGTACCTCCTCCTTGCGCTCGCGCTCCTCGTCCTCGACCAGTTGACGAAGGCGCTCGTGCGGACGCTGCCGCTCGGCAGCCGCATGCCTCTTCTTCCGGGCTTCCTCTGGCTCAGCCACGTCGAGAACACCGGGGCGAGCTTCTCCATCCTGCAGGGGAGCAACGCGCTCCTCGCCTGGGTCGCGGTCATCGTCCTCGGCATCCTGATCTACGCGTACGGCTCGTTCCGGACGCGCGTCGAGCGGGTCATCTACGCGCTGCTGCTCGCAGGCCTCCTCGGCAACCTCGTCGACCGCCTCCTCTTCGGCGCGGTCACGGATTTCGTCGACCTCGGCTGGTTCCCCGTCTTCAACGTCGCGGACAGCTGTCTCGTCGTCGGGGTGTCCGCCCTCGTCGCGTACGAGCTGTTCCGGAAGGGACATGCGAAGAACGTTCATTCTTGAACCATCCGTTCGATCTCGTCCAGCTTCTCGATGTTGAGCCGGTAGGCGACGCCGTGCTTCGTCGGGCCGTAGAGCAGGATTATCCGCTCTTTCACCAATGCGTCCAACACCGGTCTCGTCTTGCCGCGGAGATGCGAGGCGACGCAGCGCAGCAGGTGCTCCGCTAAGAGCTGGCCTCTGGCGAACGCCGCTTTCTTCTACAATCTCTGGACGAGGTGACGTCGGATGGCCTTCTCTTCCATGTCTGCATGACATCTCTCATCATTCAAAAGCGTACCCCTCCTCTGACCGGAACCGTTCCGTCGCGCTCGTCGTTCTCCCGGTTCAACAACACAGAAAATTTCACTTAGTGTGTATTGAATGACAATATTTATAATTCATGAGCTGCTTCCGGCCAGCGGAACGATGAAACTGACGCAGGCAAACAAGGCAACGGCCTCTCCCGGAGAGCCGCCTTCGGTCTTCCTGGAAGCGATCGGCGACACGCCGCTCCTCCGTCTCCTGGACTTCCTCGTCACCAGCGAGGATTTTGACTACCCGATGACCGATATCGCGTGCCTTTCCCGGGTCCATTACAACACGCTCCGGACGCTCTGGCCGCAGCTGGAGCGGAACGGCATGGTCATCATGACGCGCAGGGTCGGCAAGGCGAAGATGTACCGTTTCAACCGCGCGAGCCCCGTCGCGAAGAAGTTCAAGGAATTCTTCTGGACCGTGACGAAGGAAGAGGTCCACAAACGGCTCGCAAAGAGCGGTAAGTTGCCCTTGGCAGTAAAATACTGAGAGGGCTCTCTGCGTCCCTTCCTAGAACTCGTCCGTGTTCTCGAGCTTGTCGAGGTACCCCTGCTTCTTCAGGAACGTGGCCTGGATGGGACGGTACTTGAAGATGATGTCGCCCTTCTTGTCGCCCTCGAACTCCCACGGCTCGACCAGCACGATGTCGCCCTCGCGGACCCAGAGCTTCCGCTTCAGCCGTCCCGGGATGCGGCAGTTCCGCGTGTTGCCGTCGAGGCAGCGGACCATGCAGCGCGAGCCGCCGAGACGCTGCTCGAGGATGCCGAGCACCTGATTGTCGCGCGGCAGCTTGACGCGTTCGATGAGTTCATCGTCGGTGAGCTGCGGGCGCTTGTATTCGGCCATAGTCGCGCAGAACCGGGGGCGCTTTAAAAACTTTGCGGGGTGGAAAACGTCTCTTCCCAGGAGAATTACTGCTCTTGGGCAAATCACTTTCGTGCTGCGCCCCGACAGTTATCGCGGTGCGAACGGCTGTGCGACCGAGTCCAGTGGAGATCGCCCGTGACATCGAAGGGCTGTCTTGGGGGCGCAGTCCATTTGCCGAAGAGCGGAGAATTACGCAACTTATTTATACGGTCCGTCGTTCTTCGGGGAGGAAATGGCCGATCTCTACGCGAAGCTGAACCTGCCGCGGCAGCGCATCTTCGTCAAGGACGCTTCCTTCCTCCGGCGTGCGACCGGGTTCCTCGCCGACCTGCTGATCCTCGACTTCGCTGCGTTCGGCGCGTTCCAATCCCTCTTCATCGGCGGCGAGCCGTCCCGCTTGCTCGCGGGCGACTTCTCGCTGACGCCGGCGATGTACGCGGCCGCGGTCGTCATGGCGCTCCTCGCCCTCACCTACTTCATGCTCTTCGAGTACCTCCTCGGCCAGACGCCGGGGATGATGCTCGTCGCCATCAAGGCGGAGAACGTGACGCTCTGGCGCGCCTTCGTCCGCAACCTCTACTTCATCCCGGTCTTCCCGTTCCCCCTCCTCTGGGTGGTCGAGCCGCTCTATCTCGCCTTCCGCAAGACGCGGTTCCTCGAGATCGTGAGCGGCACGCGCACCGTGGAGTACATCGCGTATTGACAGGCATCGCGTATTGACGGCATAGGTGGTTTCCCATGGCGAAGAACATCGTTCCCGAGACAAGCATCGGCACCAAGATCCTGATCGCGGTCATCGTCCTCTTCGGGCTGGCGCTCGTCGCCGCGATGGCCGCGGCCGTGATCATCTTCTTCAGCGGCGCGGATTTCGCCTCGGGCGCGAACGTCGCCGTCATCCCCATCGAGGGCGTCATCGTCACGGGCGACGCGTCCGGCCTGGGCGGCGCGGTCTCGAGCGACACTGTCGTCCAGGACATCCAGAAGGCGGAGGACGACAGCAGCATCAAGGCGGTGCTCTTCCGCATCGACAGCCCGGGCGGCAGCGCCGTCGCCTCGGACGAGATCGCCACCGCGATCAAGCGGATGAAGAAGCCGAGCGTCGCGGTCATCCGCGAGGTGGGCGCTTCCGGCGCGTACTGGGTCGCGTCCGCCACCGACCATGTCATCGCGAACCGGATGAGCATCACCGGTTCGATCGGCGTGATCGGCAGCTACCTCAGCTTCGGCCGGTTCCTCAGCGACTGGAACGTGACGTACAACCAATTGATCGCCGGCGACGAGAAGGACATCGGCACCCCGTTCCGCGAGCTGACGCCCCAGGAGCGCCAGTTCCTCCAGCAGAAGCTCGACACGATCCACGACTACTTCATCCAGGCCGTGGCCGCTAACAGGAACATGACGGTGGCGCAGGTGACGCCGCTCGCGGACGGCCGGTTCTTCCTCGGCAGCGAGGCGAAGGACAACGGGCTGGTCGACCAGCTCGGCGGCGAGCAGGAGGCGCTCGACTGGATCAACGCCACCATCAAGGAACAGCCCGTCACGGTCGTCTACGAGCACAAGCCCACGCTCACGGACATCCTTGCCGGCCTCGAGGTGCAGCGGAGCGCGCTGCCCGGGGCGCTCGCCTCCCTCCCCTCGGAGCAGGCGATCAGCGACGTCCAGGCGCCGATGGCGCGATAAGGGCGCGTCCCAATATTCTTCTCGGTCTTTTTTTATCCTTTCTCTCTTCGTCTTGCTCTCCATTAACCTTGTGGATACGCTGGCGGGCCGTGGTCCGCGCGTACAGGGATTCTCCGAATCCCTTGTACCTTGGCCTTTAGGCCGGGGAGGTTCATTTTTTTTCGTTTTTTTCTTCTTCGTTTTTTCTTCTTCTTCGTTTTTTTTTCTTTTTCTCCTCATTTTTCTCTCCTTTTTTTTCTTTTTTCCTCGTTTTCCTCTCCCCCTTTTCTCTTGAGTTCTTTCTTTCCATGAGAATTCCGGCTGCGATGAAAAAGAGTCGAACAGCACCCCCTTGGCGGTTCTGCGATCTTCACGCG
>JACWAN010000081.1 GCA_014874255.1 Candidatus Woesearchaeota archaeon
GTTCGCCGACCGCATGAGCGAACGCCGGACGGCCATCGTCGTCGGCGCGGCGGCCACGCTCTTCCTGCTCGTCCTCGCGGCCTTCTTCCTCCCGAAGCCGATCGCGGTCCTCACCGGCGACGTGCTCGGCGTATCGCATGGCGCGAGCGCGCAGCAGGTGAGCGGGCTGATCGAGGAGGCGAGGAGGGACGGGAAGGCCTACCACGTCGTGATCGATCACGGCCTCTTCGGCGACAGCGTCCGAGTGCTCAACGCGACGGGCGTCTCTGCCGCGGACGGCGGGGCGACGCTGGACGGCAAGGACGCGGCAGGCAGGGACGCGCTCGAGATGGTGATCACGCCGGGGAGCGCGGTCTCGAGCTACGGCACGGAGGTCGAGCTCGGCCCGGCGGAGAGCGGCCCTCTCGGCCGGAGCGCGTCCTACCGCATCCGGAACGGCGAGGCGATCGGCACGGGATTCCTCGCGGTCACCCCAGGCATCGGCCTCGCGGTCACGGAGCAGGACGGCACCGCCGCGGAGCCGCAGCTCCTCGGAGAGACGAGCGACTTCGTCGGCGACTGGCAGGGGAGCGGTACGTTGCTCGCCTCGCTGCGCGGCCGGCTCGCGGCGGCAGGCGCGGAGACCGACCTGGCGGCGGCGTTCCCGCAGCAGCTCCTGCCCGCGAAGGGCGAACGGCTCCTCATCTACTCGTATCCGCACCCGCAGGGCACGTGGGCGACCGTCGTCGCCGAGAGCGACTCAGGAGCGGGGAGGCTCCTCTTCCTCGACCCGGCGGGGAGCTGGTGGAACGAGAGCTGGAGCTACCACGAGCCGATCCAAGTGGACAACGGCTACGGGACGGCGCTGTACGACGAACGGGTGCTCCTCACGCTCAACGCCTCCTCGGTCGGCAGCCATTTCAACTGGAGCGATAATAGGAGCATCAGGTTCACGTACTACAACGCGAGCAGCGGCGCCGAGACGGCGATCCCGTACTGGATCGAGGACTGGAACGCGAGCGCGAACACGGCGAGCATCTGGGTCGAGGCGCCGGCCCTCAACGCCACGGGCGCGACGACGTTCTATCTCTACTACGGGAATCCGTCCGCGACGGGGCAGAGCGACTACACCGCGATATGGGGGTCGACGAGCCTCGCCGCGTCGTACAACAGCACGTTGGGCGCGCCGCAATGCAGCGCGACGACGCAGCAATGCTCGGCGGCGAGCTCCCTCCTGATGTGCTCGGGAAGCCAGCGCTCGCCGGGACCGGAGCCGAACCAGCCGAACACGATCGACACGTGCGCGGACGGCACGAGCACGAGGACGACGACGTGCCACAGCGACGAGAGCGTCGAGAACATCAGCGTGCGGGGGCTGAACGGCACCGCCATCAAGGCAGGAGACACCGTCCAGGTGACGATGACCGTGTACTGCTACGGCACCAGCGACGATGTCGGGATGTTCTTCACGAACAGCACGTCCTCGCCGGCGTGGACGCAGATCATGGGATCCGCCGCGTGCCCGGCGGCGGGCTACTACGCTTTCGGCGTCAACATCACCGTCGCGG
This sequence comes from Candidatus Woesearchaeota archaeon, assembly GCA_014874255.1. Classification (GTDB taxonomy): domain Archaea; phylum Nanobdellota; class Nanobdellia; order Woesearchaeales; family UBA525; genus UBA153. Next base: position 1,548 of record JACWAN010000081.1, read on the forward strand.
ACGCGGGGCAGCCGGCGGTGCGGGGGATGATCGACTGGAACGCCGCGATCACGAACGCGTGCCCCGGGACGAGGTACGTCGACGAGGACGATCTCTCGTTCGCCGTGACGAGCGTCAAGGCGTTCAACGCAACATACGGCGCGGAGACGAACAGCGGCTACCTGAACACGAGCGTGACCGCCCCCCCGGACGCGACGGTCGAGTACCGGAACGCGCCGTTCGACGCGAACGGGAGCGTGCTGTGCGGCCGCGGCTCCTGCGGCAACATCACCGCGCAGCTCCAGTTCTTCTCGGTCACGAGCCCCTTGAACGAGTGGACCGAGACGACCGCGCAGGACTTCTCATGGATGAACCAGAGCGACAACATCACGATCGGCGACTCCCTGACGCTCGCGGCGAACACCCCGTACGACCCGTGGTGGAGCACCGCCTGGACGAGGAGGGGATGGCTCAACCTCACGAACGGCGGCGGCAACCTGACCGACTACCTGTTCGCGGTCACGCTGAACAACAGCGTCGTCGGGAGCGGCTTCGACTGGACCGCGGACAACAGCAGCATCCGGTTCCTCCTGTACAACGGGTCGTGGACGCAGCTCGGCCAGTGGATCGCCTCGTGGAACGCCACGACGAACACGTCGACGGTGTGGCTCTTCGCGCCAGGCATCCCTGCGGGGAGCACGCGGCTCTACTATTACTACTCGAACCCGTCCGCCACGATGCAGAGCAGCACGGACGGCCTCTGGGCGGATCCCGCCGTCGCGGCGTACAACGCCGCCCTCGGCGCGCCGGAGTGCGACGGGTACGCGACGGAGTGCATCGCGCCGAGCGCGCTCCTCGAATGCAACGGCAACCAGAACACGCCCGAACCGAACGCGCCGAACACGATCGACAGCTGCACCGTCAGCGCGACGAGCGGCACCTGCCACAGCGACGAGAGCGTCGAGAACATCAGCGTGCGGGGGCTGAACGGCACCGCCATCAAGGCAGGAGACACGATCAACATCACCGTCACGGTGTACTGCTACAGCACCCAGGACCGGATCGGGGTCTTCTACGCCAACAGCACATCCTCGCCGGCGTGGACGCAGCTCACCGCCACGACCCAGCGCTGCTCGGTGACGCGCGGCTACCAGGCGTACAGCGTCACGAGGGTGGCGGACAACACCGCATGGCAGGCGGTGCGCGGCGCCATCAGCTACAACAACGACATCACGACCGCGTGCCCGACAGCGGCCTACACGGACGTGGACGACGTCGCGTTCGAGGTCGTCGCGAAGAACGGCACCGCGATAGGGAACGGGGCGAACGAGACGCTGCAGTACCTGCCGACGGGCGCCTACGTCTCGAGGCCGTTCGACACCGGCTCGGCCGATGCCCAGTACGGCAGCATCACGTGGGACGGACGGACGGACGCGAATACCACCCTCACGGTCTACACGAGGACATCCGCCGACAACACGACCTGGTCGCCGTGGTTCCAGGAGGTGAACGGCTCCACGATCGATGCGCCGGGGAACAGGTACATCCAGTACAAGGCGGAGCTCGTCACCAGCGACCCGGACAGGTCGCCGTCGCTCGATGACAACACCATCGGGTACCGCATCTCGACGCTCGGCTGGAAGCCGATCGGCGCGGGCGCATCGTTCACGGGATCGAGCGACTACGTATGCGGCGCCCTCGACCAGCTCACGCAATCCTGCTCTCCGTCCTGGACGGCGACGCCGACCCAGCTCGGCTCCTACGCATTCCGCGTCGCCACCGACACGACGGCATCGAACGCCGACTACAGCAACATCACCGTGGTGGTGAAGGCGAGGACCTACCTGTTCGGCTACACGGCGGTGCCGGGCATCGCGGTCGAGAACGAGAGCGTCGCGCTCCGGGTCCGGCTGCTCGACGACCTCTCGCAACCGGTGGCCGGGCAGGAGGTCGTCTTCAGCGACGAGACGAACGGCACGCAGCTCGGGAGCAATCTCACGGACAGCGACGGCTACGCGACGCTCACATACACCGTACCCGCGGGATACGGGCTCGGGACCCACGATCTCAACGCGTCCTTCGCGGGGAACGGCACCATGTACCTCGATGCCGCCGACGCCGCGACGACCACATTCAAGGTGTCGAGCATGCCGATCCTGCAGAACCAGCGAGCGTCGCCCCAGACGGCGGGCATCGGCGACCCGGTGACGATCAGCGTCGACGGGAGCGACGACGTCGGCCTCGACAAGGTATGGGTGTCGGTCGTCGATCCGACAGGGGGGAACACGACAGGGTTCATGGCCGGGGCCGGCAACGGCACCTACACGCTCGTCTATAACGGCACATGGAAGACGGGGACCTACACCTATAAGATCAGCGCGAACAACACGGACGGCATCCTCGTCGACCCCTCGGGGAACTTCACGGTCGAGGCGAACGCCAGCATGCACGTCGACGCGGCGCAGGACACATACAAGAACTACGAGACCGTGCACCTCGCCGAGGGGCGACGGAAGGACTGGTGGAACGACGGCTGGGCCTACCGGCAGTCGATCATCGTGAACGGCACCGACGCAGACCTCACCGAGTACCAGATCGAAGTCTCGCTGGACACTGCGGGCCTCATCGCCGAGGGGAAGCTGAACGCGGACTGCTCCGACCTCCGCTTCGTCACGGGCGACGCGGAGGGGAACATGACGGCGGACGACTATTATCTCGAAGGCGGCTGCAACACGACCGCGACGACGTTGCTCGTCAAGGTCCCCTCGATCCCTGCCGGCGGACGGACGACGCTCTACCTGTACTACGGCGACCCGTCGGCCTCCTCCGCGAGCGACCTGACCGCGACGATGACCTACAGCTCGCCGGAGACGATCGGCTACGTGGTGAGCAGCGTCATCGCGGCGAACTCGCTCGACGTCTTCAGCCTCGCGGACAACAACACCGTCGTCGTGGGCGGCGCGAACGCGACGCTGGGCACGCGGGACACCCTGAACGTCTCGAGCGGCCTGACGATCGGTACCGCGGTCCAGGCGATGAAGCAGGTGCAGGCGGACAGCGTGGCGGACTACACGGACATCATCTCCCCGGTCTCGTGGGCGGGCACGGAGTTCACCTACTTCAATTTCCGGGGGACGGACGTCTTCGACATGGTCAGCCCGTGGGGGACGGCGAACGTGACGGTCTACGACGGCGCCAGCCTCGTCTGGAACGGCACCGTCGGCCCCTCCGGCGCGACGATCGACCAGGACATCAGCAACACGAACGTGACGCGGATCGTGAGCGACATCCCCATCCTCGCGCAGCATCACGCGACGAACGGCGACAGCTACCCGCTCTATCCCGCGACGGGCGAGCCGCTCTACGGCGTGCCGACCGGCAACCTCTACATCGGCGCCGGGCCGAACGGTTCCACCGTCCAACGGAACAACAGCAACAACGGGAACCTCGCAAACGCGGTATTGGCTCCCGACGGCACCTACGGCCAGAGCGGCGGCGGCACGGCAGGGACGGCCCCCGCGTACCGTCTCGCGGCGAACTCCTCCTCCAACCCGATCGGCGCGATCCAGCAGGCGGACGGCGACGGCACGGAAGCGACGACGTTCCTGCCGGAGCGCCAGCTCGCCTCGATCTTCGGCTCGTCGCACGCGGCGGCGGACATCCCCATCGCGGCGCCGACGCTCGGCACGAACTGCACGGTCTACAACAGCACGGGCAGCGCGATCGCCAGCCAGGTCAGCGCGGGAAACAACCTGATCAGCAAGCTCGGCTTCGGCCTGGGGAGCAACGCCCAGTTCGTCGAGGGCGGCTGGATCGTCGTGTGCGACCACCCCGTCTGGGCGCAGTTCGACGAGTACCCGAAGCAGGACGAGACGCAGGTGATGGGCATCCGCGATATGCGGCAGTACCATTATCCGGAGCCGACGGCCGCGATCGAGAGCGGCAGCGAGGAACGGGCGATCAGCGGGCTCCACAACCTCGGCAGCACGAACGTCACCGGGTATCTCTTCCTCGCCGTGCAGCAGAACAGCAGCGGGACCTGGCAGACGCTCAGCCCGCCGGTCTGGCAGGACATCACGCCACGCACCGTCGCGCCCGGAGCCGTCCTGAACATCAGCCGGATCTGGGACGACGCGGGCGCGTGGAGCACAGGCATCCAGACGCCGGGATGGTACCGGGTGTATGCCGCCCTCAGGGACAACGGCAGCGACGTCCTCTCGGACAGCAGGGGCCTGCCGGTCGAGGACACCGGGCTCTTCTCAATCGTCGAGGCGCTCCTCCAGCTCGACAACCTGACGCACGAGAACGGATATATGCACGGCCTGGACGAGTACGAGACGGGCGACACCATCGGCTGGATCAACGTCACCGTGCAAGCCGTCAACAACACGGCCATCAGCGCGGACATCGCGCTCGCGCTCCTCAACGGCTCCGGCCAGTACCCCGGATGGGGGCCGGACAGCAGCCAGAGCTGCGGCGACATCCCGGAAGGGGGCACGTGCACCGAGCGGTGGGACAATGCGGGCAGCGGATACCCGATCCCCCTCACGGTGCCGAGCGGCACGTACACGTTCACCTGGCAGGTCAACATGACGAGCGCGAACGGCCCCTCGGCCCAGAACGAGTCGTTCACCGTCGCCATCCACAACACGCCGAGCACCTTCGGCGCGAGCCTCTCCCCGACGAGGATCTACACGGGGGACGGGAACGCGACGTACACGTTCAACTTCACCGACCTCTGGAACGAGAACCTCACGGGCGTGACGGCGCAGCTCAACTATCTGGCGGGAGTCGGCCTCAGCGCGATCTGCACCGGCGGCGGGGCGCCGCTCGGCGGCGGCGCCTGCTCCCTGAGCCAGCTCGCGAACGGCACGCAGGCCAGCTTCACCTTCGCCGTCAACGCCTCGGCGAACGCGACGCAGGGCGACTATTACGTGAACGTGACGCTGAACTACACGAACCCCGGCGGAGAGACGCGGACGTGGACTGCGCAGGAGCCGTTCGTCCTCGAGGTCAGGAAGGAAGGGATCATGGCGATCGCCGTCACGAGCAGCCCGGCGACGCTCGTCCGCGGCCAGGGTGGGGAGATCGACGCGTACGTCAACAACACGGCGACGAGCCCGGCGAACAACGTCCAGCTGAACTACACGCTGCCCGCGACCGGATGGACGAACACGAGCGCCCTCGGCGCGGTCTTCCCCATCCTCCAGCCGAACGAGACCGGATGGAACAACCTCACCTTCGCGACAGGCCTCTCCGCGACGCCGGGCATCCGGCAAGTCGCGATCACCTCGGGGAGCAACGCCGGCCAGAACGACTTCAAGTACGTGAGCGTCACGGTCTACGCGAACACGAGCACGGGGAACTTCACGCTGAACGACACGAACGCGAGCCGCACCGAGACCGTGCTGCTCAACGCGACGCTCCGCTACGACAACGGCACCCCTATTTCGGGGGCGACGATCACGTTCGCCGACCAGACGGATAACGTGACGATCGGCTCGGCGGTCACGAACAGCCAAGGCGTGGCGACGAGGAGCTACGCCCTCCCGTCGAACGCCTCGCTCAGCCTCCACGCGCTGAACGCGAGCTACGCGGGAAGCGGGACGCTCTACACGCTCGCGTCGCTCGCGACGACGACGCTCGGCGTCGGGGTCAAGCCGACGATCGACCTGCTCCGGGCGAATCCCTCCCCCCAGGGCATCGGCGGCGATGTCACGCTCTCCGCGAACGTCACCGGCGACACATCCATCGACACGGTCCTCGTGACGGTCACGGCGCCGAACGGCACCGTCCTGGCGACGGACCGACCGATGACGCCCGGATCGGGCATCTACTCCTACGTCTTCAACCAGACCTGGACCAACGGCACTTACTCGTTCACGGTCTGGGCGAACGACTCGAAGGGGAGCGCGACGCAGAACGCGAGCTCTTTCGCCGTGCGGGACGACGCCTTCCTCTTCATCAACGTGACCTCTCCGTCGTACGGCCAGAACCAGGACGTCACGCTCGCCGGCAACGCCGCGGGGTGGTGGTGGAGCCCGTCGTGGAAGTACCGGAGGGACTACACGTTCACGGAGCAGGACGGCCTCGACCTGAGCGACGTCCAGGTGAACCTCACCATCGACACCGCCTCGCTCGTCGCCGCGGGGAAGCTGAACGCGGACTGCTCCGACCTCCGGTTCGTCTACCTGCCGACGAGGCAGAGCCTGCCGTACTGGCTCGCCTCGGCGTGCAACAGCGGCGCGACGCAGGTCTGGTTCGCGCTCCCCTCGCTCACCGCTTACGGTAACGCGACGGTGAGCATGTACTACGCGGACCCGAACGCCACGACAGGGACGAACGTGAGCGCCGGCGAGGTCTTCAGCGGCGTCCAGTACGTGGCAAGCAGCGCCCTCGCGACGGCCACGATGGACCTCGCCGGGATGTACGACAACACGACCGTGTGCGTCAACAATTCCTGCTACCAGCTCAACGCGAGCCAAGTGATCATGATCGGGAGCGGGAACCTCTCCCAGAACACGAGCGTCAATGCGTCCAAGCCGGTCTCCTCGGCCTTCGAGTACGCGGGGGCGGGCAGCCCGTTGACGCCGCTCGCGTGGCTCGCGAAGGACTTCACCTTCCCCGCGCCGCGCGGCACGCAGTCCCTCGGCATCGTCAGCCCGTACCGGACGGCCAACGTCACGCTCTACGACAGCGGCGGCAGCCATGGCAACGTCGTCCTCCTGCCCGGGCAGGCGGCGGACATCACCTACAACGCGGCAGACGGCGCGGGGCTGCGGCTCCTCTCCGACGAGAGCGTCGTCGTCCATTACGAGGACCATGCCGGCAACAACGACTTCATGCCGCTCTACCCCGCGGCGAACGGGCTCTACGGCCTGACGAGCTCCCTCGTCTCGGGCACGCTCGTCGCGTGCTCGGTGAACAATACCGGAGTCACCGCCTACCTGAGCAACGGCTCGGTCTACTCAGGGACGTGCAACGAGTTCGGCACGTTCATCATCCCCGCGGGGCTCAGCCAGGGACAAGGGCCGGCGGTCTACGTCGTCGCGAATACGAGCGGCATCGGCGGCATGGCGGTCGGCGACGGCGACGGCTCGGAAGGCGTCTCCTTCCAGCCGCTCGAGGCGCTCGGCAGCCGCTACGTCATCCCGCAGGACGCGGAGTACATCAGCATCACGGCGCACTCGCCCGCGACGTACTGCGAGCTCCGCGGCCCGACAGGGACGCTGCTCGGCAGCCAGACGAGCACGAGCTATGCGCCGCCGCGTCCGCAGGGCCTCATCCGGTTCACGGGCAGCCCAATCCCGAACGGCAGCGTGGTGCAGTGCAACGACACGGTCTGGGCCTACTACGAGTGGTACCAGCAGAACACCGAGACGAACCTGCTGAGCGATCTCAGCTGGCGGAACACGGGGCCGACGCCGCCCGCGCAGTCCGTCGGGAGCGAGACGACGTACGGCTCGCTGCTGAGCGACACGGGAGACGTCTCGGTGAGGGGAAGCCTCCGGCTCCTCGTGCAGAAGAACGGCACCGGAGGCTGGACGGATTACGCGACGGTGCTGGATGACACGCTGAACGGCACAGTGCGGAGCGTCGCGCCAGGCGAGGCGCTCGACCTCGGCGCCCTGTGGAACGCGACGCCGTGGAACACCGGGAACGCGCCGTCCGGACTCTACCGCGCCTACGCGGCGTTCGTCGCGCCGGACGGCACTGTCCTGTCGAGCACGACCGACCCCCTCTGGAACGCGTCGCAGTTCAACGTCACGCCGGCGGCGCTCACGCTGAACCTCACCGCGATCACGATCTACGACGTGACGGACACGCTGAACAGGCACATCTACACGGGAAACATGACTGCGAACGGGACCAACACGACGTTCACGCTCGTCGCCGGACGCGTGTATCGGATCGAGCTCCACGTCCTGGACGCGAACGGGAGCGCGACGTGGAACCTGAGCCAGGACGCGGTGACGCACGCCGGACTGAACCCCTCGTGGATCGTCGACGGCGCGGCGGACGTCTGGTACGAGAACGCGAGCGACGCATCCGAGCGGCTCGGCGGCACATGGAACGGCACGATCGGGTGGAACACGAGCGCGAACGGCGGACTGGCGGCGTCGAACACGAGCGTCGTCTTCAGCTACGTCCTGAACCTCTCGGGAGCGTCGGCGCAGCAGCTTCCCGTGACGTTCACGGCGGACGATCCCGTCTTCCTGCTGCAGGACCATTCTATCTTCAATATCCTCGTGCCTGACACGGTGCCGCCGGGGCTCTTCAACGCGACCTACAACCTGACGAACGCGTCCATCCTCAGGGGACAGAACACGACGGTGTACGCGCGGTGGAACAAGACGATCGCGAACGCGACGGCAGAGTACAACAGCACCTCGTCCATTCTCCAGAACTACACGGTCACGCTCCCCTCGCCGAACCCGCAGAACTGGACGAACTACACGATCGCGACGAGCGGGGTCTGGACGCTGGGCGTCCACGCCGCGAAGCTCTACGCGGCCGATCAGCTCGGGAACTGGAACACGACGCTCAGCCACCTGAACTTCACGGTCTGGGGCCTCGCGCGCGTGACGTCGTCGGGCATCACGAACGCGACGCTCGACGTCGGCGGGAACACGACGATGGCGTGCACGGTGAAGGACAGCACGAACGGCCTCGCGATCACGGGGTACAACGTCTCATTCTACAACGGCACCGGGCTGCTCGGCACGAACGCCACGGACGCGAACGGGAACGCCTCGTGGATATACAATGACCAGAGCCCGGGCGTCGAGAACCTCACGTGCAACATCACGGGCGATACGGCGCGTTACTATCGGATCGACAGCCAGAACACGGCCTCCTACCAGCTGACGACGCTGGAGCACGTCCCGCCGTACGCGGACAACGTCTCGAGCAACGCGACGGTGGCGCACAAGGGCGATACCCTGAAGCTGGCTGCGCTCTGGCACGACAACTTCCAGCTCGCGGCCGCGCGGCTCGCCGTGAACGCGTCGGGGAGCTGGCAGAACGTGAGCAACATCTCGCTCTCGGGCACGCAGGCATGGGCGAACTTCTCCTACCCGCTCTCGACGGACATGAGTCCTGGCGTCCTCGGCTGGCGGCAGTACGGCAACGACACGAGCGGCAACGGCAACAGCACGGCCGTGCAGCAGATCCCGGTCTGGGGGTGGGCGATCATGGAGAGCATATCGCTGAACCCGGGATTCATGTATACGGGGAACACGACGACGATCACCTGCCGCGTCGTGGACAAGGGGAACGGTACGGGGATCGCGAGCTACAACGTCAGTTTCTACAACGGCACCGGGCTGCTCGGGACGAACGCGACGAACGCGACGGGGTACGCGACGTGGAGCTACACCGATCTCAGCGTCGGCGTGGAGACCATGGCCTGCAACATCACGGACGACGCGACGAAGATGTACAACGCCTCGTCGCCGAACAGTAAGGCCGCGGACCTGACGACGGGGAGCGGCGGCGACATCACGCCCCCGCAGGTCGTCGGGAGCAACTATTCGCTCAACGCGACGACGGTGAAGAAAGGCGGGTCCGTCCGGATATCGGCGCTCTGGAACGAGCAGATCAACAGCAGCGTCGTCCGGTTCAACGGGACGAGCGCGACGATCATCGCGCACAACATCTCGCCGCCGTTCACGGGGAACTGGACGAACTACACGATGGCGACGGACGCGAGCTGGCTCGTCGGGACGCACGCGGCGAAGCTCGAGGCGACGGACATGAACAACAACACGAACTCGACGCTCGCCTATCTCCTCTTCAACGTGACGGCGACGTCGCGCATCGCGTGGACGAGCCCGCCGAGCATGGACCTCAAGCCGGGCATGGTGAACCTGACGTGCAAGGTGACGGAAGAGGAGAGCGGTCTCGGGATCGCGGGCTACACGGTCTACTTCTACAACGGCACCGGCAGCCTCCTGGGGACGCCGGCGACGGACGCGACAGGATACGCGACGCTCCCCCTCAACGCATCGCTGTACGGCGGCAGCCAGCAGTTCAGCTGCAGGATCTTCTCCGCACCCTCGATGTTCTACTACATCGGCTCTAATTTCCAGGACCAGACGACGCTCTTCTTCGACGGCCAGGCGCCGAGCGTCGTGCCGGTCGCTCCCGCGGACGGGAACGTGACGACGGTGCCGACGCTCAACCTCTCGTTCCGCGCGAGCGACGACCGCGACGGGAACATGAGTTGCAACGTCACGGTCGACGGTTCGGATTATTCGTCGACGTGGGCGCTGAACAGCACGCAGCGGGACGTCCTCGGGACGTTCGGCGTCGGCCTCCACACGTGGAATGTCACATGCGTCGACAACGCGGGCAATGCCGGGACGAGCGCGACGTGGAGCTTCAACGTGAGCGCGCTCGACACGACGCCGCCGACGATCGCGCTCCTCTCGCCTGCGGACGGCGCCTATCTCAATTCGAGCGCCGCGACGCTGAGCTACAACGCGACCGACGCCTCCGGATTGGGGAGTTGCGTCCTCTACCTCGACGGGCTGGCGAACGCGACGCACGGCTCGCCGCCGCAGGGCGGGGACTCGTTCAGCGTCACGGGGCTCGGCGACGGCAGCCACGCATGGACCGTCCAGTGCAACGACACGTTCGGGAACGTCGCGAACGCGACGCCGCGCGGATTCGCCGTCGACACCGTGCCGCCGGGCGCCTTCTCGCTCCTCTCGCCGCCGAACTTCACGGTCAGCGCGAACACGACGCCGACGCTCTCTTGGCAGCAGCCCACGGAGGCGGACTTCTGGAACTACACGCTGCAAGTGAGCCTCTCGCCGTCGTTCCTGCCCGCGCTCACGACGGACTACGTCACGTTCAACCAAAGCGGCACGAGCAGGCAGGTCCTCCCGCTCCAGATGGACCAGACATACTACTGGCGTGTCATCGTCGCGGACAGGGCGGGCTGGACGAGGACGTCGAACGAGACGTTCCTCTACGTGACGGACAACCAGCCGCCGGTCGTGCTGCTCCTGAGCCCGCCGGATGGGGGGAACGAGCCGAGCGGGAACGTGACGCTCGCGTACGAGGCGCAGGACAGCGCCGTCGCGAACTGCACGCTCTACACGAACGCGACGGGGAGCTGGCTGCCGAACGCGACCGACACGAGCGTGACGGCATGGCGGCAGGCCACGTTCGAGGTCGATGGCCTGCCGACGGGCGTGAACTTCACGTTCGCGTGGAACGTCCTCTGCTACGACCCGCTCGGCCACGCAGGATGGGCGTACGCGAACCGGACCGTGCGGATCGGCGCGTTCAACGAGACGCAGGGCAACCAGACCGTGCCGAGCAACGCGACGGTGAACAACACGCCGCCGCGCACGGACAGCGTCCTCGTGGCGGGACCGGTCGACCTGATCGCGAACGGCCAGCAGACGGTGAACTGCACGGCGAACGCGTCCGACGACAACGGGGCGGCGGACATCCTCGGCGCAAGCGCGATCCTGTACCACAGCAGCGTCTCCGCCGGGTCGCCGGACAACGCGTCCGACCATTACACCGTGGCGAGCTGCGGCGCCTGTACGCCGTTCAACAGCACGTCGGCGAGCTGCACGTGCAGCTTCTCGCTTTGGTACTACGCGGATCCGGGGACGTGGACGTGCCGCGTGACGCCGGTGGACGCGGTCTCGAACGGGACGTACGGCCAGGGCAACGTGACGGTCGACCAATTGCAGGCGGTGGACGTCTCGCCGACGCTCCTCGACTACGGGAACGTGCAGGGCGGCATCCCCTCATCGGAGCAGAACGTCACGGTCGTCAATCTCGGGAACGTGCCGATCAACGTGACGCTCTGGGGCTACGGCACTGTCCCGTTGGACAACTACTCGATGAGCTGCCTGAACGGCGCGAACATCTCGGTGAGCGGGGAGCGGTTCAGCACCTCGTCAGGGACGGCCTACGCGGCGATGTCTGCGCTGAGCGGCGATCCTTCGAGCCCGAGCGCGGCGACGCTCGCCCTCCCGAAGCAGACCGGTCCCGTGAACTCGACGAAGCCGCTCTACTGGCGCATCCAGTCCGGCGCGTGGGCGCTCGGCGAGTGCAACGGCACTATCGTCTTCCAGGCGTCGATCACATGAACCAATGAAGGGGCCAGGAACTAAAAGATAACCAGGAACTAGGAAATAACTAAGAACTAAAAAATAACTAAGAACTAAAAGAAAACTGGAAACTAAAATAACTAAGAACTAAAAAAAAACTAAAAACTAAGAAAAAAAACTAAGAACTAAAAAAAAACTGGAAACTAAAATAACTAAGAACTAAAAAATAACTAAGAACTAAAAAATAACTAAGAACTAAAAAA
>JACWAN010000082.1 GCA_014874255.1 Candidatus Woesearchaeota archaeon
AGGGCGAGGCATGAGGAGAACACGGCGGAAGAGGTCGGGGGGACGCCCCATACGGGGGTGACCGGTGCAGCGACTTCCCGAGCGATTGCCGAGCAGCCGGCGACACCGCCGGAGGCGAATTCGCCTAAGAGCCATTGGAATGGGAAGGCGTTTATCCGAGCTCGGTATAGAAGAAGTACGGCGTCGTGGCCGTGTCGCCGACGTGACCGTTCTCGCCGACGAGGAGCTGGAAATCGTGCTGTTCCCCGTCGAAGCCGTACGCGCCGTGGTCGATGATCGTCGTGTAGACGGTCTTGCCCGCGCCGTCGGCCAGCAGGATCTGGTGGTAGTCCGTCGACTGCGCGCTGCCGTTGACGAAGACGTTGGTGCCGGGGCAGCCGCTCATCGTCCTGCTGCCGACGAGGAAAGAGGGCGCGGTGCCGCTGAACGTGTTGTTCACCGAGTCCGCGTCCCCCGCGTTCTGGCCGAGATAGGCCTCCTCCGCCGCGATGACCGAGGCGTTGCTGCAGTTGATCGTGCTCCAGTCGACGGTGTCGTTGCGCGACGCGTAGACCTGGCCGCCGACGCTCGTGCCGTTCGCCCAGTCGTAGAACGTCTGGTTGTTCGCGTTCGCGAGGAGCATCGAGCCGCTGACGTTACCGTAGTAACCTTGCCAGCTCTGCGTGATGGAGAGCGCGTCGATGTCGAGCTGCGTGACGTTGCCCGCCTGCGCGTCCACCTGCGTCGTGTTGAGCGAGGAGAGGTCGCGTCGCGAGGAGGCTCCCGGGACGAGCCCGGTCACGGAGACCGGATCGGCCGCCGCGCTGGGGAAGGCGAATGGCGCCAGCACGAGGCCGAGCGCCAGGAGGAGAAGGAGTTTCTGCGTCGTCGTCGTCACGTGTACCACCGCCTGTCGTCGCCGGGAAGCCGGCGCGTTCGTCATCGCTGTCGTCGGAAAACCGTTCGGTGAGGAAAAGGATGCTATTTGGCGGCCCGCTCCGCCGCGTAGAGCAGGTGCGCGCGGTCGCCGCAGCCGCGCCTGCGCAGCTCGAAGGAGACCTTGACGCTCCGGCCGGAGAGGTTCGTGAGCGTCAACGCGGGGAGGTCGTGCTCCTCTAGCTCCGCCGAGACCGCGCAGAACCGGACCGCGTCGTCGGCGACGGAGTGGACGCCGAGGAACTGCATCCTGGAGAGGAGCGGCTCAATGTGCCAGAACGCCTTCTCGAGTACATATCGGGTGTCGGGGTCGTCGTAGAACCATATCCGGAGGACCGCCTTGTTGTACGTCGAGAGCCGGAGGAGCTTCTTCTCCACGAATTCGCTGGCCGCGGATATCAGGTAGCTCTGGTCGCTCGCGAGGCTGTAGAGGATGCGGGGCTGTCCCTTGTCCCTGTTGGGGATGCGCTCGCTCTTGACGAGGCCGGCCATCTCCAGCAGGCGGAGCTGCTGCGAGATGTTCGCGAGGCTCGTCGAGCTCCGTTCAGCCAGTTGGATTGGGGAGCGCGGCGTCTCCGCGAGATGCCGGAGTATCTCCCATTTGCTCGCCGTGAAGAGCGTCTCGAGTTCCATCCGAAATCACCTTTGTCGCAACTCGCGTGGCATCCGACAGGTCGGGTTTTTTCCACACTGAGATAACTTTTAGGTATACTAGTATATAAATATTTTGATTATTGCGCTAGTACAGTACTACAACGGACACTGAAATAGTAAATGACGGAAGAAACCGCTCTCAACCCAGCTCGAGCCAGAAGTAGTAGGTGTGCGGCGTCGACGCGTACTCGTCCTCAGGAACGATCATCTGGAAATCATACGGCTTGTTGTTGAAGCCGAGCGTCGCGGGATCGAGGAGCGCGGTGAAGACGAGCTTGTCGGAGCTGTCCTGGAGCAGGACCTCCTGGAACTTCGCGCCCTCGCTGGAGGACTGCGCAGTGCTGTTGAGATAGGTCGCGATGGCACGGCACGTCGAGTTCGCTATCCGCGTCGTGCCGACGTAGAAGCCCCGGTGCACGGTCAGGTTGAACGTCTTGTTGATGCTGTCCACGCTCGACTCGCTGATATTCAGGGCGGTGTCCTCCGCGGTCACCGAACTGCTCTGGACGCAGCCGATGGTGCTCCAGTCGATGCTGCTGTTCCTCGACGCGTAGACCTCGCCCGCAGTATAGGAGCCCTGCCAGTCGTAGATCGTGTAGTTCTGCGCGTTCTGCAGCGTGAACGTGCCCGTGACGTTCCCGACGTACGCCTTCCAGCGCGGCGTCTGCGTCGTCGCGTTGAGCACCAGCGTAGTGAAGCTGCCGCCCGCGGTCGTCGAGGAAGCGGCCGCGGCCGGCGTCACGGTCTCGGTGCTGTTGTACGTGATCGTCGCGCCTGTCGGCGCCGCCGACGCGAGCGGGAGGGCGAAGAGGGCGACGATGAGCAGGAGCGCGAACAGGAATCCGGAGGAGGCGGAGCGGCTCATGCGGGCACCTCCGTCGCCCGTTTGCTCTCGGCGCGGCGCTTGACCGTCCATGTCGTCCGCGGGTCGAGACTGAGCATCCTCGCGATCTCCGCGTTCGGGAAGCCGAGCCGAGAGAGATAGTCGACGATCGTCTCGAGGACGGAGAGCTCACGGCTCGTGAAGAGCGCTGTCGGCACGGCGAGACCGCCTTCCTCGTAGCGAAACGCGACGCCTTTCGATTGCGCGTATGAGTTCCATATCGTCCGTTGGTCGCGTGCGAGGAGTGACGCGATCCTTGAGAAGGGGAGCTTCCTCGCGTCGTGCAGGTAGCGGACGATCGCCTGCAGGCCGCTCAGTCGCGACGAGAAGATGGAGAGCGGCACCGACGGGGTCTCGGCCGTCGAGGGGAGGAACAGGCGTTCAGGGGAGGAGGGGAGAACGGAGGATTCTTCGACGACGAAAGCATACGACGTAGAATAGATGACCGTACCGTTTCTGCTGTCGCGTCGTCCCTGCGCCATCTGCTTCTGTCGTCGGCCGCCGATTGTCACCGGCTGCCGCCACGTCCCTCGCGTCGCTCCTGTTTTCCTATCTTGTAAGATATCATATATAAATATTTCCAATTTAATAAATAATAGTAATCATCATGTAAGATTATCTACTTATTATGTAAGATAAACAAAGACATTGGGCGAATTCGCCTCCGGCGGTGTCGCCGGCTGCTCGGCAATCGCTCCTTTCTCCGTTGCGCCGGTCGACCCCGTATGGGGCGTCCCCCCGACCTCTTCCGCCGTTTTCTTTGCATGCCTCGCCCTCTGGCCGGCGACACACCATTCACCCAAAGCCATTCTCTCCGGCTCTTCGGCGAATGGACAGCGCCTCCAAGAGACCGCTTCGGGAGCAGACACGATTCCGCCAGGCTCGCTTGACACATTCGGACGACCGCCAGAAGTCTCGAGACGCAGCACGGAGCGATTCGCCTAAGACTTTTTCTCTCCGGCTCTTAGGCAAATGGTGCGTCGCCGCCCCCCCGGTCGCGCCTCCTGCGAAGGGAAGGGCGAGTGCGTCGCGGAGGGGTTGGTTCCGAGTCGCGCGGATTCGGAGAATCCGGCGCGCGGAAAGCCGAGCTTTCCTGCACATGCGAGGAATCCGGGAGCCACGAGTCATACAAGCGGGTCAGGAGCGGAAGCGACTGAACGGAGCGACCATGTCCCTCACGGGGACGCAGCGCCATCAAAACGAGAAGCGAGAGGCGCGAAGGCGGCGCAAAGGATTCGTAGAATCCGTGCGCCCGGAGACCGAAGGTCTCTCAGGGCGACACCGCCAGAGGCGAATTTGCCTAAGAGCCATTGCAGAAAGCATATTGAAAGACGTATCGATTGTCGTCTCATTTTACCTCATCGTTCCCTCTCTATTACGGAATTCCCTGCATCGGAAGGGGAAAGGGGGAAGAAGAAAAGAAAACCGGGCCCGAAGGCCCGGGCCGCTCGCGCGGCGGTTCGGTGGTAACAAAGGTGGTAGCTAAGCGTGAATCTACGAACTCTCCGCCTGGAAGACGATCGTGCCGTTGCATTGGCCGAACGGGTTCGGCGGGACGTACAGCCGCCAGTACGTGCTGTTGACGACCGGCACCGCGTCGTTCGTCTGCTGCAGCAAGGTCAGCCCGCCGATCATCTGGTAGGTCGTGCTGAGCGGGACGTAGTTCGCATACGGGTCCGTCTGGTTCAGGCTGAACTTCTCGTTCGCGATGGTGATGTTCCCGATCTGGCAGACGAAGGCGAGGCCGTCGCCGCTCTTGTTCCCGTAGCCGAGGACGCTCACGTTGATGTTCTGGTTGCCGAAGTTCGTGACGTTCGCCTCCTCCGGACCCGAGGTGTCGCCCACCGCCATGTTGCCGTAGTCGACTAGGGAGGTCACGTTCAGGGCGAGGAGCTGGTTGATCGTCGTGAGGTTGGAGTTCGAGTTCGAGCTGCCGACGCTGGCGTTGAACGCGTAGGAGTCGGTCGCCGTCACGTTGCAGACCCAGTCGCTGCCGGCGTCCGCGAAGTAGAGGACGCTGAAGTTGCAGGTGAAGTTGGCGGTGTAGAGGCCGTCCGAGACGTTCTGGGTACAGCTCGCGTTCGTGTAGTGGTTGTTGCCGTCGTCCGGCGACGCCTGCGGGATGGAGGCGTTGTTCCAGAAGATGGCCGTCACGTTGGAGATGGTGTCCGCGCCGTTGTAGTCCCTGATCGTGGCGTTGCACGAGACGATGTGGCTGCCGCCGGCGTTCAGCGTGATCGGGTTCTCGATGAGGACGCCGAGCACCTCCGGCTTGGAGTTGGTGATGTTGACGCGCGTGTCGATGGAGACGTTCCGGTAGTTCGGCCCCACCGAGTAGCTGAAGGAAAAGAGGGCGTTGTAGGCCAGGACGACGACGACGAGGGAGAGTATGCTCAGCGCGAGCATCCTTTGCCGGTTGGTTCCTTTCTGTTCCATGGTCTCAGCCTTATGATCCTATCTCCGTATAAAAGTAGTAGGTGGTCGGGGTCGGCTTGACGCCGCTCTCGCCGACGAGCATCTGGAAGTCGTAGGTGTTCCCGTCGAAGCCGACGGTGCTGTTCTCGAGGAGGGTCGTGTAGACCACGTTCGCGCCCGCGTCCTGGAGGAGTATCTCCTGGAAGCTGTCGCCCTCGCTCGCGTTCTGCGCGGTGCTGTTGACGTAGGTCGCGGTGCTCGGGCACGTGCTGTTCGCGATTGGCGTCGGGCCGACGTAGAAGCCCCGGTGCACGGTCCGGTTGAACGTCCGGTCGATGCTGTCCGCCGCGCTGGCGGTCATGTTGTTGAAGGAGTCTTCCGCGCTTATGGTCGCGGGCTGGGCGCATTCCATGCCGGTGAAGGTGACGCTGCCGTTCCTCGTGGCGTAGACCTGGCCGTTGATCGTGAGGCCGGTCAGCTGCCAGTCATAGATGGTGTGGCCGCTCGCGTCGTCCAAGGTGAGGACGCCCGTGACGTTCCCGACGTACGCCTTCCAGTAGCTGTCCTGCTGGATGCCGGAGAGCTCAATCGTGGTGATCGTGCCGCCGGCGTCGGTCCTGTTCTCCGCCGTGCCGATGCCGCGGGTCACCGTCGAGTAGTTGGTGATGGCGGCGCCGGAAGGGAGCGCTGTCGCGCCCGTCGAGAGGAGTATGAAGAGGGAGGAGGAGACGAACAGGAGCGCGAGTGCCGCCGTGAAGGCGTTCCGTCTGCTGTTCCTGGTCGTCATCGTCTGTTCACCGTCGTTGGTTTCCGTCTGTGATTGGGATGTCAGTATGGGGTCGGGGGTTTGATGGAGTGGGTTGGATTGGGGGGGTTGTCAGTTCGGGTTCATCGGTCCTGTGTGCCTGTTCCGGAAAGCGGGTTAGGAAAGGGGGTTGAGGGGAGGAAGAGGTTTCGGAAAGAGGGAAAAGAAAAAAAAAAAGAAAAAAAGGCCGGTCTCGGCTCATCCGCTCAGGTCGACCCAGATGTAGTAGGGGGTGACCGCGGTGTCGGTGCCGTGGCCGTTCTCGCCCACCAGGAGCTGGAAGTCGCAGAGCTGGCCGTTGTAGCAGGGGATGTCCGTCTTGTTCCCGACATTCTTGTTCTCGATGATGGTGCCGAAGACCCACGACTGGTTGCCCTGCACTGCCGAGGAGTCATACATCAGGTAGTTGACGAAGTTGCCCGATTGGTAGGCGTCGTTCTGCCAGATCGTGGTGGCCGGGCAGTTCGCGAAGCTGTTGTTGACGATGTAGACCGTCTGCGCGATGTTCGGGTCGGCCAGCGTCGTGTTGTACGTGTTCGTGACGTTGTCGTAGTCGTCGGAGTTGATACCGTAGCTGGTGTCGAAGAGCGAAGCGTTGTTCGCTTCGTCGAAGCACTGCACGTTGAGCCAGCTGGGGACGCCTGCACTGACGAGCGTGGCGTAGATGTAGCCGCGCGGCTCGGCTGCCGACCAGTTGTAGAACGTGTAGTTGTTCGCGTCGTCCAACGTGATCGTGCCGGAGACGTTCCCGAAGTAGCCTTGCCAGGCCCTCGTCTGGGAGATCGCCGTGAGCGTGAGCTCGGTAATGTTGCCGGCGAGCGCGTCGACCTCCTGCGCAGGATAGTTGTTCTGGTCGAAGGTGCTGCTCGATCCGTTGATCAGCGTCGACGGCGCATTCGGCGTGCTGGCCGCGAGCGCTGCGAGCGGGAGCAGGAGCGCCATGAGAATGGTCGCGAAAAGCAGTATGTTCTTCTGGAGGGCCTTCATGTTTCTCTCACCTTCGCGTTTTTTTCTGGAGAGAAGAGGCTACGCCCTTCGCTCCGTGCAACGAGGCCGTCGTCCCGGCGGTCCCGTCTTGTTACCAGTTACCGTTTGAAGCGGCCGAGAATTCCGGTCAGCTTCCACCTTTGTCGCAACGATGGCACCGACGTGAGTCAGTGTATCTTGGTATACACTTATGTATACTTATATATAAATCTTTTGGTCCGGAGTGGGTCATTTTAAAAATAATATATAAATCAGGGATTGGATAGGGAACGTCACGGAAAATAGTTCTCGACGTGAGAAGACAGGATGTCTGGGAAGGAAGACTCCCGAACAGGGAGGAAGAGCTACGGAGAAGGGACCAGCGCGGCCAGCTCGTACTTGTTCCGGGCGCGCTCGGCCCGCGCGGCGAGCGTCTCATTCTGGAAGACGCCCTTGATCCACGCCGCGAAATCGTTCCGCTCCGGCGTCACGTGGAAATAGAATATCTGGTCGTCCATCGAGAGGAGCGCCGCGCGGAGCTCCGCCAGCGAGGAGAGCGCGCGGCCGTCGCGGAGGAAGAACCGCTTCTCGGGCGGAAGCCCCTGCCGCGGGAGCGGATCCTGCCGCGCGGAAGAGGCTGTGGGACGGAGAGAAAGTGAAGGAGAGGAAGAAAGGGCGAGATCGGGAGGGACGCTCACGGGCCAGGGTGCCTGCGGCGCGACAAGCTCGCGCTGAGGGGCGACAGGCCGTCCGGCAGGCTCCACGGACAGGTTCTGGGGAAGACACTCTGGTGGAGAGAGTGGGGAAGACTGAGGAGGAGGAGAAGAGGACGGTTCCGCCGGGACGGGCTCCCGGACCGAGGGTTCTTGGGCGGGAGGGACGGACCGCTTTTCCGTCGGGAGGAGCCGCTCCGGCTCTGCGGGCGCGGCCGCGGAGTGGGCCCTGAGCTCGGCCACCATCGTCTTCAGTTCCGAGGCGCGCTCCGCGATCTCGGTCTCGAGCTGCGCCATCCGGTCGCGCACCACCGACGCCTCGTCCTGCTTCGCAGCCCAGTCGCGCTCGAGGTCCTGGAGTTCGGCGAGCTTGCGGGAGAGCGACTCCTCAAGGGTCTGTCCCCGTTCCTTGTGGCGTTCGACGCTGAAACGCTGCGCGTGGTGGCGTTTCATCCGGTCGAGCATCTCCTCGGAGAGGAGGGATTCGTCCACGTCGTAGCCCTTCTCGTGGAGGTAGCGCTCGAACTCGGCGAAGAACCCGCTGGGAGGGGACGGCGAGGGCGGGAGAGGACGCTGTTCCGCGGGGATGGCGGCGGAGGCGGAGAGCGGGAGCCTGCTGCCGTCCTCGCCGGGGATCGTGCTGATCGCCTGCTCGAACTCCGCAATCTGCGAGCTGATGTCCTCCTCGGTGATGAGCGGCTTCGTCGGCTTCCGGGGAGAAGGCAGGTAGGCTGGGGAGGGCCGCTGGACCGGCTGTTCCGACGAGAAAGCAGGCGGTGGCTGCTGCTGTCCGAGCCGTTCGCGGAGCTGCGCCGCGGAGAAGGGGAGCGTCGGCTGCGCCTTCGGCTGTTCCGTCGTCGGGAGCGGCCCCTTGAGGTTGTGGCTGATGATGGCGTGGCTGGCGGGCTTCTCGAAGAGCTCGACGGCGGCGTCCGGCGCCTTCTTCGGCTCGTGCTCGAGCGCGTCCTCCTTGAGGAAGAACGATTTGACGTTGTCTGCGATGGTCTTGAAGACCACTAGCCCACCCCTTTTTCCCTGCTTCGGGGCGAGGTGATTTATAAACGTTGCGACGGTGGGTCATTCAAGGAAAATCTCCTGCGCCGCCTAGGCGACAAATCGATACGATGCCTGCCGGCAAGAGCAATCGGTTGAACGGCGAGGCCGACGACGATAGTCGCCGCTACGCAGGAGATTCTCTAAGCACTGTCTGTTGGCGGGATCCATTAGTAATGGTATTTCTCCTAAATAGGGGTACGTTTCAGCGTTGCGGAGCCCTGTTGCTCGTCCCTCGCAAAACCTGCGATTTTCGACCTGCATACCCCTGACGTCTCGTCGGGGCTCCGGAGCCCTAGAACGCGAGGCGTTCGGGTTCCCGGAGCGAAGCTCCTAGGGAAGCTACGCTTCCGTGCGAATCGGTCGAAAATCTGTTATCGTTCCGAGGGCTCTTAGGCGAATGGTGTGTCGCCGGCCAGAGGGCGAGGCATGCAAAGAAAACGGCGGAAGAGGTCGGGGGGACGCCCCATACGGGGTCGACCGGCGCAACGGAGAAAGG
>JACWAN010000083.1 GCA_014874255.1 Candidatus Woesearchaeota archaeon
CTGGCGAACCGCGTGCTCCGCACGCTCCCAGCCGCGCAGTACCATTTACGGAAGAACTTTAACAACCCGAAGGCAATGCCAAAAATTTACCATTATTTAGGAGATTAACTATTACAACATGACTGATTATTTCTTTCTACCGGAAAAAACTTGAGACTATCGGACGCCTTCCGTTTTTCGTGCAGCAACGCATATAATTGTTCTCCCTTTCTGCTCCTCTATGGGTCGCGACTTCAAGAAGCTGGAGATCTGGAGCTTAGGATATAATCTGGTGCTGGATCTGTATCCGCTGCTCGAATCGTATCCCGAGTATGAGCATCGGAACATCGTCGATCAGATCCGACGGGCGGCGACGTCGTTGCCGATGAACATCGCCGAAGGCGCGGGCTCGCACTCGAACAAAGTCTTCCTGACGTATCTCGGCTACGCCTACAAGTCCGCGAAGGAGCTGGACGTGCTGCTGCTCCTCTCCCGCGACCTCGGATATCTTGAAGAGGACGTCTACGACTTCCTCCAGAAGAAGCTCGAGGAGTTCAAGGCGCGCTTGTACAAGTTCATGATTAAGGTCGAGGAGGAGATCGTCCAGAAACGGCCGAACTTCAGCTATTGCCGGGGAACTCTCCTTTGATATCATCCCCGTTTCTCCGGTTCATTACTATTATTTTTTAAATCGTCCTTGTTTCTCTTCATTAAATCCGTGGATACCTCGTGCTTTAGCTCGAGGAGGAATGTCGCCTTGGAGCAAAAGCAGATTTCGCGCCGATTCGCACGAAAGCCACAGCTTTCGGCGCCCCGACGTGCCGTCGCGGGCATGCAGGCGCGAAATCGTAATACGCTGCGAGGGACGAGCAGTAACTCTCCGCGGCTTTCCTCGAGCTTTACGAGGGGATACGCTAGCGGACCTCGGGTCCGCGCGTACAGGGATTCTCCGAATCCCTTGTACCCCGGCCTTTAGGCCGGGGAGGTTCATTCATGATCATCCTCGGAATCGAAAGCACGGCGCACACGTTCGGCGCGGCGCTGCTCGACGTGCAGAGCTTCACAGAGAAGAAGGTGCTCTGCAACCTCCGGGACCTGTACACGACGGAAAAAGGTGGTTTGATTCCGAACAAGCTCGCGGAGCACCACGAGGAGGTCTGCGACGCCCTGCTCAAGAAGGCGTTCGCGCAGACTGGGTTGTCGATGCAGGACGTCGACCTGATCGCTCTCAGTAATGCTCCGGGGTTGGGTCACGCCTTGAAGGTTGGCTCGCTCTTCGCTCGTAGTCTTGCTTTGATTCATAAAAAGCCGCTCGTCGGTGTCAATCATTGCATCGCTCATTTAGAGGTTGCATCGTTAGTTACTCAAGCGAAGGATCCGGTGCTTCTCTATTGTTCCGGTGCGAACACGCAGGTGATCGCGTACGACGGAGGGAAATATAGGATTTTTGGGGAAACCCTTGACACAGGAATAGGTAATTTCTTAGATACGTTCGCGCGCGATCTAGGATCGGGATTTCCTGGTGGCCCGAAGATAGAGCAACTGGCGCTCAGCGGGAAGAAGTATATCCCTCTGCCGTACAGCGTGAAGGGGATGGATGTCGCGTTCTCCGGGATATTGACGCACCTCGAACGGAAGGTGATCGGAAAAGAGAAGGATGAGGATATCGCCTTCTCCGTCCAGGAAACCGTGTTCGCGATGCTCGTCGAAGTCGCTGAACGGGCGATGGCGCATTGCGACAAGCGCGAGCTGGTGCTCGGCGGCGGCGTCGCGTGCAACAAGCGCCTGCAGGAGATGTGCCGTCTCATGTGCGCGGCGCGCGGCGCCGCTTGTTACGTTCCCGCCAATGAATTCCTCGTCGACAACGCGGCGATGATCGCCTGGACGGGCTGGTTGATGCACGTCAAGGGCGGCGTCTCCGACGACCCGTCGACGCTCCAGATCCTGCCGTACGAACGCACGGACGACGTGGACGTGACGTGGCGGTAGGCATCATCGCCACGCCTCTCCACTCTTCGCATCTTTCTCTGAGTTGCGGCGCCTCCCCGTAGGGGACGACCCCCTCCGCATGCTTCTGTGTCTTTCGCTGCAGCGCTTCGCCTGAAGGTGGTGGCGATGATGCTCTTGCGAGGTTGATACGGAGAATCGTTGGCTGTTCTGCGCTTTATCCGAGCTTCTTGATGCGGACGAGGATCTCTTCCTTGCCCTTCCAGTCGAGGGCTTCCGCGAGGACCTCGCTAATCCGCTCGACGGGGATGATATTGATCTGTTTCAGCTTCTCCTCGTTGAGGACGATGTCCTTGAGGTTTGCTCTCGGGACGATGACGTGCTCGATGCCCGCTTCGATGGCCGCTTCGACCTTGGCGGTGACGCCGCCGACGGGGAGGACTTCTCCGCGGACGCTGAGGCTGCCGGTCATCGCGTAGTTCTGTTTGATCGGCACGTCGTTCAGCGCGCTGATGATCGTCGTGGCGACCGCGATCGAGGCGGAGTCGCCTTCGACGCCCTCGTAGGTCTGGAGGAACTGGATGTAGATGTCGTGCTTGCCCTGGAGGTCCTCGCCGAAGATCTTCTTGATGATGGCGCTCACGTTGGTGACCGCTTCCTTGGCGATGTCCCCGAGCTTCCCGGTCGCGATGATCTGGCTCTCCTTGCCGCCCGGCGTGACCTGGCTCTCGATGGGGAGGATGATGCCGCTGTACGTGGAGCCGGAGCCCATGACCGCCAGGCCGTTGACGCGGCCGACCTTCTTCCCCGTGGTGACGATGACGTTGTACTCGCGCTTCTGCTCGATGTACTTGTCCGCGATCTGCTGTTCGAGGCTGCGGGCGATGATCTTCGCGCGCTCGACGTGCTTCGGCGTGACGAGGTCGGCGTTCTCCTCCCGCGCGAGGTCGCCCGCGGCGCGGACGATGCCGCCGAGCTCGCGGAACCGGAGGGTGAGTCGTTGTTTCCTGTTGGCGCGCTTCCGCGCCTCCTCGATGATGGCCTCGACCGCCTCCTTGGTGAAGTGCGGAATCTTGCCGTCCTTGGTGATCTCCTGGGCGACGAACCGTGCGATCTTCATCCGGTTCTCGGGCGTGTCGGGCATCGTCTCCTGCATGTAGACCTCATAGCCGTAGCCGCGGATTCTGCTGCGCAGCGCGGGGTGCATCTCCTTGATTGTCTCGATGTTTCCCGCGGCGATAAGGATGAAGTTGCAGGGCACCGGTTCGGTGCGGACCATCGCGCCGGCGCTCCGCTCGGACTGGCCGGTGATTGCGTACTTGCCCTCCTGGAGCGCGGTCAGGAGCTCCTGCTGCGTGTGCGGCTGGAGCGTGGCGATCTCATCCACGAAGAGGACGCCCATGTGCGCCTTGTGGATCATGCCCGCGACGACGCGCTCGTTCGCGGGCGTGCCGAGGCCGCCGGACTGGAACGGGTCGTGGAGCACGTCTCCTAAGAGGGCTCCGGCGTGCGCGCCCGTCGCGTCGTAGAACGGCGCTTCCGTGCGGTTGAAGTTGTCCACGATCATCTTCGGCGGGCTGCCTTTCGCCTGGCCGCCTGCCTTCTTGTTGAGGCTGGCGCTCGTGATGAACGCCGCCAGGAAGAAGAGGCCGCCGAGGAAGAACGCGACGAACATGATCGCGCCGACGGTGCTGTTGTAGTCGCTCGTGTACTTGGAGAAGATCCACCACGGGATGAGCATCGCGATGATCGCGATGACGAGCATGAGGATGTTCTGGTTCTTGAACAAGCCGACGCTCTCGAGGCGGGCGCGGAGCGAGATCTCGCGGCCTTCGCCGGCCTTGACGGTGCGGATGAGCGGCTGGTTCTCGTCGTTCGGGTTCGCGAAGGCGAGGATGTCGACGAGTTTCTCCTTCGGAAGCAGTTCTGCGAGCGCGAGGCCGAGCATGGATTTGCCCGTGCCGGGCTCGCCGATGAGGAGGACGTGCCGGCGCTGCTTGCTGGCTTTCCGGATGATGTTGACCGCTCCCTCCTGGCCGACGACCTGGTCGATGATCCTTGTAGGGACTTCGATCTCCTTCGTCGTCGAGAACGTGAAGCCGTCGTGCTTCTGCTGCTTGGCGGCGGTCCCGGCGTCTTCCGGCGCGGTCTTCTTCGCGGCGCGTCCGCTGGCTGTTGCGGCCTTCGGCTTCCCTTTGGCGGTCTTGGAGGCTGTCGCCATCGATATCCCTTTTTTTCTTCCCTCTTCTTTCTCGGCAGAACGGCGGGAGGTTTTTAAATATTCTGCTTCACCGGGCCGCGTTGAAAGTGTACGTTGCCGCCCTCAGGTCGAACCGTTGCGAAGAAGGCGGCAAAGGTCGAGTAGGGGGTCGCCCCCTGCGGGGACGAGGCCCTTCGAAGTAAACAGCGACACGGTTCGAAGGCGGCGACGCGAGC
>JACWAN010000084.1 GCA_014874255.1 Candidatus Woesearchaeota archaeon
GGCTCTTCGGCGAATGGACTGCGCCTCCAAGAGACTGCATCGGGAACGGACGCGATTCCACTGGACTCGGTCGACGCATCCGGACGACGGCCAGGAGTCTCGAGGCGCAAAGGGTTCGAGGACGAACCCGTGCGCCAGAGCGACGGGTCATACTCACCTTTGTTTTTCTCTCGTTTCTTTCATCTTTAAATATTGTTTTATTTTAATCACTTATTAGTAGTATTTATGTAATCGACGGCAGAAAATTATTTTCTATAATGAAGTTATCTCTAAGAGATCCTGTCGAGTATCCCGTGCGCGTCCGAGCCGCGGCTGCGCCGTTTCAACGCCCGCCAGTCCGCGCCTGCCTCCGCCTGGAACCTGGTCCGCACGCCTTCGAGCTCCTGGTTCGTGACGCGCGCCATCCGATCCGCTTCGATGAGCGGGTATGGGTACCCCGGGAAGACCGGGTCCGCGGAGACGGAGGCGAGGAACGAGACGATGCCGGTGATATCCTCGGCTTTCGCATCCACGCGGAACGCATGTTCGCTCCGTCCATGGAGTTTCAGTAAGAATAAATGAATCCTTCCGTCGTCTCGTCCTTTTTTATCCTTTTTACTTCGATCATTAATATCATTTTTACTTTGATCGTCTTTGTCATCATCAATGATCAATTCCCCCGCGTCGTACAGCCACGCGCCCGTCGGGCCGCGTTCCAGCAGCGCCGCGGCCGCGCTGCCGCCGTCCGCGGTGAGAAGCGTCGTCGTCTTGGAGAAACCGACGACGTCCTTCATTTGTTTGAGTAGTCCTCCCAGTTCCCGTTCTTCGTAACCATTAATCCCTTCTAATGAGCCGTCGCGGACGAGCAAGTCACAGCCGTTCTCCTGCGCGACGCGCGCGGCGAACCGGCACTCGAGGGCGAACCGGCAGAGATTGGCGACAGCAGCGAGGGTGACGCGTTCCTTGCCGAGCCGCAGCCCCGGGTCGTCGGCGGGAATCGTGAGCGTGAGCTCCACTTTACCGTATCCTTTCGCCGTAATCAGTCCTTTATCGTTAATCGTTGCGTTCTGCACCAGCACTAGTCCTTCTTCGCGTCGAGAAGCGATCCTCTTCTTCCCCTCGTAGACCGTCGCGTAGACGCGGACGAGCTCGACGCGTGCGTCCGGCGACTCGTACACCGCAGCGTTCCCGCCGTCGACGAAGCACGCCTTCCCGGAGAATGGGGGGGCGGTGATGGGGACGAACTTCTCGTCGGAGATCGCCGTCTTCCGCTTCGTCCGGCCGAGGACGATCTCTGTCGCTTCTTTCGCCTTCTTGACGTCCTTCTTCAGGTCCTGCAGCACGCCCTCGAACATGGCGGGAAAAGAACGGTGATTTCTTTAAAACGTTTCTCTCCTCGAACGCGTCGCGGAGATCTTGTTCTCCCTCCGGTCCGGGACATTGCGTCGAAGCCCCTGCATGAATCGGGGCTTCTCCTGGTCTTGTTCCAAGGCGACGCGTTCGTTCACGAGAAAGACGACGAAGAAAAACGTTGCAACCTAGATCTCGAAGTCTGGCTTGCGGGGGAGGTTGGAGAAGTCCTCCGGCCGGGGCTTCGGCTTCTGCCACTTGTAGCCCTCCTCGGGGAAGAAGGAGCGCGGCATCGGCCTGCTCGTCGCCATCTCGAAATACTCCTTGATCTCGTTCTCCTGGCGCTTCGCGAGGGTGCGGACCTTCTCCTCGTGCATCTCGAGCTCGTTGTTCAGCATCCGCTCGTAGAACCACTTGGTGAGCCGTCCGCCGTTCATCTTGCCGAGGAACGACTTCTCCCACCGGTTCTCCGGGTCGAGCTGGACCCACCACCAGACGCGGAGCACGATGCCGAGCTTCTGGGTCTTGACCTTCTTCTCCTTGTACACGATCTCCGTGTCCTTGGCGCCGAAGTTCTGCCAGTCCATCTTGCACATGTACGAGACGTACGGGGTAATCTCCTTGAAGGTGCGCCACCAGATCAGGTTCTCCTGGACGCCGTCCGGCCGCATGCGGTGGAGGTAGAGGTCCTCGACGTTCCCGTCCTTGCTCCCCCAGTGCTTGAACCCCTCCTTCGCGAACCACTTGTGGACGTTGATGTAGAGCTCCGCGAGCGTCACCATGCCGCCCTTCTCGACCTCGTAGTAGAGGACGAACTTGTCCTTCCACCTCGGTCCTTTCCCCGTGCGGAGGATGCCTGGCTGCGGGAGCTGCATGCCGAGCAACCAAGAAACCGTTTTTATAAAGGTATTGCCGGATGAAGATGCTTCGGCGTCATCGTCGCCTTGGCACAAGACCCGGCGGCGAGCACGGCCGGTTTTTGAGGCCGTAGGGTACGCGAGCCGTCGATGATGTCCCTGACTGGAGGGAGGTCAGTTAGGCCGCGACGATGACGCAGTCCTCGGCCGATGCTTAGTCGATGAACTCCTGCTTCCTGATCTTCTCGGGCAGGTAGACGTCGCTGATGAACGTGATGCCCCTCGACGACAAGGACTGAATCTCCACCTTCGCGCCCGCCTTCTTCATCAGCTTGAACTGGCGCTGCCACTCCGCGTGGTCCTTGAACCAGTCGTAGTTCGCCATCTGCTCCAAGCGAGCGAGGTCCTTGTCCGTCAGCTTGATGTAATGGCGCTCGAGCTTGTACCTCTCGACGTCGTCCGACGTCACGCCGAGGTAGCGGACGTCGCTGATCGCGAGCTCGTCGCTCATGTGCGCCAGCGAGATCGACCCGTACTTCAGCACGCTATAGATGTAGATCCCCCACGGGTCGTTGTCCGTGAGGACGTAGATCGGGA
This sequence comes from Candidatus Woesearchaeota archaeon, assembly GCA_014874255.1. Classification (GTDB taxonomy): domain Archaea; phylum Nanobdellota; class Nanobdellia; order Woesearchaeales; family UBA525; genus UBA153. The sequence goes on from JACWAN010000084.1 coordinate 2,784, forward strand.
GCTTGTGCTCCGTCGAGAGCCGCTGCAAGAGCCGCCGCACGCCCCTGGTGGACTGGCCCTGCGACGACATGATGATGCAGTTCTGCTTCAGCCAGAACTTGTCCTCGTGGAGACGTTCCCACACGGCCGCCTTCTCCATGTAGAGGACGTACTTCGCGCTCACCTTCCGGAACGTGATGCTCTCCACGTTGGACGGGATGGACCAGCCGCCGCTGCCGAGCTTGCTCCAGTCGATCATGTCGCCCGCGTCCTCGATGACGACGTTCCCGGCCACGCTTCCCATCTTGTTCGCGTTGATGTTGAGCTGCTCCCGCGTCGATCCCGTCAGGATCTCAAGGTCCTCGATCGCCTTGTCGCTTTCCGTCTGCTCGTCCACGACGTTGACCTTGGTGTGCGGGATGGTGCGTTTCGCCATGTAGAAGACGTCCCTGAGCGACGCGTGCTTCCCGATGTCGAGCAAGGATTTCGCGATGGCCGCGACCTCGAGCGTCTGGAGGAACTTCTTCGCGTGCGCCACGTTGAAGAACGAGCGTTCCGACGTCTTGTCGCCGACGCCGAGCTTCTGCGTGTCCTCGTCATACACCACGTTGGAGAGCGACCTGACGGTGAGTTCGATCGTCGGGCTCTCGCCCTCCCTGATCTGCTGCGTGACGTGCTCGCCGATCGCGACGAGCTTCCCGGCAGGGCCGTCCGGCTTCGGCCGCTCCGTCTTCCCTCCTGCCTTGTCAGCTTTCGCCATGAGCATCAGTCCAGTCAATCCCTCTTCTTCCCTTTCGCGGCCTTCTTCGGGGCGGAGCCTAAGCCATTCCCGTCGCCTTCTCCATCCGCGGTCCCGTTCTCCTCTTTCCCGGAACCGTCGCCTTCCTCAGGCCCCTCGCTGTCATCCTTGCCGATCCTCGCCCAGTCCTCGTCGTACTCGGCGTTGACGGCCTGCATGGTGTCGATCGTCTCCTGGATCTTCTCCTTCTTCACCATCGCCTTGAGGCCTTCGACGAGCGCGTCCTCGTCTTCGCCCGTCAGCCGCTTCAGCGCGTTCGCCACCTCGGGGATGTACCGCTCGAAGATGTTCGCCCGCTCGAGCTGCAGATGCACCTTCGTCTTCTTGTGCACATATCGCTGGAGCTGCCGTCCCGCTTCCTGGAGCGCGAGCTTGATCTCCTTGCCGATGTCTTCGTAGTCGGCGATCGCCTCCTTGCTCTCGGAGGTGAACGGCACCCAGACGGATGCCAAGTGGACGACGATCGTCAGCGGGCCGACCGGCAGGTTGCTGCCGGACTGCTGGAGGCCGTACGCTTTCCAGTTCGTCCCCGCCACAGCTTTCGACGTGGCGCACGCCCCCTGCTGGTAGAGGAGCGGCACCCTGTTCGCGAAGCGCATCAGCTTCGCCTGTTTGTCCTTGGGCTGGTCGCCGCCGTACGCCAGCGCGACCTCGACCTGGAACGGGTTCCCCTTGTAGACGACCGGGTCCCGGGTGACGGCCGCGTAGAACTCCGCGTTCACCTCCTTCTTGAGGCCCTTCTCGAGCAGTTCTTGCGTGATCGGGCTCAAGCAATCGGTCGGCGGCGCCATAATCTTCGTCTCCTGGAACGCCTTCGCGATCCGCTCCGCGTCCTCCCTGCTGACATCCTGCGGCTTCGTCTTCGGGAGGATCCGCGCGTTCTCGCAGACCTCTTTCGCCACGGCCGGGCTGATCCTGCTGAACTCGTTCTGGAGGAACTGCTGAAGCGTCGTGAACTGGGTGTCGTGGAGCATCGCCATCAGCGTGCCGAGCTCGGTGCCGTGCGGGTGCGGCTTGATCTCCATCGCCTGCTTCGGGAACTGTTCCGTGACGCGGGGGAAGATGAGCTGCTCCGCCTTCGGGCTGACGTAGACGATCATGACGTGCGGGTTGACGACCGCAGTATGTTTCAGGTACTCGTCCACGGACTGCTGCCCCTTCTGGTAGCTGCCCTCGAGGTCGATCTCGATGCGCGTGCCGTGCTCCTTCGACCACTCCTTCTCCTCTTCCTGGACGATCTCGGGCTTGTTCTGCTGCGTGTTGATGTGGAGCTCGCAGACGTACGCGAGGTGGTCCTTGCCGATCTTGGAGCGGATCTTCGCCGGCCGTCCCGTGGTGAGCTGGCCGTACATGACCGCTGCGCTGATGCCGATGCCCTGCTGTCCCCGTTGCTGCTTGCGGCTGTGGAACTTGCTGCCGTAGAGGAGCTTGGCGAAGATCTTCGGCACCTGCTGCTTCACGATGCCCGGTCCGTTGTCCTCGACGATGACCCGGAACCGCTCGTTCCCCATGTCGATGAGCTGGACGCTGATGTCGGGCAGGATCACGGCCTCCTCGCATGCGTCGAGCGCGTTGTCCACCGCTTCCTTGACGACGGTGAGGAGCGCTTTCCGCGGGTTGTCGAAGCCGAGGAGGTGCTTGTTCCGCGCGAAGAACTCGCCGACGCCGATGTCGCGCTGCTTCTTCGCGAGCTCGTGCGCGATCGGCATGGACGGCGCAGCCTCCTTCTGCTTCGCGGCCTGCTTCTCCTCCTGCCCCGTCGCACGGCTCGCCTCCTGTTTCTCGTCGGAGAACGAGGCGAGCGTTTGGTCCTTGCCCGCCTCCTGCGCCGCCTCCTTGCCTTTCGCCATCGCAGCGAAAACCGCAGAGGGGGTTATTTAAAGTTTGCGTCGAAGAAGAGGAAAGAAGGAATGAGAAAGAAGGAATGAGAAAGAAGGAATGAGAAAGAAGGAATGAGAAAGAAGGAAAGATGATTATGCGCTTCACGCCGCCGCGCGCAGCGGCGCCTTCTCCGCGGCTTTCGTCTTCTTGAGGTCGCGCCGCACCGTCGACGCGCTGACGCCGAGGCGTTCGGCGATCTGCGTCGCGTTCAGCCCCTGTACCTCGAGCAGCACGGCCTCCTCCATGCGATGGGAGCGGTACTCCTGCTGGAGCGCGCGCCGGCTGAGCCCTTGCTCGTCGGCGAGCTTCCGTATCCGGTACGCGCTCACGCCGGTCAGCCGCGCGACCTCGTCGAGCGAGAGGTACGACTCGTTCCGCTTCCCGTCCGTCTTGTTCGCCTGGAGCGCGTAGATGGGATTCGCGTAGTACGCGAGCGCGACCCCTTCCCGCAGCGCGGGGTTCATGAGCGCCCGCGCTCCGGTCCGGTACGCCTCGTTCGCGCCCGCTTCCCGGAACGCGTCGTCGTAGGCGCGGTAGAGCTCGGAGGCGACCGCGTCGACCGAGGTGGTGGCGACCGGTACCTCCCATGTGCCATTCAACTCATTGAAGACCGCGTCGATGATGTCCCTTTCCGTCGCCGTCCCTTCCCGCTTCCCGTTCTTCGGGCCGGGCCCGTCGGCAGGCGAAGGATCAGTCCCTGGTGCGGTCGCTTCCGTCCCTTCGTTCTTGCGTGTCAGGTAGAGGCCGAGCGCGCCGGCGCCGAGGATGCCCGCGAGCCCTGCTAGGGGCAGTCCGTCGTGCTTCTCCGCCGGCGCCTTCTGCGCGGCATATGTCCCGATGGTCTTCACGACGGGGTCTTCCGTCTTGTTCGTGTTCTTCATGGTCCCTTCGGCCGTGCCGACGTAGATCCGCTGCGGCGTACCGTCAGCGCGCTTCCCGGAGAGCCGGTCGTCCAGCCCGTCCTGCCCGGCCTGCAGCTGCCCGGTCGGCGTGAATTTCTCGCTTCCTTTCGCGTAGTAGCCCGGCCGGACGACGGTGTCATTCGTTGCGTCGGAGATGCCCGCCGCCTTGTTGCGGCCGTCGTACTGGATCTCCTTGACGATGTTCGCGACCGCGCGGTCGCTCTCCTTGACGTTCTGGTAGTTGAGCTTTCCCGCGCTCATGCCCGTGATCGTCATGTCGGGGTTCTGGCGTTTCGCCTCGGTCTCCGCGCGCTCGACGAGCTTCCACAGCCCTTCCCCTCGCTGCGGCGTCACGTAGACGTCCCTGCTGACTTGTTGCTCGACGGTCCGCGTCACAGCCGGCCTGCTCCTCCGGAGTTCCTGCGCCTCCGCCTTGCTGTAGCCGCCGACGAACGCGCCGTAGCTGAGGAGCGCGCTCCCCGCGATGAGCGCGGTCGCGACGGCTGCTCCCGCCGCTTTCCGGACGCTGTCGTTCTGGAACTCCATGAACCTGCTGTTCGCGTCCCGGTAGAGGCTGGAGCGTTCCGCCAGCCCGTTGACCGCGTCGCGGCCGCGCTGCAGCGCGTCCTTCGCTCCCCGGTACATGTTCTGGATCAGTCCCATGCATATCCCCTCGTCGGCAATCCGTATGCGATAGCCATGCTGCTACGAGGACGTCAGGTTTTATAGCGCTATCCCAACAATTTCTGGAAGAATTCCGGTGTGTTCCGTAAGATTCACAGACGCTCTCGGGAGATGCTCTTCATCTTCCGCCCTGACCATTCATAACCGTGATTCATTTAAACAACGCCTTTCTTTCCCCTCACACCATGGACGACGACCTCTCCACGTTCCGTCGCATCGTCGCGCTCCTCGACAGCCGCGGCTGCGAGTACACGATACTCGAGCACGACCACGTCCACACGTCCGAGGACGCGGCCAAGGTCCGCGGCACCCGGCTCGAGGAGGCGGCGAAAGCGCTGGTGCTGAAGACTCGACAACGTCGAGGATCAGGAACGCCGGTGGCTGAGGACCGCACCCACGACACGCTCTTCCTCTGCGTCGTCTCCGGCCACAAGCGGCTCGACCTGAAGAGGATCAAGGCGCTCCTCTCCTCGAAGGACGTCTCGCTCGCGCACCCGGACGAGGTTTTCCGGGCGACGGGCTGCAAGGTCGGCACCGTGCCCCCGTTCCCGGTCCTTTTCGGCCTGCCCGGCTACTGCGACGCCGGCGTCCTCGAGAACGAGCACGTCGTCTTCTCCGCCGCGTCCCACTACAAGTCCATCCGGATGAAGGCCGCCGACTGGAAGGATGCCGCGGGCGTCACCGTCGAGCGGCTCGCAGGCTCTTAGGCGGATTCGCTTCGCGCAGCACCATCTTCGAACCTCTCGCTTCTTCTCTCGAAGGCGCTGCGTCCCCGTAGGGGCACCCCCGCGACGCGCTCGTTTCTTTCCTCGTCGGAGGTTCGACAGGAGGATGCTGCTGACCATCCGCCTAAGAGCCGTCATCGGGTCTCGTAGGGGGCACTCAGGCAGATTCGCCTCCGGCGGTGTCGCCGGCTGCTCGGCGATCGCTCGGGAAGTCGCTGCACCGGTCACCCCCGTAGGTCCTCGGTAGCGCAACGCTACCGGGA
>JACWAN010000085.1 GCA_014874255.1 Candidatus Woesearchaeota archaeon
CCCTCGAATCCCTCCGTTCCCGGCTCGTCGTCAGAGGCCACTCCTCCCCAGTCGCCGGCCTCACCGACCTCGCCGAGCCCGCCCACCGCCCCGCCTTCCGGCCTTTCCGGGACCGGAGGCATCTCCATCCTCTCAATCGTCCTCCTCGCCGTCTTCGCGCTCCTCGTCCTCCTCGGAGGGGCGGGCGGCTACCTCGCCTACGAGGGGAAGATCGACCTCCGCCACCCGGGCACCGTCGCCGCGCTCTTCCGCCGCTCTCCTCCCGCCGCGGAACGCCGAGAGGCGGATCCTCCCTCCGCCGCCGACCCCCGCCCGACATCCATGGACGGCGGTCTCGCGTCCCCCTCGTCCGCACATCCTCCCTCCCGGCCTCCGCAGTCCAGGCACGAGGTCTTCTCCGAGAATGAGCGCATCAAGTACTTCATCTTCAGCGAGCGCTCGAACGGGTACGACGACCTCTCCATCCGGCAGGCCCTCGTCAAGCGCGGCTGGGCGAAGGAGAAGGTGGACGCGGTCTTCCAGGAGATCTACGGGGACTGAACCCCCTCGTCGTTCGCAGGGCTTCCTCTTTCTTCCCCCTGCCAGTATCTTATAATGCGGCTCTTTAATTATGGCACTTTTTCAAGCGTTGCCTCGGAACGGGCTCTTAGGCGAATTCGCCTCCGGCGGTGTCGCCGGCTGCTCGGCAATCGCTCCTTTCTCCGTTGCGCCGGTCACCCCCGTATGGGGCGACCCCCCCAGCCTCTTCCGCCGTTTTCTTTGCATGCCTCGCCCTTTGGCCGGCGACACATCATTTGCCTAAGAGCCCTCGGAACGATAACAGATTTTCGACCGATTCGCACGGAAGCGTAGCTTCCCTAGGAGCTTCGCTCCGGGAACCCGAACGCCTCGCGTTCTAGGGTTCCAGCGCCCCGACGAGACGTCAGGGGTATGCAGGTCGAGAATCGCAGATTTTGCGAGGGACGAGCAACAGGGCTCCGCAACGCTGAAACGCACCTATATTTGAAACGTACCTATAATTTAGGAGAGATACTATTACGTCGGCGAGGTGCTGGGAGACCTTATCCTCGGTCGCTCTCCGAGCGCCTGATCCCCGCGTTCTCCGAACGCGAGTCTCAGAAATCGGCCCTGTGGCCGGGAAATGACGAGCCTGCGAGCCGGCCGGGAGCGACCGAACCGGACACTGCGGACGGTTCCGGACTCGTTCCAGAAACCCGGGAATGAGACTGCCACGAAGGGAGCATCTCCGCGCCCGGGTCCTGTTCCGAGGCAGCGCATCGCCCTCGCGGACGGTGTTCTCAGAATCATCGCTGCTGCTTCGCGATCGTCTCGTAGGCGGCGTTCACCTTGTGGTAGAGCCGGTGCTGCGCCGTCGCGCCGAGGCGGTCGTACCGGTCCAGCAACGCCTTGTAGAGCTTCGCCGCCCTCCGGACGTTCCCCTTGTCCAGCGCGAGATAGAGGTCCTCGAGGAGCGTGTTCAGCTCGACCGTCACGGGGTCCGCGTCCTCGACGACGGGGTACTCGCTGATGATCGTGGCGCGCGGCTGCTGCTGCTTCCGGAAGAGCCAGTTCGCCAGCCGCGTCAGGAAGGGGAGCTGCCGCTTCCGTTCCACGACGAGCATCTCCACGATCCCGTCGAGGTCCTGGAGCAGGATCTTCAGCTCCGCTTGGCTGTACTGCGTGTCCGTGTACTCGAGCAGGCCGAGCTTCTCCACGAGCGCCTCGACCTTCTCCCTGACGGCGGTGGAGAGGTAGATCTTATGCAGCTCCTTCCGCAGCTCGTCGGCGGTGAACTCGTACTCCTTCTTCAGGTAGGCCTTGAAGAACGCCTTCGCCAGGGAGTAGACCTCCTGCTGCTCGACGAACGGCTTCCGCAGGAGGAATGCGGCCTTCCGCCGCGTGTCGCGGGCGGCATCCACCACCGCGCGCTCGCCGTCGGCCGGGCCCGCGGCCTTCTCGCCCCTCTTCATGCCCTCCTCCACCGAAGGGCGATATTTAAACTTTGCTCCGAAGAGTGGCTCTTAGGCAAATCACGTTCGTGGTCGTCATCGGCTGCTCGGCAATCGCTTCTCCTCTCGAAAGCGCTCCTCCCCGTAAGGGGCAGCCCCCTCGTCGCGCTCTGCCCCCCTTCCTTGCTTGCCTCGCCCTCTGGCCGGTGACGACTCCATTCGCCTAAGAGCCTCCGAAGAGTCTCGTTGACGTCATCATCGTCGCCGGCTTCAGGCGAGCCGCCTTCATTCTTGACAGCGATGAGCGACGGGGATTGGCCCCTACGGGGCGTCTCCGAGCCACACGAGGAGAAACAGGAGCGCGTCTGCGCGACTGTGTCGCGGTGAACGCGAGTACGGGAGCAATGCGGCGAGCATGTCCGAGTCATACGAGGACGGGCAGGAGCGTCAGCGACTGCAGCCAGCGGCGAAGATGCCGACGTATTCCACAAGAGAATATTCTTTCCACCCCCCGTCGGCCCCATGGCAAAACTATTTAAACCGCCGCTGTCGTGAGGAAGGGAAAAGAGAGGTGGGTGAGTGGCCGGCCCGGATGACGAGGCGTACCAGGTCCTCCAGACGGAGGAGTTCAAGCGCCAGATAGCATACTACGGCAAGCAGTTCCAGCGGATCAAGGCCGAGATGAAGAAGCTCATCGTCGGCCAGGACGCGATCGTCGACTCGCTCATCGAGGCTCTCCTCGCGAACGGCCACGTCCTCGTCGAAGGCATCCCCGGCGTGGGGAAGACGCTCATCATCCGCACCCTCGCCAAGATCACCGGGTGCCAGTTCTCCCGCATCCAGTTCACGCCCGACCTGCTGCCGACGGACATCGTGGGCATCACGACGTACGAGGAAGGGAAAGGGTTCTTCACCGTGAAGGGCCCGATCTTCTCGAACTTCGTCCTCGCGGACGAGATCAACCGGAGCCCGCCGAAGGTCCAGTCCGCCCTCCTGGAGTCGATGCAGGAGCGCCAGGCCACCATCGGCAAGGAGACCTTCCAATTGCCCGCGCCGTTCTTCGTCATGGCGACGCAGAACCCGATTGAGCAGCTCGGCACATACAAGCTGCCCGAGGCGCAGGTGGACCGTTTCCTCTTCAAGCTCCTCATGACCTACCCGACGCCCGACGAGGAGATCCAGATCCTGAAGCACAACATCACGATCCACGACTTCAACGAGTTCGAGCTGGAGTCGGTGCTGACCGCGTCGGACATCCTCGACGCGCAGCGCTTCGTCAAGGAGATCTATCTCAACCGGAAGATCGAACGGTACATCGTCCGCGTCGTCGAGGCGACGCGCGACCCGAAGAAGTACAGCATCGAGTTCGGCAAGTACATCGGCTTCGGCGCCTCGCCGAGGAGCAGCATCGCGATGTACATCGCCGCGAAAGCCCATGCGTTGGTCAACGGCCGCGGCTACGTGACGCCGCAGGACGTGAAGGAGGTCGCGTACAACGTCTTGAGGCACCGCGTCTTGCTCAACTTCGAGGGCGAGGCCGAGGAGATCAAGCCGGAGCAGGTCATCAAGGAGATCCTGGAGAAGGTGCCGATCCTCTGAGCGCCGAGAATTCTCGGAAAGAAGATTGAAAAAGGTTGGAAGAAGGGGCTTAGAAATCGTCCCTTCTGGGCGGGCGGTGCTTCTGGAAGCAGTCCCTGCAGTAGACGGGGCGGCCGTCGGTCGGCTTGAAGGGGACTTCCGTCTCCTTGCCGCACTCGCTGCACGTCGCCTTGTGCATCTCTCTCGGTCCGCTGCTAAAGCCGCCACGGCTTCCGCCGCCTGCGCCACCGCGGAATCCACCGCGATCTCCGTATGCCATGTTACTCAACTCCGTTTCGTCTGCTCTCAGCCGACGAGTCTTTTCCTGTCGCGCCAGATCCGATTCAGAAAGAGTGCTGGACTGCTTTCCCCATCCTCCTGGGCTTGTGGGGGGCAGAAGCGGTTCCTGTTTAAAAATCTGCTCTTTCACCCGCCGGAAAGCGTCCGGGAACGACACGTTCTCCGTCGACAAGCCCTTCGACAAGCCGTCCGTCGACCAGTCCCTCGGCCTGTCGGTCGGCCTGTCAGTCAACCCGTCCAGCATCATGTCCCTCTGCATCATCGCCGCCTTGGAACAGGACCCGGACGCGAACATGGTCTGCAACTCGACGACGTCGAGGATCAGGAACGAAGTGACTGAGGACCATCTACGTGAGCGTCCGACCAGACCCCGGACCGGAGGGAGGATAAATTCTCCGCGGCGATGATGCGGCCCTCTTCCCGTTTCTTCAATCTCATCAGCTCTTAGGCGAATTCGCCTCCGGCGGTGTCGCCGGCTGCTCGGCAACTGCTTTGTTCCCCGCTGCTCCGGTCACCCTCGTATGGGGC
>JACWAN010000002.1 GCA_014874255.1 Candidatus Woesearchaeota archaeon
AGGAACGAAGTTCCTGGAACCCCGGGAGCTTCGCTCCCTGTGGTTCCGGTAGCGTTCCGCTACCGAGAACCTACGGGGAGCTCCGCTGACGCGAAGAACGCAGCGACACGGGTCGCAGCCGGCAACACCGTCGAAGGCGAATTTGCCTAAAGCCCCCCCAAAGCAAAAACTTCTTAAACCGTGCTCCGGCTGGCTAGGCGAATGGATTCCGGCCAGTTCCTCTCCGTCCTTCTCACGTACAAGTGGACCATCCTCTTCTACGCCGCGCTCATAGCGGTCATCTACCTCTTCCGCCGCAAGTTCGACTGGCAGGCGAAGTTCATCGGCCTCTACCGCACGAAGGTGGGGCTGAAGCTGATGGATGCGATGGGCCGCAAGAGACGGCTGTTCGTCGCGCTCGGCTACACGGGCGTCGTCGTCGGCTTCGCGGGCATGCTCTTCATCACCGTGATGCTCGTCAAGGGACTGTACGACCTCCTCTTCGTTCCCGGAGCCCCGCCCGTCATCTCGCCGGTCATACCGGGCGCGCCGGTCCTCGGCACGGGGATTGAGGTGCCGCTCATCATCGGGTGGCTCGCCCTCTTTGCCGTCATCGTGGTGCACGAGTTCAGCCACGGCGTCGTCTCCCGCGCGCACGGCATCCCGGTCAAGAGTTCCGGCCTGATGGTCTTCGGCCCGTTGGGCGGCGCGTTCGTCGAGCCGGACGAGGACACGCTCAAGAAGAAGAGCCGGATGAAGCAGCTCAGCGTCTTCGCCGCCGGGCCGTTCAGCAATGTCCTCCTCGCGCTCGTCGTCCTGCTCCTCCTCAACTTCGCGCTCACGCCGTTGCTCGGCTCCTTCATCGCCACGAACGGCGTCGTCTTCGGCACGGTCCAGCCCGGCTACCCGGCAGCGGCCGCCGGCGTCCGGCCGAACGTCGTCTACGACCGGCTCGACAACCGGATGATCAACACGACGGACGATCTGCTCGCCGGCCTCCAGGACCTCAAGCCGAACGGCACCGTCGAGCTCGGCAGCTCCGCTACCGGACAGGATGTCACGTTCGTCGCGACGGCCAACCCGTCCGACCCCGCGAAAGGCTACCTCGGCGTCATCCTCGCCGACAACCTCCGGGACCCGTCGCTCGGTTGGCTCTATGCCGTCGTCTCGTGGATCACGCGGCTCTTCCTCTGGATCTTCCTCCTGAGCCTGGGCATCGGCCTCGCGAACCTCCTGCCCCTCGGCCCCGTGGACGGCGGCCGGATGCTCAGGGTCGTGACCGAGAAGCTCTACGGCGAGAAGAAGGGCGCGTCCGTCTGGGCGAAGATCAGCATCGCGGTAATCGTGGTGATCGTCATCCTGCTCCTCGTCCCCATCATCAAGGCGTTCCTCTAGTCGTCCTGGCTCTTCTTCCATCTTTCTTCCGTCAGTCTATATGTTCTTCTTCCAGCGGTCTATTCGCCGGCATCATCACGGCCGCCGCCTCGGAGCAAAAATCGGGCGCGAGGATGGCCGGGTGTTTCGATCCTCGTGTTCGGAGAACGCGAGGATCGAGAACGGAGCGAAGCTGAGTGACCGAGGCCATGATTCCGAGCGTCCGACGATTGCCCCGGACCGGATGGGAGGTTCCGGCTCCCTGGCGTTCCACAGAACGCGGGAGCACGCGTTCCGCGAACTCGTTGCTCCAGAGAGGCGGAACCCCGGAACCACGAGCCAGACGAGCGGGTCAGGAGCGCGAGCGACTGAACGAGAGTGACTGGGACTCCGGTTCGAAGAGCCGGAGGATCAGGAGCTCGGAGAGTGACTGAGAACAATGTCTCCGCTGCGACCATGATGCCGACGCAGCCGTCCAAACCGTTAAAAACCGTCCGTGAATCCTCTCGCTCATGCCTATCACCGTCGTCCTCCTCGGCGTCGAGCACCCCGGTAACCTGGGAGCCGTCGCGAGAGCGATGAAGAACTTCGGCTTCACGGACTTGTTGCTCATCGGCCCGAAATGCTCGCCCCGGGACCCGGTCGCGCAGAACCGCGCGAAATGGGCGAACGACGTCCTCGCCGCGGCGAAGATCACGGAGTCGCTCGACGCGCTGGACGGATTCGACCTGATCATAGGGACGACGGGGAAGATCAGCGATGACTATAATCTGCCGAGGACCCCTCTTTTTCCCTCTCGGTTGGCCGAGAAGCTCTCCGTCGCGGACAAGGAGGCGAGGATTGCGCTCGTCTTCGGCCGGGAGAGCGACGGCCTCATGAACGACGAATTGAAACGATGCGACTTCACTGTCACCATCCCGACCGCGGACGACTACCCGTCGCTCAACCTGAGCCACGCGGTAGCGGTCGTCCTCTACGCCCTCAGGGCGGAGGAGCACGCGAGCCGCACCGCCGAACGGTTCCCCCTCGTCCGCGCCCCGGAGAAGCGGCAGCTCGAGAAGATGATTGCCAGCACCCTCAATCTTTTCCCGTTCGCCTTGGACGAGAAGCGCGAGACGCAGGACGTGCTCTGGAAGCGGCTCGTCGGCAAGTCGCTGCTGACGCAGCGCGAGGCGATGGCGCTGATGGGGTTCTTCCGGAAGGTGGAGTATTCGGCCAGGAAACGATGACTCCTTCGTGCGCTCCGCCGAGCGGTCGTCGGCCACCGTTCGACTGACCAGGGGATGATGCTGGCGTGTTTTTTTTTTTTTTAAGTCTTCGGAGCCGTTCCGGGCCGCGGCGATCCTTCGGGATTGTGATTGGCCGTGCTATACAGAATTCGTTGAACGGATTGCCGGCTCAATGACCCGCGACCCGGCATCGTTCCTACGAGTGCACGAGCGTCACGTCGATCGTTCTCGTCTCGTTGAAGCTGAGCGTGAGGCTCGGCACGGTAATATAGTCCTTGTAACCGTCCTTCTTGAGCAGTATGTTCTCGGCGACGGTCGCGGGAACCATTACGCTAAGGGGAGTGGTGCCTCTGTAATCCCCAATCCACCCAACGAATACTTGGGCGCCGGGCGGGTTCGAGTCGACTATGATGGTCGCATTCAACCTGCTGAGGTCCACGCATCGACCCTCGTAGCAACCTGGCGTACATAGACCTTCACGGCAACCAGGAATGGTCTTGTTTCCGTCGCACACATATGTTATCGATGCGGGGTTGGGGCCTTTACAGTACCATTCGGTCAGCGTGTTCCCGGAGCAGGTGTTCGTGTACGTCTCGCCGTTCGCGGTCACTATGCCGTTCTGTATCGGGCCATAGACCGAACAGGCGTCATTGTTGATGAGGTCGCAACTGGTGTCGAAGCACGTCCGCTGCAACGTCACCGGCGGAAGAGACGTTATTTGCCCCGCGGTCACGGTGACGGTAAGAGTCTGGGGCTCATAGCCGCCGTCATTGCTGAAGATGAGCTGATAGGTGCCTTGCGGCAGCAGGAATGTGTCCGCGGGCGATATTTTTCGTACCCCTACGCTGTTGATGTCCCCGAAGTTTTCTCCATAGGGCAACAATTTTGATGGAGGCGTAGTGACCGTCACTATGAGGTTCTTATTCGTCACGCTGAGATCGGTGATTCCGCCTTGACCTGTATCGCAGAATCCTTTTGTACAACTGCCGAGTCTGCATACCGTCGGGGAGCTGACATACGCATTATTCAAGCAATAATAGTCGAGGACGACGTTTGTGCCCATGCAGGTGCTGGAGAACTGATAACCGCTGCCGGCGACACTAGTCTGTATGTACTGCAAGTTGTTCAGCGTATTAAATCCTCCCAACCCGTTCGGGGTCATCGTCGTTCCTCCGCAACCGGTGCCCGACTGCACGCACTTCCCCGCGACGCACTGGCCGCCGTCACAAGAGATCGGATCGCTCCATTTGTTATACCACGCACCGTTATGGCCGCACACTTCCATCGCGGTATTGGAGACGCATTGCGACGCGCCAGCGGTGCATTCGTCAGGGTGCCGTTGGCACTCGTCATTGATGCAATACTGTCCGGAGCGGCATTGACTGGGCGTCCACCCTGCTCCGTTCGGATTGCAGGTCTGCATCTGGTAATTGCCTTGACATTTTGTTTGACCGGGCGTGCAGATGGTGACTATCGTCGCCTCCCCCTTCACAGGGTCTGCTGTGGAGGGAGGCGCCACGAGTATGCTCATCGTCGCTGTTGCGGTCTGGTTTCCATCCGTTACCTGGATCGTGAGCGGATACAGGCCGGCCTTTCCCGGGATGCCGGTGAAGGCCGCGGCGCCAAACAGCGCCAGGTTATTGCCGAACTGGTCTTGGGAATTCCGGGTGACGATGTTGTATGCCGAGAACGCTGAGGAGGGCACTTGCTGGAACATTATTCCCGGCGGGAGCGATCCGCTAATGATGCTCCAATGGTAGTTCTGCACGTTTCCGCCAAGGGCTTCAATGACGCCTCCTTGCAGCGGGAGCCCGAGCGTGGGATACAGGTTCTTGTAGTACATTATGTGCAAGATTCCTGGACCGTTCTGCGGATTCGCGCTCACCTTGTCCGGTTTGAGCTTCACCGAGGTCATTGCTCCTGCCGGATACACTTTCAGCGTTATCGTCGCAGTCTGATCATACTTGGTGATGTATTCGGCGTGAGAGCCTTGCGAGGCGCCTTGACGGATCGTCTCCGGGTCATACGCCCACCAATCAATTGATGGCGAGCCGAGGGTGAATGTGTATGTTCCAGGAGCCGTCGGCGTTCCTACGAGGCTGAATTCCGGTCCATACCCTGGCTCGGGCACGGTGATATCCCCCGGTGAAGTGAGGTTGTAGTAGAGCCTTATCGCGCCATTACCGACCGGGTAAATCACTTGGATCGCCATTCCCGGCGGAAGTGAACCGCCAGTCATTTCAAATGGGCCGCCAATGAATCGAGGTGATTGGTAAGGCGTACCGACTGCGGCGTCCGGAATACCGGGGGGGACAAACCACCAATCAAAAGCAGAATTCTGAACAATACTTAGTGTACATTGTCCTGCATTAAGCCCCATAACAAAATCTTGTGTTGCCACGGAGTCTCCGTCAGATACTGCGACGGTAAATGCGCCCTGCATTTGACCGAGCATATATCCTGTCGGCGTTCCGGAGATGACTCCCGATCGTGACATTGAGAGGCCGTAGGGCAGTCCTCCACGGATAACCGCCCATTGGTAATTCCCTGTTCCTCCGGTCGCCTGCAACGACGTGCTGTATGGCTGGCCTATCGTTGCGGCCGGAAGGGAGCGCATTCCAGCACTGGTGATTGTCAGGGGCGGGAGTGGTGTTTGGCCGGCCGGGTCGACGGTCAAGAAGAAGGATGCGCTCCCCAAGGTCAGATAGTATTGTCCGGCGGTTGTCGGCGTTCCCGAGATGATTCCGCCAGTGGACACTGAGAGTCCGGGGGGCACGCCGCTGACGTTCGTCGGCCACTGCGTCGATGATGGCAGCGGCGGACTGGTCTGTATTGTGAAGCTGTACTGTTGTCCGACGACCGCGTCGGGAAGATGCCACGGCGTGGTTATGAAGTAGCCCCCTTGAGCCTGAGGCTGTGCTTGCTGGGCAGTTGTGGCAGTAGTATTATTACTTGCTATGTTGTATGGATTGCTCCCGCAGTCGGGTGCTGAGAATGAGATGAAGGATGATGTTTGCGGCAGACCGAAGGAGTCCCATGACGCTGCGGCGAGGTCGCTGCCGCTCGTTGTTGGCGTGTTGGCTGCTGGCGCGCTCACGCACGCGCCATCCGAGCAGATCATGTTGTATCCTTTGCAATCGATGATGCTGTAGCCGGCCTTCGTGGCGTTCTTGCAGAAATATTCGATGAGAAGGTCTTGATTGGTGCTCGCGGCGAGGCATTGGTCCTGGAATTGGGCGCCCTTCGCGGAAACATCTCCCGCGATAAACGGCAGGTTCCCTCCGTCGGTATCGGTGCAGCCACTCCCCGCATATCCTTGCGTCAGCGCGTTCGTCGCCTCGCCGAGCCTGTTCGTCAGGGAGAACGGTCCGGAAAACAGTCCTGTGCTCGAGGCCAGGATGCCGACGACGGCGACAATCGCGACGGAGAGAACAATAATCAAAGGGGCATATTGCTTTATCACTCCCAGCAACTCATAATATCAATATAAAAAGTTTTCTAATGGCGTGCTCAGTAGAAGAAATACTTGGTGTCGCGCTTAAGGCTGGGGTGTGGAGATGACCGTGAACGCGCGGTACGAACCAACCTTCGACCAAGCCTCAGAGCGGCTGTTGGACGAGCGGTTCTCTCGCGCATCCAGGTCATTCTCCGTCTAAAACACGTTCAAACGGAACAGAAAAATTTATAAATTTGTTTCGGGGAATGCGACGGATGGCTGTCGAAAACTCCGATGCGAGGCGCCTCTTCGCCAGCGCTCTCGTCGTTCTCCTCGCCGCAGGATTGTTTTCCGTGCTCCTCGTTTCTGATGTGCGCGGCGACGTGAGCGGCGCGGCCTTCGCCTCTTCGTCGGACATCCCCGCCGGGTACAGCCCGCCGTGGAACATCTTCGCGGACGACGCGCCGTTCCTCACGGTCGCCGTCGGCGACGCGACGAGCGGCGCGGTCCCGATTACGGTGAGCGCGTCGCAGCAGGGCATGATCTTCTACAAGTACTATTACGTCTCGGAGAACGGCGCGTGGCAGCAGTATGCGTTCCCCCAGGTGACGATCAGCGGTTCCGGCTGGATTGCGGAGAACGCCTCTGCGAACACGACGCTCGACCTCTCCTCTCTCACCGACGGGAGCGACAATTACGTCCTCGTCTACGGCTGCACGAAAGTAGATGGCGCCTGGCAGTGTGGCTGCAGCTCGCCGACGACGTGCAACCTCTGGTCGATACAGGACTTCACCAAGCCGTCGCTGGGCCTGCCTGCCTGTCCGTCCGATCCTCTCTGCGTCGGCAAGGCGGACGGCGACACGTTCTGCATGGCGTCGCGGCCCTCGCAGGTCTACACCTGCACGGCAGACGCGGACGGCTGTCTCGTCGCGAGGAGCGACGCTTGCGCCGCGGACAGCTCCTGCGCGGTCTCTAACGGTACTGCGAGCCATGGTATTGCGAGCTGCGTCCTCAACACGATCCATCCGTGCGATCAGGTCCAGCCGTCCGGGGACAACTATGCCTGCGGCACGACGAACCTGTACACCCTGTGCGGCAATGCTATCAACATCACCGGGACGCACTGCGACGCCGGCACGTGCCAGGGCGGCTCGTGCGTGGGCGGCAACTTCACCTATTGCAGCGCGGCGAGCAGGAACGCGAGGGCGTGCACCGACAACTACTCGCCTGTCTGCGGGACGGTGGAGACCAGCGTCGAGTGCTTCGCGGCGCCGTGCCCGACCGTCAATCAGTATGCAACGTACAGCAACGCGTGCAACGCCTGCCTCGACGCGAACGTGACCGGCTACACCGACGGGCCCTGTTCCGCCCAGCCCTCCTGTTCCTCCAACGCCGGTTGTGACGACTCCAATCTCTGCACGACGGACACGTGCTCCGTGGGCGGCGCTTGCCAGCACACGGACGTCGCTGACGGCACCGCGTGCACCTCCTCGTCCGCGACCGGTACGTGCCGGGCCGGGACGTGCGTCGTCACCCCCGGTCCCTCTGCGTGCGCCGCGCCGAACTGCCTCGACCCTCTGACGGATGATTGCGTCGCGGAGCTCGGCGTCGGGAACGTCTCTGACGGCGTCGGTCAGGTCTGCGTCGACGGCGCGTGGGGACCGTCAGTGCCGACGCAGTGAATGGCCTCTCTTCTCTTCCTTAAATCCGTGGAGGTTCATTCTCATCCTCTAGGATTCTGAAAGCACGACTTTTTTTTCTGAGCGCTCTTCAGCGTTGCGGAGGTCTTGTCGCTCATCGTCGCGCTCTTGCGCTCCGAGGTTACTCGCAGGCTCGTAACCGTCCCTCGCGACGTGTTGCGAAAATTACCCTGCATGCGCACGGTACGAAGTACCGGCGCGCCGGAAGCCCGTGGCTTCCGTGCGAATCGGGTCATTTTCTGGTCTTGCTCCAAGGTAACGCTGAAGAAGAGCGCGATAGCCGGAACGTGGCGCGGTAACGTCTTTCTCAGGATTCACTTCCTGTCGAAGTAGGCCTTGACTTCCGGAAGGATGGACGGGTTCGCCTTGGGGCCGAGCTTGTAGAATATCCGCTCCGCTTCCGGCCCCCACGAGTAGCTGCCCGTCGTCTTCTTCACGCCTGCCACCTGGAACTCGCCGAGCTTCGTCCCCTTCGCGAGATGGTAGTAGATGACGCGGAGCGTCACGGCGGGGAAGATGTCCTTGTACGCCTTGTAGATCTGGTAGCCGTATGCCTCGCCCATGAAGTGCAGGATCTCGACGACGTTCTGCCGGATGCTGCTCTTGGTCGGACGTCCGCGCTTTCCCATAGCGCAGATTCCGGTGAACTGCCTTTTTAAAATTTTCTTTCCCTATTGCAAGCATATCCCCCCTTTCCCGGACCTCGCCGCCTCCCTTTCCGCCTTTCCCCCTTCCCCTCTCCCGTTCCGTCCTTCTCTTCCCGTCCGTTCCTCCCTCTTTCCTCCTCCCGTCGGCACTCCCAAAACGATACTGTTAAATATCCTTAACGCCTTTTCCTCCTCCATGGCCTTCCGCCTCGAACAGATCCTCTACACGCTGGGCGGGCTCTTCGCAGCGGCGGCGATTATCTACTTCGCGTGGGAGTACCTCGTGCTCCTGCCGCGCATCATAAAAGCCGCGTTGCTCGTCCTCCTCATGGGGGTCTTCTTCTTCCTCGGACGCCACTTCCAGGAGCGTGACGTCTGATGTTCTGGCAGCCGCTCTTCTGGGGATTGCTCATCCCGTGCCTCATCGTCCTCGGCATCCTCTACGGCACGACGAGGAAGGTCTACAAGCTCTTCTACGTGCTCTCGCTCTTCGTCTACGTCATCTCGGTCGCGTACATCATCGACGTCTTCGACCTCGGACGGAACTGGATCCTCGGCCTGCTCGTCTTCTCCGCCGTCCTCATGATCCTGATAGCCGCGTGGCTGAGCAGGAAGGGGAAGGAGCGGCCGAAGCGGAAGGCCGCATCCTCGACGAAGCGCCATCTCTGGATCCTCCTCGTCCTCCTCGCGGTCATGCTGATCCTGATCGTCGTGAGCAGCCTCGACGTCGGCGTCACCCGCGAGGTGAGCGTCGTCTCCTCGCTGCAGCGCTCCAGCCTCATCGTCCCCCTCAGCAACGGCGAGCCATACCAACTGTCTCCCGTCCCCGTGGCGAACTACTCGTACGCGAACAGCTTCTTCCTGCCCGTCGTGGCGCAGGACCAGTATTTCCTCGCGTGCTGGTACGACACGAAGACGCAGACCGCCTCGACCGAGCAGCTCCAGACCCTGGTGAACGGCCAGTACAACGAGTACCGCGTCGCGAACGAGCCGCTCGCGGAGGTCCCTCCCGGCGCGTTCCTGAAGCTCGCGGTGACGGTGACCGGCACCTCGTACGCGCAGCCGAAGGGGACGGTGCCTGCGTCCGCCTACGACCGCTACGACGCGATCGTCCTCGCCTCGCTCCGCGACCGGAGCTACGTCGACTGCAGCAACCTCCCCGCGATGAAGGACGACACGTCCAAGGTCTCCAGCTACGCCATCATCCCGCTGAAGTAGATCTTCTTCTCAGACATCGCGTGTCAGACGTCATCGTCACCGCTCGGGCGGCCACAGGCCTCAGGCGAGGCGTTGCGAGAAAAAATGCGGAGAGGGTCGGGGGTCGCCCCCTGCGGGGTGACCCGCTGCAGCGGAGAACGAAGCGATACGCCGAGCAGCCTGTGGCCGCCCGAGCGCAGCATTTTTAATCAGTCGTCCGTTCTCGCATCCATGTTCCTCTTCCTCCTCAGCAAGGAGAACCTCCCGCTCGCGCGTGCCGAGGCGGAGCGGCTGCACCGCGCGCGCGGCGAGCTCATAGATGATTGCCTCCTCCTCGACGTTCCAACGTTCACGGAAGGCCTCGCGTTCACGCGGGCGATCCACGAGGTCCTCGCTCGCGGCGAGAACACGGCTCCCGAAGAACTCCTCGCCCGGCTCGACTACGGCAGTATCGAGCCGCCGTTCCGCGTCCGCGCGTCCGGTGACGCGTCCGGTCTCGACGAGAAGGCGCTCGCTGGCGTCGTCTGGCGCGGCCTCGAGGCCGCTGGCAGGAAACCCTCCGTCGACCTCAAGGGTCCGAAGACGGACATACACGTCATAGTAAAAAAGATGAAAAATGTCAATGATGAGAATAATGATGATAATGATGCGGTTTTCATCACCAAATCGCTCTTCACTAACCCTGAGAGATTCTCTGAACGACGTTCTCATTTACGTCCGGCCAACCACCCGACGAGCCTCGCGCCGAAGCTGGCGAGGGCGATGCTCAACCTCGCAGGCCCTGCGGAAACTATCCTCGACCCGTTCTGCGGCAGCGGCGGCATCCTCCTCGAGGGCTGCCTCGCCGGGAGAGAGATGACCGGCACCGACCTCGACGAACGCCAGATACGCAGGGCGGAGGAAAACCTCGCGCATTACGGCTGCGCAGCCACGCTCTCCGTCGCGGACGCGAGGAAGTGCGGCTCGCTCGGACGGTTCGATGCGATCGTGACTGACTTGCCGTACGGGAAGAACTCGAAGCTCGACGGGGAGAAGGAGACGTTCGAGCGTTTCTTCTCTGCCGCATCCAAGACTGCGAAGACGATGGTCGTCGCAGCCGACGAGAAACAGGCGATCGAGAAGCTGATTCCCGCGCAATGGGCGATCATCCACTCCTTCTCCTGGTACTTGCATCGTTCGCTGACGAAGAGGATACTCGTGCTTGCTCTTGCTGAGGTCCGAACTGCTGCTTGAGCTTATGGTACATCTGTTCTCCGAACGGCATCCACAAATAGGTGACTGTTTTGGACTGTTCTTTAGGCGGTACTGGAGTTCCTTCAGCGTGTGCCCGGAGCCGATCGTGTAGATTACTTATCGAGAAGAGCGTCACGTCGAACCGTTCAACGAGTCCCCGCGCTGCGAGATGAGCCATAGCGTCCGGTTCTTTGTCTTTGAAACCTCTCTCGTTCTTAACGGAAGAGCGTGTGTGTGGTCGTGCAAGAATCAGGACCCCGTCCATTTCGTCTTCTCGACGAAGTCGCCGATAACCTTGAGGATCTTCTTCTCCTCTTCGTCGGTGAGGGGCGCGTTCTCCTTCTTGGATGTCAGCAGCCGCCGGATGAGCGCTTCGTGCGGCAGGTTCACCTCGTTCGCAAGCTCGTCGAAGAGCAGCGCGTCGTCAGCCGGGAATGCGTGCCGGAACCGCTGCTGGTGCAGCTCCCGCAACGCCGCTACGACCTTCCCGTGCGCAACCGCGATCGGTGCGTCCTCGCGGAGCCCGCCGAACGTCGGGTCCTCGGCCAGGAACTCAGCCAGCTCGTCCACGACGACGACCTTCTCCTCCTGGACGACGGCGTCTTCCTTCTTTCTTTCGGGCCGCCGCGTATTCTTCCCTCTCTTCATCTTCTTCACCTGAGAACCGTTCACTCCAGCCGCTCGAGGAACTCGTCGATCGCGTCCAGGACGCGCTTCTCCTCTTCTTGGCCGTGCTCCCTGTCTTCCTCGTGGATCATGATGAGCGTGCCGATCAGCTCCTCGTGCGGGATGACGACCTCCTCGCTCAGCTCGAAGAAGAGGTCCTTGACGCTCGCGGGTGGCGCGTGGCGGAAGCGGCGCTCGTACGCGCCGGTGAGCGCGGCCGCGACCTCGTCGAATGCTTCGTCGAGCGTTCGCTCCGTCCGTCGCTTCTCAATCCTCGCTTCTCCTTCATCCCTTTCTCGTTCTTCCTCGTTTTCTTCTCGTTCTTCGTCCGTCTCTTCTTCTTTTCCAGATTCTTCTTCCTCACCCGTTCCCTGCTCTTCGCTCTCTTCCGCTTTCTGTCCTTCGTCGTTCTCCTCGTCAATGACGCCGGCGAAGATGGAGTCCTCTTCGTCGATCACCGTCGCTTCGGCACGCTCTCCTTCCTCTTCCGTCTCGTCCTCTCCGTCCTCTTCACCGGCTGGTTCCGGCTCGGTCGCAGGCTCTTCTTCCTCGACCGGCTCCTCTTCCGTCACTCTTCCGGTCTCTGGCTCCGCGGTCTCTTCGTCGTCCGTCTTCTCTTCTCCTCCGGATGCCGGAACTCCCTCCTTCGTCGTCTCTTCCTCCGCAGCTTCCTGTTCCGTGACTTCGTGATCCTGCACTTCTTCTTTGCCAGTCTCCTCGTCCACCGCGACGATGAAGCCCTCCTCCTCGACGACGCTCTTCGCCGCCAGCTCCTCGGCGGAGAACGCCTCCTTCACCGTCTCGGCGGTCACTTCCTCTTCCGCGGGAACGGCTGCCGTCGCCTCTTCCGTTTCTTCCGGCATCGGTTCCGGCTCTTCCTCCTCGATCCGCTCCTCCGCCCGATAGCCCTGGAGCTTCACGCTCCCCTTGGTGAGCAGCAACCGGTCGCACAGTAGCAGTCGGAACAGCTCCTTGTGGATGTCGAGGAACAGCTTCACCTGGCAGTCGAGCGCGATGGACGCCTTCTTGGCGAGCCGTCCGAGCTCGATCATCTCGCGGTCGGTGAGCTTCTGCTCCTCGCCGCGCTTCCCGATGGGCTGCTTGCCGAGCCGATCCTCGTCGTCGCGCGTCAGCATCTCGGTCTGGACCGCCACCCGCTGGTAGACCGGCCGGAGGTACTCGCGCGTCAGCCGCCACTCGTCCTTCGCGATGTCGTGGCCGACGTCCAGAGCTCCGTAGTACGCCTTCGCCACCAATTCCTCCATGTTGGAGCCGTTCGCGCTCCACGCCTCGCCCGTCGTTTCGCTGCGCACCATGTGCTGGACGAGGACGCCCGCGTTCAGGTTCTTCTCCCCGATGCCTGCCTCCTTCCGGAAGCGGAGCATCGCCGGCGTGAAGAGGCAGGCCCAGCACTCCTTCACCGCGAGGAGCAGCTCTTCGAGGCCGTGGACGTTGAGGACGACGCCTTCCGTGCTCTCCTCAGGGATGGCGTGGTTCGTGCTGAGGATGACGGTGACGAACGGCGCGTTCCCCGCCTCGATGAGCGAGTCGACCGGCGCGTCCGGGTCGACGCTGAGGCTCTCGTAGGATTCGACGAGTTCGGCGACCATCTCTTTCGGGAATTTGCCGTTGAGCAGCAGTTCGCGGACGAGCTGGTAGCTGAGCGTCTTGTCCGCGTAGCCCGCGAGGGCTTCGCCGATGCGCTGCTGCAGCCGGTTGTGGCTGACGAACGCCTCGAACGCCTCGTTCGTCACGACGAAGGTGAGCGGCACGGCGTAGTCATGCTCCTGCAATGCCGCCAGGTCGACGGCGCGCTGGCCGCAGAGGTCCTTGTCTGCGCGCGTCACCGCCTTGAGGCTCTTGACGTACTTCATGGTCATCCTCTCGGGAACTGCATATTTAAACGTTTTGCACCGACGGGCTCCGAGGCGAAGGTCTGCACCGGCCAAAGGGCGAGGCATGCGAAGGAACTGGCGGAGGCCGAGTAGGGGGTTGCCCCCTACGGGGACGAGGCCTTGCGAATAATGGGCGGTCTGCCGAGCAGCCGGTGCACCGCGAAGCGATTCGCCTCGGAGCCGCACCGACGGGCGTTTTTCGTCTGTCGACGGGAGCTGCGCCGCCACGCCCTGCTCGCTCTCCGCTCATGACGCGGAAGGCGCGGGTCCTCTCCGGATGTCTCCGAGTCACACGAGGAGACTCGGAGCGTCAGCGACGATGGGGCAACCCCCACCGCACTCGCTTGTTTCTCTGCTGCAGCGCTCGCCCGTAAGACTCGTGTTCGAAGAACGCAGGATTAGGAGCGTTAGCGACTAAGGGCGGTGGCGGCGCAGTTTGGGCTTGGCGCGTTCTTCAGAACTCACTTCAGCAGGTGCAGCACTTCTTCCGGGCGCTTCTTCTGGAAGACGATCTGGTTGAGCGCCTTGCTCAGCGAGAACGGCCGCTCGTCCTGCCAGACGTTCCGCCCCACGGCGAGGCCGTCGCCGTTCGCCTGGACGACGGTGTCGTACACCTCTTTCAGGAACTCCTCGTGGGTCTTCTTCGAGCCGCCGCTGATCACGACCTTCGCCCTGCCGGCGCATTTCAGCATCCACCGGAAGTTGCCGAGGTCGCCGTTGTACTTCAGTTTCATCATGTCCGCTCCCAGCTCGAGGCCGATCCTGGCGGAGTAGGCGAGCACCTCGTTGGAGAGGTCGTCCTTGACGTCTTGGCCGCGGGGATAGATCCACGCGATGACGGGCAGGCCGTACGCGTGCGCTTCCTCGACGATGCGGCCGAACTCCTGGAAGATCTCGGGCTCAGCGCGGCTGCCGTCGAAGATCGTGTAGCCGACCGCGGATGCGCCCATCTTGACCGCTCGCTCGACGCTGCACGTCTGCCGGCTGATCGGGTCGATTTTCGGCAATCGGGTCTTGCCGTTGAGCTTGACGATGAGCGGCACGTCCTTGTATGCTCCGTGGTAGTACTTCTCCGCCACGCCGGGCTGGAGGATGACGCCCGTGTAACCGCCCTCGAGCGCGATGTTGAGGATGTACTCCGGGTCGATGTTCCGCTCGTTGAAGTCCGTGGGGCCGTGCTCCAAGCCCTGGTCGCACGCCAAGAACAGGGCCTTGCCTTTTCTGAGAAGCGCGTTCATGCGCGGGATAGTCATCATCTCACCTCTGACAGCCACACAGCAATCAGGAGTTTATAAGTTTTATTCAAGCTTCGTCCACCAGCCATCGTCGCCGCCGGCCAAGTCTGACGCCTCATAATGGTCTCTTCGTGTTCATACTCTGGAGAATATGGTCCGAGATCACACTCTTTTTTTCCGGATGTTTTTCGTTGTTTACAAAAATAATCCGGTCATTCTCCGTCGAGCACTGGACAAACGGCCGTCAGGGATTTAAGCGCTACAGCATTCCAAGAAGATGGAGAGAGTAGGACACTGCGCCCTGTACCGAGGGCCGGTGCCCCGTTCTGTCTGAAAAACAGAAATGAGCTGCGAACTCTTGCGGGTTCGACTCCCGCACAGGGCGCACTTACTCTCTCCAACTATTTAAAATTTATGGAATGGTTTGGCTCTTAGGCAAATGGAGTCGTCACCGGCCAGAGGGCGAGGCAAGCAAGGAATGAGGTAGAGCGCGACGCGGGGGATGCCCCCTACGGGGAGGAGCGCTTTCGAGAGGAGAAGCGATTGCCGAGCAGCCGATGACGACCACGAACGTGATTTGCCTAAGAGCCGAATGGTTTGTCATATTAAGGATGCACTTTGCCCGACTTTCTCACCGGCTACTTGCACAACATATTTAATCTTCCCGTCCGTTCGTCTCATTCATGACGTCCAAACCGCGGATAACAATCGTCGACGAGCACGACGAGATCATCGGCTACAAGGAACGTGGAACCTTGAAGAAGGAGGATATCTATCGCGTCTCCGCCCTCTGGATCACCGATTCTCGCGGCCGGATACTCCTCGCCCGGCGCCACCGCACGAAATCCCATCACCCACGGAAATGGGGGCCTGCAGTCGCCGGAACCGTGGACGAGGGAGAGACCTACGAAGAGAACATCATCAAGGAAGCGGAAGAGGAGCTGGGGCTCAAGGGCATCAGGCCGATCAAGGGTCAGAAGATATGGGTCGACGACGAGTACCGCTACTTCACGCAGTGGTGTACCCTGACTATCGACCGGGGCATCGACCAGTTCACGATACAAGAAAACGAGGTCGAAGAGATAAAGTGGTATTCGCCCGAAGAATTACGGAAGGGCTTCAAGAGCGTCCTGAAGAGTTCTTGCCGACGATGAAAACGTACGCTGAACTCGTCCACAATCAGATATCTTGATCAGTCTCAAGCCTTCAGGGCTTCTTCCTTCACATCCCGCTTGTCTGCCGTCAAGAGCGCGTCCGCCTCCTTCAGCCGCAGGATGCGTTCCTTCGCGCCGTAGTGGCCGATCACCGCTTCCGCGTTGAGCATGCCGAGCAGGAACGCTTCTCTTGTGGCGAGGCCGCGCGCCAGGCCTGCGACGAAGCCCGAGGCGAACGCGTCTCCCGCGCCCGTCGTCTCGACCACCTTGACCGTCGGCGATGGCTTGACGGAGAGGAACCGCTCGCCGTCGAACAGCGTCGCGCCTTCCTTGCCGTCCGTGACGATGACAGTGTGCGGTCCCGCGGCTGAGAGGACGCGGAGCAGGTCATGCAAGCTTGCAGGGTGACCGACCAACGTACTCGCCTCCTCCTTGTTCAGCACCAGGACGTCCACGTGGCTGAGCGCCCGCTGGAGCGTGCCTAGACCCAACTTCGCCTGGTAGAGGCTCGGGTTGAACGCCACCGAGCCGCCCGCCTTCTTCACCACGATCATGGTGGCGAGCATCGTCTCGTAGCTCTCGCCCATCATCGAGCTGCAGTAGAGCCACCGCGCTGCGAAGCTGGGAAGCCCGTCCTGCCTGAGGTCGTTGTTCGACCCCTTGAACGTCAGGATGGTCCGGTCGTCTTCCTCCGAGTCGAGGATGACGGAGAAGCCGGTCTGCCCGCCGACCGTGCCGAGGAACGCGATCCCTTCTTTCCGGAGGAAACGGAGGACGCTCTTGCCCGGATCGTCGTCGCCGAGCTTCCCCAAGAACCCAGTCATGAGGCCTTGCCGGCTGAACGTCGTCGCGGTGTTCGTGCCGCCGCCGCCCACTTGGAATTCGATCTCGCTGATGAGGATCTTCGCCCCCAATGGGTAGGCGAGCAGCGTCTCCTTCTCGCCGCCGTGCCGGATCGTCACCGTTTCGGCGTCCGTGCGCGCGAAGACGTCCTGGATAGCCGAACCCATCGTGACGACATCGAAAGAATCCACTCGCAGCCACCTCTTTTCCCTCTTCTTGGGCGGCTCGTTTTAAAACGGTTGCGGTCTTAGCGGCTGCGATGAAAAAGAGTCGAACAGCACCCCCTTGGCGGTTCTGCGATCTTCACAACCGTCGGACTGGACTCGGAGAAGAAGCGATTCCGGAAGAGG
>JACWAN010000086.1 GCA_014874255.1 Candidatus Woesearchaeota archaeon
CGGGTTCCCGGAGCGGAGCTCAAGGGTACTTCGTACCGTGCGCACGCAGGCGAATTTTCGCACTACGATGCGAGGGGCGCTTACGAGCCTGCGAGTAACCTCGGAGCGCAAGAGCGCGACGATGAGCAGTCTTTGCTCCGCGGCATTCCTCCCGCCATAGTCAGTCACTCAACACCCCGTAGGGGCGACCCCTGTCAATCGTCGTCGTGAAAGAAGACGCCTCGCCTGAAGCCGGCGACAGTCCATTCGCAACAGAGCCCGCCCCACAACAACACATAAATAGCGCTCGTCCCTCCTCTCCCGGATGGCGAAGCTGTCGATGGACGACCCGTTCTTCTTCGCGACCGCGCTCAAGTGGTACAAGCGGCGGGACGTCCAGGAAGCGATCCTCGCCGACTCCGAGCACCGCGAGGTCTCGCCGCGGTTCGGCCAGGGCTTCGGGAAGCGGCCGGACGCGCTCTACTATCCGGCGGATGTGCTGAGTTTTGCGACGAAGAAGGCGACGAGCTTCCACTGCAGCGAAGAACGCTGGCGCGATCCTCTCAGCCTCAAGACGGGGGGCTCGCGGAGAGAATTGGACGACCTCCGCATCGGCTGGGATTTAGTCCTCGACATCGACTGCCCGTACTGGCTCTTCTCCAAATTGACGGCGCAACTCTTCATAACGGCCCTCGAGGAGCACGGCGTCACCGGCGTCAACGTCAAGTTCAGCGGCAACAAGGGATTCCACCTCGGCGTCCCGTGGGAAGCCTTCCCCGAGGAGGCGAACGGACGGCCGACGAAAGACCTGTTCCCTGAGGCGCCGCGCGCCATCGCTTCCTTCCTGCTCGACCACATCGCCACGAAACTGATCAGCGTCCAGCACAACACGATCGTCTTCGACCGGAAGTACAAGGTGAGCTACGAGAAGCTGAAGGAAGTCACAGGGAAAGAAGCGAGCGAACTCGTCGTCGAGGTCTGCCGCCGTTGCCGCAGCCCCAAGGAACGGAAGGCGGAGGCGCAGCCGCTCTTCCTCTGCGCGAGCTGCGGCCACACGACGCGCACCGACGAGAAAGCGGATTACCTGAAGTGCGAGCGGTGCGGCGGCGTCATGACGCCGCAGACGATGGCCGCGTCCGAGAAATGCGGCCAGTGCGGCGGCAGCGAGTTCGAGCCGCGGTTCAACGTCCAAGCGCTCATCGAGGTAGATACGATTCTGCTCGCGTCACGCCACCTCTTCCGGACGCCGTACAGCCTCCACGAGAAATCGAAACTGGTGAGCGTCGTCTTCCCGAAAGAGCGGATCATGGCGTTCGAGAAGGATGAGGCGAAGCCCGCGAACGTCAAGGCATTCACGCGGTTCCTCGACCCGGACAAAGCGAGACGCGGCGAAGCCGCCGAACTCCTCGTCAAGGCGCTCGACTTCGCCGCCGTGGCGGAGAACGCGAAAAGCGGCCAGCAGCGCGAGTACGCCGTCCCTGAGGAATCCATCCCCGAGGAATTGTTCCCGCCGTGCATGCGGAACATCCTCGCCGGCATGGACGACGGGAAGAAACGGGCGATGTTCGCGCTGACGAACTTCTTCCGGAGCTGCGGCTGGGGGCACGAGCAGATGGCCGCCCGTATCGAGGAGTGGAACAAGAAGAACCCCGAGCCGCTCCGTGAGGTCAACGTGAAGGGGCATCTCCGCTACACGCGGATGAAGAAGGAGATCGTGCTGCCGCCGAACTGTAAGTCGTTCTACCAGGACCTGCGCGTCTGCACGCCGGACAATTTCTGCCGGTTCATCAAGAACCCCGCGCAGTACAGCCGCCTCAAGGCGGAGCGGATCAGCGAGGGCAAGTCGCCCGAGAAGAAGACGGGCGGCGTTCGTCTCACCGACGAGCAGAAGGCGATGCGGAAGGCGTTCCGCGAGAAGAAGAAGCAAGAGGTGAAGGAATGAGCGTCGAAGAGGTGCGCGAGAAGGTCCGTCCGGCATTCGAGCCGGACTTCTGGGAGCGCCACATCGTCCTCGTCCACAAGTACTGCGTCCTCCTCGCGGAAAAGCTGCACGCCGACAAGGAGGTCGTCGAACTGGCGGCATACCTCCACGATTATGGCAGGGTCATGGATCCTGCCCGGCGAGACGAGCACCAACTCACCGGTGCGGAACTCGCGCCGAAGGTGCTCGAAGGATACCCTGAGGAGACGGTGCGGCATGTCCAGGCGTGCATCCGGACGCACCGCGGCAGCGTCGACCTCAAACCAGGGACGATAGAGGCGCAAATCCTCGCGAACGCGGACGCGATGGCGCACCTCGACGCTGTCCCGTGGTTCCTCCGACTCCGCTACGCAAAAGGCGAGAGCGTCGAGGAAGCGACCGCCTGGCTCCGACAAAAGCTGGAGCGGAACTGGACGAAGAAGCTGACGCTCCCGGAAGCGCGAAAACTCGTCCGGAAGAAGCACGAGGCGGCGATGCTGCTCCTCGGCGGGACGGCTGATTCGCCGTAGGGTGTTTTTCTTCTTTCTCCTTGACCTCAAGGTTGCCACGGAGAACCCACTCTCCCATCCGGTCCGAGGTCTAGACGGACGCTCACGATTATGCAGTCGCTCATGCTCCTGCATGTTCGCGCCCGGGTCTTGCTCCAAGGCGGCAACCTTGTTGAGATTACTATGTGTTCTCTCCCCCCTTTCTCCTCTCCGGCTCTTAGGCAAATGGTGTGTCGCCGGCCAGAGGGCGAGGCATGAGGAGAACACAGCAGAAGAGGTCGGGGGGTCGCCCCATACGGGGGTGACCGGAGCGGCGGGGAACGAAGCGGTTGCCGAGCAGCCGGCGACACCGTCGGAGGCGAATTTGCCTAAGAGTCCTCCTCTCCCTAAAATTTATATAGTACCGTTCCGCGCCGCCGATTGAAGAGCACCGGTTGCTTTTCTCGGCGCAGCGCACGTCGCTGTATGACGCTGACGCACGCTAGAACGCGGCAGGACGGTTCCGGCCGCTTCACGTACGATAGAACGACTGGACGACCAAAAAACACAAAGGTGGAACTGATGGAGAAATACGTCTATTACTTCGGCCCCGGCACGACCGAGGGCGGGGCGGACATGAAGGACGCGCTCGGCGGCAAGGGCGCGAACCTCGCGGAGATGGCCTCGCTCGGCATCCCCGTCCCTCCGGGATTCACGATCACGACGGATGTCTGCACGGCGTACTACAAGAACGACAAGAAGTACCCGAAGGAGTTGGAGCAGCAGGTGAAAGCCGCGCTCGCCAAGGTCGAGAAAGTCACGAACATGAAGTTCGGCGACGACAAGAGCCCCTTGCTCTTCTCCGTCCGTTCCGGCGCCAGGAAATCCATGCCGGGCATGATGGACACCGTGCTGAACGTCGGCCTCTGCACCAAGACCATCCCGGGCATGATCGCGAAGACGAAGAACGCAAGATTCGTGTATGACTCCTACCGACGGCTGATCATGATGTACAGCGACGTCGTCATGGAGAAGGCGGCGGGCATCGAGCCGGCGGAGGGCAAGTCCATCCGGCAGCAGCTCGACCGGATGCTCGACGACGTGAAGAAGGCAAAGGGCTACAAGACGGACGCGGACCTCACCGAAGCGGACCTCAAGCTGCTCGTCGTCAAGTTCAAGGCGAAGGTCAAAGAGGTCCTGAAGAAGGAGTTCCCCGACGACGCCAACGAGCAGCTGTGGGGCGGCGTCGGCGCCGTCTTCGCGAGCTGGAACGGCAAGCGCGCCATCTCCTACCGGCGGATCGAGTCCATCCCCGACGAGTGGGGCACCGCCGTCAACGTGCAGGCGATGGTCTTCGGCAACATGGGCGACACGTCCGCGACGGGCGTCGCGTTCACCCGCAATCCCGCTACCGGCGACGACAAGTTCTACGGCGAGTGGCTCGTCAACGCGCAGGGCGAAGATGTGGTGGCGGGCATAAGGACCCCCAATCCGTTGAACGACGCGACGAAGAACGACCAGAACAAGCACCTCCCCTCCCTGGAGAAGGCGATGCCCGCCGTGTACAAGCAGCTCGCCGGGATCCGCGACAAGCTGGAAGCGCACTTCCATGACATGCAGGACATCGAGTTCACCATCCAGGAAGGCACGTTGTGGATGCTCCAGACGAGAGTGGGCAAGCGGACCGGAACGGCGGCGTTGAACATGGCGATGGACATGGTCGCCGAGAAACTGATCGACAAGAACGAGGCGGTGATGCGCGTCTCGCCGAACCAGCTCGACGAGCTGCTCCATCCCCTCGTCCACCCGGACGCGGAGAAGAAAGCGACGCTCCTCGCGCGCGGACTCCCCGCGGGCCCGGGCGGCGCCGTCGGCCAGGTCGTCTTCACCGCCAATGATGCGGTCGCGTGGCAGAAGCAGGGCAAGACCGTCATCCTCGTCCGCGAGGAGACGAGCCCCGAAGACGTCGAGGGCATGCGTGCGGCCGCGGGCATCCTCACGGCGAGAGGAGGCATGACCTCGCACGCCGCCTTGGTCGCGCGCGGCTGGGGCAAGTGCTGCATCGTCGGCGCGGGCACGCTC
Source organism: Candidatus Woesearchaeota archaeon (assembly GCA_014874255.1). GTDB lineage: Archaea > Nanobdellota > Nanobdellia > Woesearchaeales > UBA525 > UBA153. Next base: position 4,510 of record JACWAN010000086.1, read on the forward strand.
GAGATCGACGTCCACAAGAAGGCGATGAAAGCAGGCAGCACCGTCCTGAAAGAGGGCGACTATGTCACGCTGAACGGCACCAAGGGGAACATCTACGCGGGCAAGCTCGCGATGATGGACGCGACCGAGAACCCGCGGTTCCAGCAGTTCATGACGTTCGCGGACGCCGCGCGCACCCTGAAAGTCAGGACGAACGCCGATACGCCCGAAGACGCGAAGAAGGCGCGCGAGTTCGGCGCCGAAGGCATCGGATTGTTCCGGACGGAGCACATGTTCTACGGCAAGAACTCCGAGGAGCCGTTGTTCCTGCTGCGGAAGATGATCGTCGCGTCCGGCGAGAAGGAACGGCGGCTGGCGCTCGACGAGCTCTTCCCGTTCGTGAAGCGCGACATCAAGGCGACGATGGCGGCGATGGACGGCCTCCCCGTGACGATCCGGCTGCTGGATCCGCCGCTCCACGAGTTCGTGCCGAAAGGCGCGGAGGAGCGCGCCAAGCTCGCGAAGGCGCTCGGAATCTCCGCCGCCGCGCTGGACAAGCGCGCCGAGGAGCTGCACGAGTCCAACCCCATGATGGGGCATCGCGGCGTGCGGCTCGGCGTCACGTACGCCGAGATCAGCGAGATGCAGTTCCGCGCCATCTTCGAGGCGGCGGCCGAGCTCGTCAAGGAAGGGAAGCACGTGCACCCGGAAATCATGGTGCCGGTCGTCGGCCAAGTGACTGAATTGGCGCACCAGAAAGAGGTGGCGGAGAAGATCCACGCGGAAGTCTGCGCGAAGTACGGCGTGAAGCGGATCGACCACATGTATGGCACGATGATCGAGATTCCCCGGGCCGCGTTGACCGCGGACAGGATCGCTTCCGTCGCCGAGTTCTTCAGCTTCGGCACGAACGACCTGACGCAGATGACGTTCGGCTTCTCACGGGATGATATCGGCGGCTTCGTCCCGCACTATCTCGAGAAGAAGCTGCTGCCGTACGACCCGTTCCAAGTGCTCGATCAGGAAGGCGTCGGCCAGCTCGTCAGGATCGGCATCGAGCGCGGGCGCAAGACGCGGCCCAATCTGAAGGTCGGCATCTGCGGCGAGCACGGCGGCGAGCCCACCTCGGTGGAGTTCTGCCACAAGGTCGGCATGAACTACGTCTCTTGTTCGCCGTTCCGGGTGCCGATCGCGCGCCTCGCGGCGGCGCAGGCGGCGTTGAAGGAGAAGAAGTAAATATTTTTTTGTTTAACACATTTTTCTTTCTCTCTCCGTTCTCTTCAGGTCTCTTTTCACCCTCCCGCACATCTTTTTTATTTTTATATAACTTATTTCCGGATAACTCAGTCCCGATTTTATGCGGTTCGCTCTTCCTGTGCGACGGCTCTTGGGCAAATGCTGTGTTGCCGGCCAAAGGGCGACCCGTAGCAGAGAATGAAGCAAAGGAGGAGAGGGGGTTGTCCCCCACGGGGAGCTCCGCTGACGCGAAGAACGCAGCGACACGGGTCGCAGCCGGCAACACCGCGAAGCGAATTCGCCTAAGAGCCCTGTGCGACGAAAGCTATAAACTATGATTGACATCCCCTCCCTCTTCAGGGTTTTCTGCCGGATGGAGCTCAACGGCCTCGCGCGCGAGATTGTCGGTACGGATGCATTGATTAACGCGGCCGGCACATATCTTGTCGACGCGACATATGCCGGTCCGGTCGAACGGCTCAAAGTCACAAGTCTCTACGCCGTCCTCGAAGGGAGGCACGGACTCCGCCCTTCGAGGGTCGTCCACAATGATGAGGAATGGGGGTTCAATGATCACCGGGTCATGGGTGTCGCGGCAGGCATCGCGACACGCATGGGAAGCAGCCACCTCTGGCTCTCTTTGAATGGCGAGACAGTATGGCTTCAGGTATCGTCGGAAATCGTGAGGAACCTCGACGGTGAGACGCCGCGCGAGTACGCGCAAAAGATTCTCGACTCAGTCGTCACGTTCGTCGAGACGCCGCAGAATTACCGGAAATAACCCGTGCCCGGCAACCGCGTCCGGGTCTGCGCCCCATCGTTCTTCTCCGGTATCTTGTCGAGCCGGGTGAAGCAGTATTGGCAGACGTTCACGCTGTCCGGGAGCGGCGGCCGGTGGCCGTGCGCGGCGCAATAGGTCTTGCGTGCCTCGAGAGCGTCTCTCGCGTTCCTGACCATCTCTGATTCGATCTTGAGGATCCGTTCGAGGTGTAGCGGTTCCACCGGGTCAGGCATAAGATCTCCTCGCGGTCGTAGTAGATAAACCTTGTGGATGAGGACTCCTTTTTCTTTTTTTTTTGGGCGTCGCGGAGCATTTGTTCTCCCTCCGGTCCGAGGTTTAGTCGGGCGCTCACCGTGATGGCGCTGTTGCGCCATGTTCGCGCCCGTCAATCGTTCCAAGGCGACGCCCACGGTTGAAACGTCTCGTGGCGCACTTTGTCTATCTCCTATTTCTTTTCCATAGCGTCGTTTTGTTTTCCCGTCGGGAAACGCGTTCTTCCCCCTCTCTCCGTCGACGCAAAGGTTTATAAAGGGTTCCCGATTCTCCACGAACTACCCGAAAGGGAAGCACTGTCGGACCGGCTCCACAGGGGTCGCCGACCAAGGCCTGAGAAGGGATGCGCTTTTCAGTACCGACACACTCGGTTCTCGCAGCGCACCTCCGCAAAAGGCCATAGCAACGGCACAGCCGAAAGGCATACGCCTCACTAGCGAGATACCAACATGGGCAAGCGAGAATCACCCCGGCACGGCAGCATGCAGGTCTGGCCGCGAAAGCGCGCCAAGCGCCAGTACGCGCGCGTCCGCGGATGGAACGAGAAGGAGAAAGGACTCCTCGCTTTCCCCGCGTACAAGGCAGGCATGACGCACGTCATGGCGACCGACGCCCGGAAGAACAGCCAATCGAAAGGCGAAACGATTTCCCTGCCCTCCACCATTCTCGACTGCCCCCCCATCAAGCTCTACAGCGTCCGCCTCTACAAGGAAGATGCGTACGGCGCGAAAGCCGTCGGCGAGATCGTCGTCGGCAAGGACAAGCACCTCTTCCGCAAGGTCTTCACCAAGAAGACGGACGAGGAGAAGCTCAAGGACGTCAAGCCCGCGGAGTACAGCGACATCCGCGTCACGATCATGACCCAGCCCGGGAAGACCGGCATCGGGAAGAAGAAGCCCGAGATCTTCGAGGCCGCGATCGGCGGCACCAACGAGGAGAAGCTCGCCTGGATCAACGACCACCTCAACAAGGAGATCACCATCAACGAGGTCTTCAAGGAGGGCGAGTACGCGGACGCGCACGCCATCACGCGCGGCAAGGGCTTCCAGGGCCCGGTCAAGCGGTTCGGCATCGGCCTCAAGCCGCACAAGAGCGAGAAGGGACGGAGAGCTCCCGGCAGCCTGGGCAGCTGGTCGGCGCAGCAGCACTCCCTCTACCGGGTCGCGCACGCGGGCCAGACCGGCTACCACCAGCGCGTCCAGTACAACAACCAGATCATCAGGATCGGCGACAAGCCGGAAGAGGTCAACCCGAAGGGGGGGTTCATCAACTTCGGCACCGTCCGGAACCAGTACGCGATCGTCAAGGGCAGCCTCCAGGGCCCGAAGAAGCGGATGATCACCCTCACCAAGGCCGTCCGGCTGTACGACAACCAGGTGACGCCGACCGTCGAGACGGTCAGCCTCGAGTCCAAGCAGGGACGCTGAACAAGAGAAGGATAGGAACCATCAAGCTCACGGAATATCAAGCTCACGAAGGAACGACCATGAAGCTCCCCATCATCGACGCGAAGAAGGCGAAGAAGGGCGACCTCGAGCTGCCGAAGCAGTTCAGCGAGCCCGTGCGCCGCGACCTGATCCAGCGCGCCGTCTTCAGCCTCCAAGCCGCTGCCCGTCAGCCCTACGGCGCCGACCCGGACGCGGGCATGCGCGTCAGCGCCAAGCTCTCCCGCAGAAGGCGGAACTACCGCGGCAGCTACGGCCAGGGCATCAGCCGCGTCCCCCGCAAGATTCTCAACAGGAGGGGCATCCGGATGTTCTACGTCGGCGCGCTCGCTCCCGGCACCGTCGGCGGCCGCAGGGCACATCCGCCGAAGGCGGAGAAGGTCTGGGAGCAGAAGATCAACAAGCGCGAGAACCGGAAAGCCATCAGGAGCGCGCTCGCAGCCGTCATGGACCGGTCCATCGTCACAGGGCGCGGCCACAAGCTGCCGGCAGAATACCCGTTCATCCTCGACAACAGCTTCGAATCCATCGCGAAGACGAAGGAGGCGATCACCGCGCTCCTCGGCCTCGGCTTCGCCGACGAGCTTGCCCGCGCAGAGACCAAGACCGTCCGCGCCGGCAAGGCGAAGATGCGCGGTCGCAAGACCAAGCGCGCGACCAGCCTCCTCCTCGTCGTCGGGGGAGAGGGCGCGAAGCTCGCCACCAGCGCGGCGAACATCCCCGGCGTCACGATCGCCGCGGTCCGCGGCCTGAACGCGGAGCTCCTCGCCCCGGGCACGCACCCCGGACGGGCGACGCTCTTCACCGAGCAAGCCATGAAGATCCTCAAGGAAGAGAGCCTCTTCGCCGACAAGCCGGCGACCAGCGTCGCAGCCAAGCCCGTGAAGCCGATCTCCTCGAAGAAGGAGAAGGCCGTAAAGGCCGCCGCGATCGCCGAGAAGACCGGGAGCAAGCCGGCGAAGAACGCCGCGAAAACGGCGAAGAACGAGACCAAGGCCGCGAAGGCGACGGGTGAGGCCGCATGATCATCAAGCGCCCCGTCAGCACGGAGAAATCCATCAGGATCATCGAGACGGAGAACAAGCTCGTCTTCATGGTCGACCTCAAGGCGACGAAGACGCAGATCAAGGCGGAGCTCGAGAAGCTCTTCGACGCGAAGGTCCTCCGGGTCAACACCACGATCACGCCCGGTGCGGAGAAGCGCGCCACGGTCCAGTTCGGCCCCGAGACGCCCGCGATCGACATCGCGTCGAAGCTCGGGCTCATGTAGACCGGGCAATGATGCAGGCAATGATGACGGACGATATAACGAGTGATGCACGATGGGCAAGAACCTGATCCAACAGAAGCGCGGCAAGGGCAGCCCTTCCTACCGGAGGCACAGCTTCAACGCCGTCGGCCAGGCACGCGTCGAGAACAGGGGCAGCGCCGTCATCCTCGCGTTCATCCACTCCAAGATGCACACCGCCCCGATTGCCCGCGTCAAGTACGAGGACGGCGAGGACGGGTTGCTCATCGCGCCCGAAGGCGTCCGGACGGGGCAGCGCATCCTCATCGGCGAGTCCGCGCCCCTCGAGCTCGGAAATACCTTGCCGCTCAAGAGCCTGCCCGAAGGCAGCCTCATCTACAACATCGAGGCGCAGCCTGGCGACGGCGGCAAGTTCGTCCGCGCATCGGGCGGCGTCGCGCGCATCGTCGGCAAGACGCCGACCGGCGTCATGGTCCAGCTGCCCAGCAAGAAGCGGAAGCAGTTCAACCCCGAGTGCAAGGCGAGCCTCGGCGTCGTCGCGGGCGGCGGCCGCGAGGAGAAGCCGTTCCTGAAAGCAGGCATCAAGTTCCACTACGCGAAGGCGAAGAACCGGTACTGGCCGATCGTCAGCGCGACGGCGATGAACGCGGTCGATCACCCCTTCGGCGGCAAGCGCACCAGCAGGAAGGGCCGGCCGACCATCGCGCCGAAGAACGCGCCGCCGGGCCGTATGGTCGGCATGATCCGGCCGCGCCACACGGGCAGGAACAAGTAGAACTGACGGGATGAGCACATGGCACGCAAGGAATTCAGCTACCGGGGACGCACGATCGAGGAGCTCCAGGCGATGGGCATCGATGAGCTCGCGCTCCTCTTCACGAGCGACGCCCGGCGCAAGATCCGCCGCGGCTTCAGCGAAGACGAGAAGAGCCTCCTCCGGAAGCTCGCGAAGCGCGACCGCGTCAAGACGCAGAGCCGCGACATGCTCGTCCTGCCCAGCATGGCGGGCAAGACCATCCTCGTCCACACTGGGAAGGAGTACCTGCCCGTGCTCGTCCAGCCGGAGATGATTGGCAACCGTCTCGGGTGCTACGCCCTGACGCGCAAGCCGACCAAGCACTCCGCCGCGGGCGTCAGCTCCAAGAACGCCGAGGCTGCGGCGGCCAAGTCGGCCGGCAAGGAGAAGAAGGAGTGAGCAAGCGAGTAAAGGACTAAACGCGAGTAAAGGACCAGAGTAAAGGACTAAGGAAGAAGTGACGATCAATGAAGACCTCGTTCACCAGCTACAAGCCGGAGACCATGGCGCGCGCCGCCTTTCCGGACGCGCCGATCAGCTTCAAGACCTCGATCGAGGTGGCGAAGCGGATCCGCGGCATGATGACGGACAAGGCCGAGCGGTACCTCGAGGCGGTCGTCGCCAAGAAGGAGGCGGTGCCGTTCACCCGGTTCACGAACGCCGTCGGCCACCGCAAGGGCGCGATGGCCGCGGGCCGATACCCGGTCAAGGCTGCGTCCGTCTTCCTCAAGCTCATCAGGCTCGGCGTCGCGAACGCCGAGAACAAGGGGCTCGGCACCCCGCTCAGGATCGTCCACATTTCCGCGCAGCAGGCGAGCCAGCCGATGCATGCCGGCCGGCGGCGCGGCATCGCGATGAAGCGGACCGGCCTCGACCTCGTCCTTGCGGAGACGGAGGGCTCGAAGCGCCAGCCGCGCAAGGCGAAGAAGGAGAAGGCCGTGACGACCGGGGCCGCCTCACCCGCCGAGCCGAAGAAGGGCGCCTCGACGAATGCCGAGACGGAGCCCGAGAAGAGGAGGGAATCCGAGACGGAGGACGCCGAGACGGAGGATGTGAAGGCCGAGACCAGACCGGAGCAGAAGGCCGAGCCGAAGAAGGCCGCACCGGTCCAGTCCAGGCCGGTCCCGAAGAAGACGGCGAAGCCCAAGGCCGAGAAGGCCGAGAGCGATATCCACAAGGAACCGAAGAGCAAGGAAGCGAAGAAGGCTCACGATCACGAGGATGTGAACTAGGATGGCGATCGAGCGGAAATTCGTGGCGCAGAACCTGAAGGAATTCAGGATCAAGCAGTTCGTCGGCGAGCAGCTCAGCAGGGTCGGGCTCTCCGACATCAAGCTCCAGCGCACGCCGCTCGGCGACAAGATCCTCATCAAGGCGTCCCGTCCGGGACTGGTCGTCGGCCGCGCCGGCAGCAACATCCAGAAGCTCACGGAAGCGCTCAAGGAGGAGTTCAAGCTCGAGAATCCCCAGATCGAGATCGAGGAGGTCGCGAACCTGGGCCTGGACGCGAACATCATCGCGGAGATGATCGTCAACAGCATGGAGCGGTTCGGCAGCGCCCGGTTCAAGGGCGTCGGCCACCGCGCGATGGACGACGTCATGAACGCCGGCGCGCTCGGCGTCGAGATCCTCATCAGCGGCAAGATCCCCAGCCAGCGCGCGAAGACGTGGCGCTTCTACAAGGGCTACCTGAAGAAGTGCGGCGACGTCGCGATCACCGGCGTCGACATCGCGTACAAGACCGCGATCCTCAAGTCGGGCGCGGTCGGCGTCAAGGTGAGCATCATGCCGCCGACGACGAAGCTGCCCGACCAGATTATCATCGCCTCCGAGCCGGAGGAGAAGGTCGACGAGGTCACCATGCACGCCGAGGCGAAGGAGCTCGAGGCCGCGGTCGCCGCCGTCGAGGCGAAGGCCGAGGCCGAGGACGCGAAGCCGAAGAAGCGGCCGGCCAAGGCGAAGATGGAAGGCGATGACGTCAAGGCCGGCGCGGAGAAGCCGAAGAAGGCCAAGAAGGCGGCGAAGAAGGACGATCCCAAGGACGTCAAGGACGTTCCCAAGAACGTTCCTGAGGATGCCGCCGGGACGGAGACCGCGGACGCGGCCGAGACCCCTGGGGCCGTCGCGGACGACGAGCCGACAGAGGCCGACGGCACGGACCAGCGTGAAGAGACTGGCGCGAAGAGACGCAAGGACTGATACTCATGAACAAGGCTTTCGGAGAGCTGAAGAAGAGGGGCGCGGCCGACCTCCAGAAGGAGATGGCCGCCGCGCAGCTCGAGCTCGTCAAGCAGAGCGCCCAGCTCGCCATGGGCGGCGCGGCCAAGGAGGCCGGCAAGATCAAGAACCTCAAGAAGAGGGTCGCGCGCATCAGCACCCTCCTCACCGAGAAGGGACGCGAACAGTAGATGCGGCAGATAGTGTGGATGCGATAGACAGAGAACAGGAAAGAGAAGGAAAAAAGGAGAACCAAGGAGGATTACGCCGAGATGAGCACGATATGCACGACCTGCGGGCTGCCCGAGGACCTCTGCGTCTGCGACCAGATCGCGCGCGAGAGCCAACGGATAACGGTCAGCGTCGAACGCAAGAAATTCGGGAAGGCATACACGGTCATCAGCGGCATCAACGAGCACGAAGTCGACATCAAGGACCTGGCGAAGAAGCTGAAGAACAAACTGGCCTGCGGCGGCACCGGCAAGGACGGCGTCATCGCGCTCCAGGGCGTCCACCTCCGCAACGTCAAGGAGGAGCTGGTCGCGCTCGGCTTCAGCCCGGACACGATCGACGTCAAGCCCGACAACGGCCCCAGGGGATTCAGGAGATAAGGAGTGGATGATCATGGCTGAGAAGGTCGAGAGAACGGAGAAGGCCGGGAAGAAGGCCGCGGCGCAGGAGGTGAAGGCCGTCACGGCGGGCGCGCCCCTCACCACGCACGGCCGCACCTTCATCGGCACCGTCGTCAGCGACCGGATGGCGCGCACCGTCACCGTCGCCTGGGAGCGGAGGCACTACGTGCCGAAGTACCAGCGGTACGAGCGCCGCTACTCCAAGATCAAGGCGCACAACCCGGACGAGATCGACGCCAAGGTCGGCGACAAGGTCACCGTCATGGAGACCCGGCCGATCAGCAAGACCAAGCACTTCATCGTCATCAGGAAGCACGAGCCGCAGAACGGCGGCAAAGACGCGGCGAAGGCCGAGACGGCCGCCGAGAAGCAGGAATGAGCCCGCAGCAAGACTGACAGACCGACCGGAACGAGTGGACGAACATGAAAGCGATCAAGGCGAACATGACGAGGGGCATCCCCGTGGGCGCGTACGTCACGACGTGCGACAACTCGGGCGCGAAGCTCCTCAAGGTCTTCACCGTCGTCGGGCTCAAGACCCGCAAGGGCCGCATGCCGGAAGCCGGCATCGGCGACCTTGTCATGGCGAGCGTCAAGAAAGGCCGGCCGGACATGCGGAAGCAGGTCGTCTTCGCCATCATCGTGCGGCAGCGCCGGTCGTACCGGCGGCCGGACGGCACCCACGTCAAGTTCGAGGACAATGCGGCCGTCGTGCTCAAGGACGACAAGGGCAACCCGAAGGGCACGATCTTCAAAGGGCCGCTCGCCAAGGAGGCCTGCGCCCGGTGGCCCGCGGTCGCCAAGGTCGCCAGCATCATACTGTAAGATACTGTAGAGCAGATCACTGTAGAGCCAATGGATACATGCCGTTCAAAGGTGTCATGAATGAGACAAGCGCACTCGACCAAGTGGAAAGCGAGCACCCAGCCGCGGAAGCAGCGCAAGTACGTCCATAACGCGCCGCTCCACCTCAAGGGCGTCCAGCTCCACATCCACCTCTCCAAGGAGCTGCGGCAGAAGTACGGCGTCCGCGCGCTCCGCGTCCGCGCCGGCGACACCGTCAAGGTGCTCCGCGGCACGCACAAGGGCAAGGAGGGCAAGGTGGAGACCGTCGACGTCAAGAACGCGCGCATCCACGTCGCGAAGATTGAGACGCAGAAGCTCCAGGGCGGCAGCGCCAAGTACCCGCTCCGGCCGAGCAACTGCCTCCTCACGGCCCTCGCGACGGACCGGCGCCGGCTGAAGCACACGCCTGCGCAGGCGGCGGCGAAGCCGGCGCAGAAGCCCGCTCCGAGGGCGTCCGTGGCCGGGCAGAAGCCGGCGGCCGCCGCGCCGAAGAAGGAATAGACACGATCACGAAAGGCGAATCCACATGGTAAAGAACCACCTGAAACGCATCACCGCGCCCAAGACCTGGCCGATCCCGAAGCGGGAGACGGTCTTCATCGTCAGGCCGCAGACCGGCGCGCACAGCATGGCGACCGGCATGCCGATCTCCATCCTCCTCAAGGACGTCCTCGGCCTCGCGCGGATCACGCGCGGCGTCCGCTTCCTGCTCAACACACAAGAAGTGCTGGTCAACGGCAAGCGCGTCAAGCGGCCGGAGACGATGATCGGCCTCATGGACGTCGTCGCGTTCCCCGCGCTCAAGGCGAGCTACCGCATCCTCATCGACAAGCGGAACACGCTGCACGCGGTGCCAATCGCGGGCGAGGAGGCGACGCTCGTCCCTCTCAAGGTCGTGACGAAGACCCTGCTGCCCGGCGGCAGGCTCCAGCTCGGGCTGCACAACGGCTGGACCATCATCGTGCCCAAGGGTGCGGAGAAGGTCGGCTCCACCGTCCTCGCGACGTTCGACAAGAAGGTCAAGCACCATTACCCGCTCGCGGAGGGCGCGTTCGTCCTCGTCACCGGCGGCAGGCACGTCGGCACGACCGGCACGCTCGCCGCGCTCACGGACGCCAAGGCCGCGGTCAAGGCGGCCGAGGGCGAGATTGAGACCATCACGAAGCACCTCTTCGTGCTCGGCGCCCAGAAACCGGCCATCAAGCTTGCGAGAGAGTGAGATGGCGACACAGAAGCTGATACTCATGAATCCCATGCGTCAGATCCGGATCGAGAAGCTCACCCTGAATATCGGGGCGGGCAAGGACCAGGCGATCCTCGCCAAGGGCGAGAAGCTCATCGAGCAGCTCGCGGGCATCAGGCCGGTCAAGACGAAGACGCAGAAGAGGATCCCTGCATGGGGCCTCAGGCCGGGGCTGCCCATCGGGCTGAAGCTCACGATCAGGGGCGAGGCGGCCGAGAAGCTCATCCCGCGCCTGCTCGCCGCGAAGTCCAACAAGCTCAAGCCGAGCAACCTCGACGAAGCCGGCAATGTCAGCTTCGGCATCCCCGAGTACATCGACATCGAGGGCGCGAAGTACGACCCCGAGATCGGGATCATCGGCCTCCAGGCCTGCATCACGCTCGAGCGGCCGGGCTACCGGACCAAGCGCAGGCGCGTCCGGCCGGCGAAGCCGGGCCAGCAGCACGTCATCGCCCCGGAAGAGGCGATCGCCTTCATGGGTGAGCGCTTCAAGACGCGGTTCGAGGAGGAGTAAGGATGACCACCACCAATCACACCAAGGTCCTCAAGCAGATCGGGAAGAAGCCCGGCAAGTACGCGAAGTACCTCAAGAACAACCTGCCGAAGGAGCGCGCGTACGGCGCCGCCACGAAGAAGTGCCAGCACTGCGGCAATCCGCACGCCCACGTGGGCAAGTACGGCATCAACCTGTGCCGCAAGTGCTTCCGCGACTACGCGCTCGAGCTCGGCTTCAAGCAGTACAGCTGAAGGAACCCTGAAGGAACGCAAGACGAAAAGGAGAATGCATCATGACGCTCAACGACCCACTCGCGAACGTGCTCAGCGCGATCCAGAACGCGGAGCGGCGCGGCAAGAAGGAGATCGTGACGAAGAACAGCTCCGTCCTGATCAGGAAGGTGCTCGACATCATGGCCGCGGCCGGCTACCTCGAGGGCTACGAGGTCGCGCAGGACGCGAAGGGCGACCTCCTCACCGTGAAGCTCAACGGCCGCATCAACCAGGTGGGGGTCATCAAGCCGCGCTACCAGATTAAGAAGGCGGAGTTCGAGCGCTTCGAGAAGCGCTTCCTCCCGGCGCGCGGCTTCGGCATCATCATCGTCAGCACCAGCAAGGGGCTGCTCACGCACGAGCAGGTGAAGGAACTCGCCCTCGGCGGCACCCTGATCAGCTACTGCTACTAGAAAACCAACCACCAACCACCAGAAGAGTTGACCATCATGAGAATCGAGAAGCTCACGGAGACCATCATCCTCCCGTCCGGGGTCACGGCCAGCTACGATGCCGTGACGAAGCGGTTCGCGGTGACCGGTCCCAAGGGAGAGATCGCGAAGGCCTTCTTCGACCCGAAGATCGCGATCATCATCGCAGACGGCAAGATCACGTTCACGTCCAAGCAGGCGACCCTGCAGCAGAAGAAGCGGCTCTACACCTTCCGGGCGCACGCCAAGAACATGGTGAAGGGCGTCAGCGAAGGGTTCACGTACCGGCTCAAGGTGTGCAGCGGCCACTTCCCGATGAGCGTCGGCGTCAAGGGACGCACGTTCGAGATCAAGAACTTCATCGGCGAGAAGGTGCCCCGCACGCTCGCGCTCAAGGAGGGCGCGGACGTCAAGGTCGAGGGCGAGACCGTCACCGTCACCGGCGCGGACAAGGAGATCGTCGGCCAGGTCGCCGCGGACATCGAGCAGCTCAGCCGCCGGCCGGGCTTCGACACCCGCATCTTCCAGGACGGCATCTTCATCGTCGAGAAGGGCGACAAGAAGCTCGTCTGAACGCACAAGAAGGCAGACAAGAACGCATAGCGATCAAGGATTGATACTCATGGACAAGAAACAGGCCCTCGAGCACCGACGCGTCCGCAAGGCGAAGAAGCCCGTCTTCCACCGCCAGGACTCGCACAAGAAGGCGAAGCTCAGCCCCTCGTGGCGCAAGCCGCGCGGCTACCAGAGCAAGATGCGCCTCAACAAGCGCGGCTACAGCCGCACGATCTCCCAGGGCTACGGCAGCCCGACGGCGGTCGAAGGCCTCCACAAGAGCGGCCTCCTCCCCGTGCCGGTGAGCACGGCCGCGCAGCTCGACGCGCTCGACGCGAAGACGCAGGGCGCCGTCCTCGCTGCCGGCCTCGGCGCGAAGCGGCGCGAGCAGCTCCTCGAGTACGCGGCGAAGAAGTCCGTCACGGTCCTCAACCTCGACAGCGCGGCGCTCGTCCGCATCAAGGAGCGGTTCGCCGCGCAGAAGAAGGCGCGCACGGAGAAGCGCACCTCGAAGGCGAAGAAGGCGGAGAAGAAGACCCTCGAGCAGAAGGCGAAGGCCGAGCAGGCCAAGACCGCGAAGGCGGCCGAGCCGACGGACGCGACCGCTCCCGAACCCTCCGAGGAGGAGAAGGAGAAGGCGTTCGAGGACGAGAAGCAGAAGGTCCTCACCAAGAAGATGTGAGCAGGTATCCGTATCAGAGAATATCCAGGTGTTCCCATGAAGCTCGATGCACAACGACGGGTGGCCGCCAGCCTGCTCGGCTGCGGGCCGCAGCGCGTCCGGTTCGACCCCGCGCGCCTCCACGACATCAAGGAGGCGATCACCAAGTCCGACATGCGCCTCCTGATCAGCGACGGCATCGTCACCGCGCATCCCGTCAAGGGCGTCAGCAGGGCGCGTGCCCGGAAGACGCGCGCGCAGAAGCGCAAGGGCCTCCAGCGCGGCGAAGGCAGCCGGAAAGGGACCGCGAACGCGGCGAACGACTCCAAGCGCGCCTGGATGACGAAGATCCGGGGGCAGCGCGCATTCCTCCTCGAGCTCAAGGAGAAGGGGCTCGTCAGCCTGAAGTCCTACCGCGAGCTCTACCTCAAGAGCAAGGGCGGCTTCTTCAGGAGCAAGCGCCACATCAAGCTCTTCATCGACGACAGGCGTCTCTGGCAGGCGAAGGACGGCGCGAAGCGCGGCGACGCGGCGGCCGCCGACGCGACCAAGGCGGCGACCAAGGCGGCGAAGCCCGCCAAGGCCTCTGCGGCGAAGCAGTCCAAGGGGCCGAAGGAGTCCAAGACCGCCGCGAAGACGACGGCGGCGAAGCCGCACAGGAAGACCGAGTGAGCAAAACGCGAGCAAAACAAGACAAGGTTGATGTTCCATGACAGAAGCGAAACACGTGCTCCCGTTCCGGCGGAAGCGTGAAGGCAGGACGAACTACAAGAAGCGCCTCGCGCTCCTCAAGTCAGGCAGGCCCCGCCTCGTCGTGCGCAAGTCGAACAGGCACGTCGTCCTCCAGCTCGTTGCGTACGAGCCGGCCGGTGACAGGGTGCTCGCGACCGTCTCCTCGAAGCAGCTGCTCAAGCACGGCTGGACGCATAGCACCAAGTCGACGCCGGCAGCGTACCTGACCGGCTTCCTCCTCGCCAAGCGCGCGAAGGAGCTGGAAGTCACGGAGGCGATCGTCGACCTCGGGTTCCAGAAGCACCGCGCCGGCACCGCGATCTACGCGGCGGTGAAGGGCGCGATTGACGCAGGCCTCTCCATCCCGGTCGGCGAGGAGATCTTCCCCGCCGGCGACCGGATCAACGGCGCGCACCTCACCAGCGCGAAGCCGGCGGACGTGGCGGCGCTCGCCGCGAAGCTCGGCGCGACGCTCCCGCCTCCGACTCCCGCTCCCAAGAAGGAGAAGCCGCAGAAGCAGGAGCCCGGCCAGAAGGGCGGTCCGGCCAGGAAGGCCGAGAAGCCGCAGTCCGCGCCGGCCAAGCCCGAGGGGAAGCAGTCCGCGGGGAAGGACGGCGAGAAGAAGGCCGGAAAAGGCGGCGAGAAGAAGGCCGGGAAGAAGGGAGATGATGCTCAATGAGGGAACGACCGAGACGAGAGGATGACGCGCCGAACCTCGACGCGTGGCAGCCGAAGACCGAGCTCGGCCGGATGGTGAAGAACAAGGAGATTGCCTCGATCGACGAGATTCTCGACGGCGGCCGCGCGATCCTCGAGCCTGAGATCGTCGACTCGCTCCTCGCGCTCGAGAACGACCTGCTCCTCATCGGCCAGGCGAAAGGCAAGTTCGGCGGCGGCCAGCGCCGCATCTTCCGCCAGACGCAGAAGAAGACGATGGAGGGGAACAAGCCCAAGTTCACCGCGATGGCGGTGGTGGGCGACCGGAACGGTCACGTCGGCATCGGCCTGGGCAGCGCGAAGGAGACGCTGCCCGCCCGCGAGAAGGCCGTCCGGAAGGCGAAGCTCAACCTCTTCCGCATCCGGCGGGGCACCGGTTCCTGGGAGGACGCCTCGAGCGAGCCGCACTCCATCCCGTTCGCGGTCGAGGGCAAGACGGGCAGCGTCATCGTCCGGCTGCTCCCTGCGCCGAAGGGCAAGGGCCTCGTCGTAGAGAAGCAGGCGGCCAAGGTCCTCGAGCTCGCAGGCATCAGGAACGTCTGGTCCAAGACGTACGGCCAGACCAAGAACAAGATTAACTTCATCAAGGCGCTCGAGCAGGCGCTCCGGAAGCTCAGCACGACGAAGGTGCTGCCACAGCACATGGAGCGGCTCGCCATCCTCGACGGCGGCGCCCACCGCAGCGACGAGGAGATCGCCGCAGCCAAGGAGGCCGCGGCGGCCCGCGCCGAGCAGCAGCAGGGCCCGAAGAAGCGCGGACGCGGCGCCAAGCCGGGCGCGAAGGGCGGCCGCCGCCCCGTGACGCGGCAATCCAAGAGATGAACACCATGACCGAACAGCAGACGACGGAGAAGGTCCCGAAGGCCGAGAAGCCGCAGCAGAAGCCCGCCAAGGCGGCCGGCGGCGGCCTGCTCGCGGCGCTCATGGTCCGCGGCGAGATCGGCATCAGGGCGGAGATCCTCCAGGCGCTCGGCTCGCTCCGGCTCCGGAACAAGCACGTCTGCGTCGTCCTCCCGGACACGCGGGAGACGCGCGGCCAGCTCCGCAAGTGCAAGGACTACATCGCCTACGGCACGATTACCGCGGAGACGAAGCGGCTGCTCGACGAGAAGCGCGGCGTGAAGGACGCCTCCGGGAAGCTGAAGCCGTTCTACCGGCTCCACCCGCCCCGCGGCGGCTTCGAGCGCAAGGGCATCAAGAAGTCCTTCGCGGAAGGAGGGGCTCTGGGCGACCGCGGCGCGAAGATGGACGCCCTCGTCCTCCGCATGCTCTGAGTAGCAGCACATTCAACAGGTTTCATCACGAGTGCCGCCACCGTCCTTACGGGCGAGCGTGGCGAAAAAGACAGTGGAGGACGAGTAGGGGGTTGCCCCATCCGGGGACGAGTCCCTTCGGCGTCCACAGCTGTACGCGAGCAGGACGCGGCGGCACGAGAAAGGTGAAGATCACATGGCAAGCATCAAGCGACGGAAGAAGAACACCCGGCAGCGGGCCGGCACGACCCACGGCTGGGGCGCGATGAAGAAGCACCGGGGAGCCGGTCATCGCGGCGGCCGCGGCAACGCGGGCAGCGGCAAGAGGGGCGACGCGAAGAAGCCCTCCTACTGGAAGGACATGGACCGGTACGGCAAGCACGGCTTCACCTCGAAATCCGTCGTCGAAAACCGGCCGATCAACGTCGGCCACGTCGCGAGCACCGTCGACCGGCTGGTGCGCGAGGGCAAGGCCGCGAAGGGGAAGGCGTTCCGCGTCGACCTCAACGCCCTAGGATACGACCTGCTGCTCGGCACGGGCATCGTCAACGTCCCTCTCGACCTCACCGTCGGACGCGCGACCGCGAAGGCCGTCGAGAAGATCGAGAAGGCCGGCGGCATGGTCACCCAGACAACTCCGAAGACGGTGAAGGCCGGCAAGGCCGCGTCAGACTCGGACGAGTAAAACCTTTCCCCATCATTCTTCTTCAATTTTCTTCCGTTCTTTTTTGTTCTTCATTTGTTCTTCATTATTACGTTTTATTAATTTATTATTACGTTGAGTATTGCGTCGAATATCCGTTCTGCTCCGAAGGGAATATTGCCTCGGATCGTGTGTCGGACGCGAGGATCAGGAGCCGCAGCGACTGAAAATAAGTTCTCCGTGACATTCCCCAATACGTTTTTTAAGGTCTCTTTCCCTGTTTTCCAGCCAAAGCTTTTATAAATCCCGGGTCGACCCTCCAGGAGCATATCCGGTGAGAGAAAACAGTAGTTGACGGGGGAAAAGAAGTGGCGTTCCTGGACACGATTCTCGACAACCTGCCAGAGGTGCAGGCGCCGACGCAGAAGAAGCTCTCCTTCAAGGAGAAGGCGAAGTGGAGCATCATCATCCTGACCCTCTACTTCCTCCTCGGCATGGTCCCCGTCTTCGGCCTCGGGAGCAACGCGCTCAGCCAGTTCCAGTTCCTCGAGATCGTGCTCGGCGCGAGCTTCGGCAGCATCATCACCCTCGGCATCGGCCCCATCGTCACCGCGTCCATCGTGCTGCAGCTGCTGAACGGCGCCGGGATCGTGAAGTTCGACCTCACCAGCCATGAGGGAAAAGCGAGATTCCAGGGCATCCAGAAGCTGCTCAGCGTCTTCTTCGTCATCCTCGAGGGCTTCATCTACGTCCTGACCGGCGGCCTCGCCCCAATCGCGGGCATGCCGGCGTGGTTCCTCGTCTTCCAGCTCTTCCTCGGCGGCGTCCTCATCATGTTCATGGACGAGGTCGTGACGAAGTGGGGCTTCGGCTCCGGCATCAGCCTCTTCATCGCCGCCGGCGTCTCGAAGGAGGTCTTCATCCGCGCCTTCAACTGGCTGCCCTCCCCGACAAACCCCGACATCCCCTCCGGCGCGATCCCCGCGATCTTCAAGAGCCTCTCGAACGGCGACCCGCAGACCGCGCTCATCGAGATGTCCGTCATCGTCGCCACGATCGTCGTCTTCTTCGTCGTCGTGTACACGCAGGCGATGAAGGTGGAGATCCCGCTGAGCTTCGGCCGCGTCCGCGGCTACGGCATCCGGTGGCCGCTCAACTTCTTCTACACGAGCAACATCCCCGTCATCCTGGTGGCTGCGCTGCTGGCGAACTTCCAGCTCCTCGGCCGGCTCATCCCGAGCCTGTCCTGGCTCGCGAGCCTCATCAACCAGCCGAACGTGCTCCAGCAGCTCATCACTGGTAGCTTCGGCTGGACGAGCGTCTGGCAGACGCTGATCTACGTCGTCATCTTCGTCATCGGCAGCGTCATCTTCGGCCTCTTCTGGGTCCAGACCGCCGGACTGGACCCGCGGTCGCAGGCGAAGCAGATCATGTCCTCCGGCCTCCAGATCCCCGGCTTCCGGAAGGACGAACGGGTATTGGAACGGCTGCTCGCCCGGTACATCTGGCCGCTCACCGTCGTCGGCAGCATCGCCGTCGGCGCGCTCGCCGCGCTCGCGGACCTGACCGGCGCCCTTGGCTCGGGGACGGGCATCCTCCTGACCGTCATGATTGTCTACCAGCTCTACCAGCAGATTGCGCAGCAGCACCTCATGGACATGAACCCCGCGATGCGGAAGTTCATGAGCGGCCACTGAGCCGGACGAGAGGAAGAAAATGTTCGAAGCGATCCTCGATCCTGTGATGCGTCCCCTCCTCTCTCTCCCCTCGTTCTGGGCGATCTTCCTCATCTCGTTCCTCATCACGCTGGCGATCACGCTCGTCTACAAGTTCACGACGGACCAGGCGCGGATGCGCCACCTCAAGGGCGAGCTGAAGAAGTTCCAGGAGAAGATGAAGAAGGCGCGGAACGACCCCGAGAAGCTGATGAAGCTCCAGCAGGAGTCGATGAGCCTCAATTTCGAGCTGATGAAGCACAGCTTCAAGCCGACGCTCTACACCTTCATCCCGATCATCATCATCTTCGGCTGGCTCAACGCGTCGATGGCGTTCTACAACATCGCGCCCGGCCAGCAGTTCAACATCACGGCTTCCTTCTCGCCCGGCGTCGTCGGGAACGCCTCGATCGCCTTCATCCCGGCGAACGTCTCCCTCGTCCCGAACGACACCGTGCCGATCGTCGACTCCCAGGCGACGTGGACGCTCTCCGCGGATGCGGGCACGTACAAGGCGACCGTGACGCACGGCAGCGACGCGGTGGAGAAGACCTTCCTCATCAGCCCGGAGCGGAAGTACGAGGCGCCCGTGCAGACGTACAGCGGCGCCATCAGCAAGGTGACGGTGAGCAACGAGCCCGTGCACCCGCTCGAGCCGGTCTCGCTCTTCGGCTGGCACCCCGGCTGGCTGGGCACGTACATCATCTTCAGCATCCTCCTCAGCATCCTGCTCCGGAAGATCCTGAACGTCGTGTGAATGGCGATAGTCCTAGCGGGATTTCTGATTTCCTTCTTCTGCGACTTTCTTCAGATACTCCAGAAATAGTGTGTGAAAAATTTGATATCTCCCTCTCTCAGGCTTGTTCAGTACCCCTTTTCTCAGCAACTCCTTGAAGTAAGGCGATACAAAATTTTTCGGTTTTTCAGTCCACTCTACCGCTTCATTGAACGTGAATTCTAGTCCTTTAATGTTGGACGCGATTTTCAATAGGATCTCTTTCGCGCGTGGTGTGAGCGGGCGGTACATCGGAGAGAAAAAATCCTGCGCAAGTCGCGCATTTATTTTCTCTTCCGACCTATGCAGGATGCCCTCTGTTAAATGGGTCTCTTTCTCCTCGAGAGAATCAAAGAGCAGATAGCACATCGCCACAAGCACGTACGGATGTCCTTCACACCTCTTTGCGATGCGTTGCAGTACATCGTCATCTATTCCGACATCAACCGTGGCGAGCTTGCGTATTATGTAACTTCGTACTTCATCCTCATTAAATGGTGCGAGACGTGACGACGGGAAAAACCTGTTTAACGGCGAGAACGATTCTGACATTCGTTCAGGGAAATTGAGCTTTCCTGCAAGCACAACCATATATTTCTGCTCCGTCGAGATTCTCTGGAGTACTTCTCTCAGGAAGGTGAGAATGCCCTCTACGCTCTCCAACGACTCCGCTTCGTCAATAAGTAACAGGATGGCTTTGTACTCTTCTTTGGTCTCGTTCCATAGTCTGGCGAGCCGTTCGCGAAACATCTCTTGGACTACCTGTTGCCTTTCCACTGTGAGGCGGGCATCTTTCCATCCAATCGTCGGTTTGAGTGTGTCGATCCAGTCCTTCATGTTCTCGATTTTCTTTCCTACGGGCTTTCTACTGAGAATCTCCCTTTTCAGATTGGCTGTTATGTAATCTGTGAAATCCACGATATTTTTGACGTTACCGTCATAGTTTGAGAGTCTGAGCGTAAGGCATTCGTTGCGTCGTCCTATATCTTCGAACTTCATCAGTACTGAGGTCTTTCCCATCCCCTTGTTTCCAGTAATCGCCATGTTCATCGGGGATCCATGAATTGTTTGGCTGAGATGCTTCTCGAATTCTGTGATCTCGGGTTCTCTGCCTACGAAGAAGTCCGGTCTGGCCGGTTGTTGGGGATTGAATGGATTGTAGCGTATCATCGCAGAATAAAATGTATGGGAAGTATATATATTTTATAATATTTTAAATACTTTTTCTCTTTAAATTATTATCCTTATAGAAAATAATTAATTTCTTTTCCAGTTATCTTTTTAAAGGGTCCGTCGCTCCGCATGGCTCTCGCTTGGCAGCTGAGTAACATTCGAGCGTGAAACACCATGGTCCAAGGAAAGTTCAAGAGCGGCCACTACCGCCGGGTCCACGTCCGGATGCCGGGCGGCACGACCGAACTGAAGTTCAAGGAGCGCACGTCGAAGCAGCCGCACTGCGCGGACTGCGGACGGCCCCTCCCCGGCATCCCGCGGATGAGCACGACAGAGGCGAAGAACGCGACCAAGACGCAGAAGCGGCCCGAGCGGCCGTTCGGCGGCGTCCTGTGCAGCCCCTGCCTCCGGAAGCGGATGACGGAACAGCTGAAGTGAAAGCCTCTCCGGGATTGCGGCGACGCGTCCCGATTCTCGAGAGGAGGTGAACCAGGATGGCAATGTACGATACCGGAAGGATCTGCCTCAAGATGGCGGGCCGCGACGCGGGCAGGAAGTGCGTCATCGTCGACGTCCTCGACGCGAACACGGTGCTGATCGACGGCGAGACGCGCCGCAGGAAGTGCAATGTCAGGCACCTCGAGCCGCTCAACGAGACGGTCGACCTGAAGAAAGGAGCGTCGACGAAGGACGTCGCTGTCGCACTGAAGAAGCTCGGCATCGCCGTCACGGAGACGAAGCCGAAGAAGGCGGCGCAGAAGCCGACGCGCGTCCGCAAGGCGAAGGCGAAGCCCGCCGACGAGCCGAAGAAGCCCGTCAGGAAGGCGGCGAAGCCCGCGAAACTCGTCGAGGCAGAGCCCGTCGACGTCGACGGCGTCACGCCCGCGGACGAGTAAACCCTCTTTTCCCTTTCCTTTTTCCCGTTTCTCTCCGGCTCTTAGGCGAATCACGTCCGTGGCCGTCACCGGCTGCTCGGCAATCGCTTCTCCTCTCGAAAGCGCTCCTCCCCGTAAGGGGCATGGTCACTCCATTCCCAGGTTCCTCGGAGCCTCGGAACCATCCCCTCCGTCGCGCTCCGCCCCCCTTCCTCGCTCGCCTCACCCTCTGGCCGGTGACGACTCCATCTGCCTAAGAGCCTTTCTATTCGCAATCAATAAAAAGGCTCGCCCCGCATATATCGTCATGGCAGACTACTTCGACAGCCTCAAGAAGTCCTTTACGGACGCGTACCGCAACCCCTCGCTCTTCGTCCCGCTCCTCACGCAGGCGCTCGTCACCGTGCTCCTCCTCCTCCTCTTCCTCGTCGGCGGCGCTGCGATGCTCTTCTCCGCAGCCGGGCTGAATATACTCCTCGACGCGCAATCCTTCGTCTGGACCGCGCAGCTCGTCCTCTTCGCGATCATCTTCGCTCTCGTCGGGCTGCTCGCCCTCCTCGTGGTCGGCGCGTGGTTCACCGCCGGGCTGCTCGGCATGGTCAACGACGTCACCGACGGCAAGCGCGCGACCGGCCAGGCGTTCTTCGCCGCGGCGAAGGCGTTCTACGTGCCGGTGCTCCTCTACACGCTCCTCCGCGTCGGCCTCTTCCTCCTCGCGGCGTTGCCGTTCCTCGTCGTGCTCGTCGCGTTCCTCGGGACGCTCGCGGCGCCGAAGCTCGCGCTCATCGTGCTGCTCGCCGTCTTCCTCCTCGTCTTCGTCGTCCTCGCCGTCTTCCTCGGCTTCGGCCTCTTCTTCGCCGAGCCGGCGCTGATTCGCGACCGCCTCTCGGCGTGGCAGGCGGCGAAGCGGAGCTTCCGCCTCTTGCGCGACCGGACGGGCTACGTCGTGCTGAGCGCTCTCACGGTCATCGTCGTCGCGCTCGTCGTGGCGGCAGTTGCCTCGATCCTCTCCCTGCCGGGCGCGTTCCTCGCGGCCGCCGGTCCGGGCGGCGTGGTCGCGTTCGTCCTCCTCCTCATCGTCCGGCTCGCGCTCCAGTTCTTCCTCGCCCTCGTCATCCTCCTCTTCACGTTCCGGATGTATGCGGATGCCGAGGAGAAGAAGAGCGCATCAAGATCGGACACCAAGAAGATCCTCGTCAAAGACCCTCCGAGAAGATCCGCGAAGAAGACCGGCTCAAAGGACGTCAAGAAGAAACGGACAAGGAAGACGAAGAAGTAGTCCTCTTATCTCTTCAGCAGGCCGAACAGCGTCGTCAGGTCGAGCTCGAAAGCGGCGGCGGGCATGGTGAGACCGAAGTTCTCCAGCGCCCGCGGGTGGAGCTCGCCGATATACGCGAGGTCTTCTTTGTCGACGCTGACGCGCGCCGCTCTCCCCGGGATGAAGGATGCGTGCGCCGTCTCCTCGTATTCTGGCGTGATAGAAAGCTTGGCGAAGAGGTCGTCCAGTATCTGCCTGATGGCTGTGTAGTCCGCGTCCTCGCCGCAGAGGACGACGGCCAGCCGCTCCTTCTCCTTGACGCCTGTTTCGGTGTCGCCTTTCGAGAAGACGCGGCCGATCTCGAACAATCGCTGCGGATACTCATGGCGCTTGTTCCGCTGCAGCGTCTCCATCAAGGAGGGCAGTATCCACGCGCGCAAGGTGTCGTACTCCTCGCTGACGCTGCTCGCGAGCGCGACGACGTCCGCTTTCAGGAGCATCCGTGCGGTCTGCGTCTCTTTCCCGACGAGGTTGTAGCTCTTGCATTCGAGGAGGCCGTGGCCGACGAGCAACAGGCGTAGTTTCGTCTCGAATACCGCGAGCGGCGCTTCCTGTCCCGGCGTCGCGACGTTCGGGATCGTCTCTTTCACGTGCTCGTATCCGTACGCGATCGCGACGTCCTCCGCGAGATCGGCTTGGTGGAGGATGTCCGTCCGGTACGCAGGGATCAGGACGGAATTCTTCTCGTACCCGTATCCCATCTTCGCGAAGAGCTTCTTGAACTCGTCGTCCTTCAGCTCCAGCCCCAACAGCTTGTTGATGTAGTTCCCGTCGACGGTCATCTTCCTCGGCCGCAGGTCGGGCGTGACGATCTTCTTGTCAGGATACTGGAGCTCGAGGCCGTGGAGCTCGCCGCCCATCTCCGCGAGCGCGGCCACGACCATGGCGAGGCACTCCTGCAGGACGCGGAGGTCGAAGCCGCTGCACTCGACGAACACCTCGGTCGTGCTCTCGGTGATCTTCCCGGTGAGGTGGCTGTTGATGATTGGCGTGAGGGAGAGGATGTTCCCTTTCGCGTCGACGAAGCACGCGTACTTGTCCAGGCCGGCGAGGAGGTGCGCGTACTCTTTCCCTTTCGGATGCTCCGCGAGTATCTGCTGCGCGGTCATCTCCCCTCTCGCCTCGAGCGGACGGAATTTTATGTCAGCGGGTTTCATCCCTTTGAACGTGATGGGGAAGGTGATCTGTTCGCAGGGGTAGATGCCGATCGCCAGCCGTTTCCGGTTGCGGCCGAACGTGACGTGCAGCTTCTCCTGGACCTGGATGATCTCCTTCAGCCGCTCGTCAGTCATCTTCAGCTTCTTGACGACGGCGCACGCGGTGAACGGCCTGCACGAGGCGACGCTCTTCTCGATGATCACGTTCTGCGTCGGCTTCTTCACGTCGTACGTCCGCAGCCCGGGCTTCGCGCCGATGAACGCGGCGAACGCTCGTCCGAACCCTTGCTGGCTCAACAGGTCCGGCCGGTTCGGGAAGATCTCGACATTGATCGCGTCGCCCTCGATGCCTTCGAGATCCGTCCCGAGCATGCTGATACGGTCTTTCAGCCGCTCGTCGGAGAGCTTCACGCCCGCTTCCCGGAGGAGTTCCTTCTTGCTGAGGGTGATCGTCGGCATTTTATCTCAACCATGCCTTCACAGTCTTCAGTTGTTCGAGGTCGTTCCGGTAGAGGTCTCGGAGGTCCTCGAAGCCGTAATACTCCTTGATGATGCGTTCCATGCCGAGGCCCCACGCCAGCACGGGGACGTCCTTGCCGAGGATAGTCTTCACGACCTCCGGTCGGAAGATGCCTGCGCCGCCGAGCTCGACCCATTGCTTCTTGCGCGGGTCCCAGACATCCACTTCCGCGCTCGGCTCTGTGTAGGGGAAGTGCGCCGGCCGGATCCTGACGTCGGGGAAGCCCATCTTGCCGAAGAACTCGCGCAAGTACCCTTTCAAATGGCGCAGGTCCGCGTGCTCGTCGACGACGATGCCTTCCACCTGGTGGAACTCGAAGAGATGCTTCCAGTCGAGGGCTTCGTTCCGGTAGACCTTGCTGACGCTGAAGTACTTTCCCGGGATGCGGCACTTCCCCTCTTTTATCTTGAGAAGCGTCTGCGCGGACAGCACGGTCGTGTGCGTGCGCAATAAATTTTTTGCTGCTTCCTCGTCGCTGAACGTGTACCGCCATCCGAGGCTGCCTGTGTCGCCGCCGTTCTCATGCGCTGCTTTCACTTTCTTGAGGAGCGCGGCGGGCAGCTTGCCCTTCGCCGGGTCCTTGAGGTAGAACGTGTCCTGCATCTCCCGCGCGGGGTGGTCCTGCGGGACGAACAGCGAGTCGAGGTCCCAGAACGCGGTCTGGACGTGGCTGCCTTCCATCTCCTCGAAGCCGAGGTCGAGCCAGATCCGCTTGATGTAGTCGATCGCCTCGTTGACGAAATGGGCGCGGCCGCCGGTCTTTCTCGGGACGTTGATCGTGACGTTGTACGGCCGGAAGATGAAATTAGTCCTCTTCCAAAGTTCCTCTTTAAGGATTTCAGGAGTGTTTTTTTCGATGACTCTCTGAACTCCTCCGGATGTTGCCTGCACTTTCACTTTTTCTCCCAGGGGCGTGAGTGTGTAGTTTTTCTCTTTTCGCTTCTCGATGGTCGCGTAGCCCTGGCGCTTCGCCAGCTCCGTCGCGGC
The DNA here is from genome assembly GCA_014874255.1 of Candidatus Woesearchaeota archaeon. GTDB lineage: Archaea > Nanobdellota > Nanobdellia > Woesearchaeales > UBA525 > UBA153. The sequence goes on from JACWAN010000086.1 coordinate 29,487, forward strand.
GCGTCTCTCCTCGACGGTCATCGCGCCGACGCTGAGCCGCCAGCCGGCCTTCGCCGCTTTCCCGAGGAGCGCCTGCTCCCCCGATTCGGGGATCTTCAGCGCGTCCACCCACTTGAACGCGGGCTTGCCGTCGATCGTGACGAAGGGGATGTCGCGCTTCTTGAGGATGCCGACGACCGCGCCCACGGCTTGCTTGTCGTACGCAGGCAGCACGGCCGCGATGGCGGCGACGGTGAGCGTCTTCTGCTCCTTGAGCGCTTTCAGCGCGTGCAGCTCCGGCAAGCCGTCTTTCGCCGCCTTCTGGCCGCGTTCGAGGACGACGAGGGCTTCCTGCTCCTCGGTCTTGATTGTGAGGCAGCCCTTGCCTTCGAGCCACTGGAGGCTGCGCATCGCCTCGACGTCCTGCATGCCTGCGGCGGCCGCGAGCTCGGAGAGCGTGCCGCTCTTCTGGAGATGGGGCGCCGCCTTCCGTTCGAGGGGGCTGAGCCCTTGCGCCAGCTTCGCGACGTCGTCCGTCATACGATGCGGGACGGGCAGGGTTCTTTTAAATAGTTATGGCGACAGAAGATATTACTATATAGAAAATAAATAATCCTCCTCAACCTCATCGCTATGACCTCCGCCTTTTCCTCCGTTCTCATCGCCACGGCCGGTTGTTCTCCCTCCGGTCCGAGGAAAGAACGGGCGCTCACGCAGATGGTCCGCGGACCATGTTCGCGCCCGGGTCTTGTGCCAAGGTGGCGATGAGAACGTCGTAGATGGAGATATTCATGGGAAAAACTATTAGAACGCGGAGGACTTCCGTTTTCCCATGAAGGAAGCGCTCTTCTGGAAGAAGCGGGACGACGGCAGCGTCGTCTGCGAGCTCTGCCCGCGGCGGTGCGTCTTGCGTGAAGGGCAGCTCGGCGGCTGCGGCACGCGCGGCGTGAAGGACGGGACGCTCTACGCGCTCACGTACGCGAAACCCTGCGCGATCCACGTCGACCCCGTCGAGAAGAAACCCCTGTTCCATTTCTATCCCGGCGAGCCGATCCTCAGCCTGGCGACCGTCGGCTGCAACCTCTTCTGCGACTTCTGCCAGAACTGGGAGATCAGCAAGCGGCGCGCGGAGGCGCTCGGGCAGGAGGAGGATGTCCCTCCTGAAAGGATCGTCGCGCTCGCCGAGGAGGCGGGCTGCCGGCTCATCGCGTTCACGTACACCGAGCCCACCGTCTTCTACGAGTACATGCTCGCCATCGCGACGCTCGCGAAGAAGCGGAAGATGGAATGCGCGATCGTGAGCAACGGCTACATCGAGGAAGCGCCGCTGCAGAAGCTCATCCCGCTCATCGCCGCGGCGAACATCGACCTGAAAGGCTCGAAGGAGTTCTACAGGAAGAGATGCAAGGTCCCGGACCACGAACGGATCAAGAAGACGGTCGTCGCGCTGAAGGACGGGGGGGTCCACGTCGAGATCACCAACCTCTTGATCCCGGGCGAGAACGACTCGGACGAAGAGATCGAACGGCTCGCGAAATGGATCGCCGCGAACGTCGGGAAGGGGACGCCGCTCCACTTCAGCGCGTTCCACCCCGACTATAAGATGCTCAACGCGGGTTCGACGCCCGTCCGGACTTTGCTCCGTGCGAGAGGGATCGCGAAGAGGCATCTCGACTTCGTCTATCTCGGCAACGTGCCCGGCCTGGAGAACGGCACGCGCTGCCCGGGATGCGACGCGCTCCTCGTCGACCGTTCCCAGCACGCGGGCGTCTCCTTCCTCGAGGACGGTCGCTGCCCGACCTGCAAGAGACCGCTGCCGGGACGGTTTTCCGGCGGGAAGAGATAATCCCCCCGTTTCCCGGAACCTGTCCGTCTTTTCTCCCGCAACGCTTTTCTAGGATGAGCCCCCACGACGGCGCATGGCATCTTCACGCGGAGCGCTCATCGGCGTACGTCCCGTCCTCCTCCTCGTCTTCACGTACTCCCTCCTCTTCCCGTTCTTCTCGCTCTCTTCCTCCCCCGTCGCCGCGGTCTCCTTCTCCGAGATCCATTACGACCCCGACGGCGCGGACGCCGGGCACGAGTTCCTCGAGCTGGCGGACGCGCCCTCGCTCGCGGGCTGGACGATCGCCGACCCCTCCTCCAACGACACGCTCGTCCTCCTCCGGAACGCCTCTTCTTCCCCCGCGACCGCGCTCATCGTGGACGACGGGTTCGACTACGCCGGACTGGGCTGCGCAATCTACTCCGCGGGCGGCGCAATCGGGAATGGCCTCAACAACGGAGGGGATGCGCTCACGCTCACCAGCCCCGACGGGAACCTCTCGCTCGTCGCGGTCTACTCCGGCGGCGCCTCCGCGGGACGCTCGCTCGTCCTCGTCGACGGGAACTGGACGTGGGGCGTCGTCGGCGGAACCCCCTGCCTTCCAGAAACGATGAACGGTACGCAAGGAACGGATACGACGAACACGACCGGAACGACGGAGAATGAATCGACGAGCACCGCCGACGACAACGAGACCGTCTCGCTCAGCATCGTCCTGCCGTCGACGGTCTACCTCGGCGTGAACTACTCCTCCTTGTTCCGCGTCACGAACAACGTGCACATGCCCGGCGAGACCGCGTACGTCAACGTCACCGTCGCGTACACCGTCACCCGGGACGGTCTCCCCTTCCTGAACGCCTCGTTCGCCCGCGCGGTGAATTCCTACACGACGACCGCGACCGGCTCCCTGCTCCTCGACGGGCCGGGGAACTACACGCTCTGCGGCACGGTCGTCGACGTCGTCGACGCCGGAATGAATGTCACGTCGAACACCTCATCCGATTCTTCACCCGTCTGCGCTCCCTTCGCGGCGGTCGACCCGTACGCCATCCCCTGCGACGTCACGCTCGCGCTCGACCTCGCGGACGACGCGCTGATCCGCGACGCCGGCTCGCCCGTGAAGTTCCGCACGCTCGTGCAGCGGAACGACGACGCGTGGCTGCCGCCGTTCGTCGTCGAGTACGGCGTCTACGCCCTGGACGGCAGCCCGCTGACGCTCAAGGAGTCGGAGAACGCGAACCAGAAGAGCTACACGCCGCGCTGCGGCGGCGACGTCTGCGTCTACATCCTCAGGGGCCGGCTCGCCATGGTGGCGTGCAACAACTCCGCGCAGCAGACCGGGGACGAGCGGCTCCTCGTCGTCCGCGGCGATCCGGCCGCGTCGCCTTCTCCCGAGTCTTCGCTCAGCTTCGGCGACCTCCACGAGCCGAAAGCCGGCTACGGGGCGGGCGACACGATGCGCGTCGACGTCACCGTGTACCGAGGGGACACGGGCAAGTACGCGGTGAAGCTCTGGGTCGAGGATGCGGACGGGAAGAAGGCGTCCGACGTCACCTCGTTCTCGGCGAGGACGCGGTTCACGCGCTACGACGCGACGCTCCCCGTCGTGCTGCACGACGGCCTGAAGGACGGGACGTACCGGGTGGTGCTCGACGGGCTGGACGAACAGGTCGCGGAAGAGATACGGATTGGATCATCGTCAAAAACCACGAAAAACAACTCCGTCAATGAACTCGCACATCCCGTCATCGCTTCGTTCTACACCCGCGCGCGGAAGGCCGCGAAGAACGTCACGCTCGCCGCCTCGTTGGATGGGGGCGGGAACTACACCGTGGAACTGCTCGGTCTCGCGGACCATCACGAGGAGCGCGTTGAACTCGTCGGCCCTCTCCAATACCGGCAAGCCGTCGCCCTCTTCCCCGGGCCGAACCTCTTCGTCCTCCGGCTGCGCGACAAGAAAGGGATCGCCGCCGAACGCTCCTTGCTCCTCGAGATGGGCGAGAACATCACCGCGGTCGATTCCTTCACGCTGCCGCCGCTCGCGTGCGTCGCCTCCTCCTCGCCGAAGAACGGCGAATCATCCGGCGTCGGGAAGGGCGCGACGGGGAACGCCTCGTCGCTTCCTCCTCTTTCCGATCCCTCTTCCTCGCCCTCGTTGCTCACCGGCGGCGTGACGTACGCGGCCGAGCACACGACGGACATCCTCCCGGTGCTGCTCGGCGTGATCGGCCTGCTCCTCCTCGGCATCGCGCTGCAGCAGCGACGGTAGCTTCATCGCCACGGCCTAGCTGTCCTCGCTCCGCTGCGGGGCGATCGTCGGGCGCTCACGATTATGCAGTCGCTTCGGTCCAGTCACTGCGTTCCTGGCCGACTCGTATAACTCGTCGCTCCCGCATGTTCGCGCCCGTCAATCGTGCCAAGGTGGCGATGAAGCTCCACGCGGATGGAACGTTTGCGTCTTTTTCCCGCTCGCCGACCTAAACCTTTTTATACGAGCGCAGCGGCTTCCCCTCCAAAAAAAGGGGGTGTCGGTCATGTCCATGCAGAACCTTCGCAGGCACGAGGTCCTCGGCCTCTTCTACCACTTCCTCGGCGCCACGTGCGTCGGCATCGGGATCTACTACGCGGTCTGGGCCGCCACGAGGAGCATCTTCTACCGCAGCCTCTCCCTCGTCCAGGGATGGGAGTGGCTCGTCTTCCCGTTCCTCTTCGGCCTCGGCGCGGTCCTCTGGACGCTCGGCTCCATCGAGGTGAAGGAGGCGAAGCCCGGCTACGGGTTCAAGCGGTAAGAACGTCGTTTCGTGAACGCGGTTCCGGTTCGGAGCGCGGCGCCGGCCAAAGGGCGAGGCGTGGCGAAGAAAAGAGCAATGAGCGACGGGGGTCGCCCCCCTACGGGGCGTCTCCGAGCCACACGAGGAGAAACAGGGGCGCGTCTGCGCGACTGTGTCGTGGAGTGTGCGATAACACTCGCGATACGCCGAGCATGTCCGAGTCATACGAGGACCGGCAGGAGCGTCAGCGACTGCAGCCCGCGCCGCTCGAAGAACAAGAATGGTGATGCTCATGGGATGCGACCTCTGCGGCAAGGAAGGCACGCTCTTCCAGACACGGATTGAAGGGACGGTGATGACGGTCTGCGCCTCGTGTGCGGAGTACGGCGAAGTCGTCCGACGGGTGCCCGGCGCGCTCGAGAAGAAGCGAGAGGAGAAGCGGAAAGGGAAGGAGCCCGAGCCGCAGACGCAGTCCTTCGGCCGCGGCGAGACGATCCTCCTCGTCAAAGCCGATTACGCGAAACGGATTAAGGCCGCCCGCGAGAAGCTCAACCTCAAGCAGGAAGACCTCGCCAAGCGGCTCCGGATGAAGGAGAGCCAGCTCCACGCGTACGAGTCCGGCCACCACAAGCCCGACCTCGAGACCGCGAGAACCCTCGAGAAAGAGCTGAAGATCAGCCTCGTCGAGGAGCACGTCGAGGAACGCCAGGAACGCCGCGCCGCCTCTTCCGGGCCGCTCACCATCGGCGACCTGCTCAAGCGATGAGCCGAAGAAGGCCCTCTTCCTTCCCCGTCAGCCGCCTTGCAGCGCCGTCTGCATCGTGCCCGTGTCCATCGTCGCGTTCGTCGCGTCGAGGACGGCGAGGAGGAGCGCGTTCTTGGACTGGAAGCCCGCGTACGGCCGGTCGTTGACGACGATGAACGGCGTCTCGTTCACCCCGTACTGCTGCTCGAGGGTGGCGAGCGACGTCACCGGGAGGTTCTTGTCGAAGCTGAAGATCTGCACGTCGGGGTAGTTCTTGCGGAGCCAGGTGAGGATGAACCCCTGCTCCTGGCACTCCGGGCATTCGCCCTTCGCGTTCGAGTAGAAGTAGAGGACGAGCGTCCGGTTCGTGCCGCACGTCTTGTCGAGCTGCTTCATGAAGAGCCACTGCCGCAGCTCGAGGAGCGAGTAGTACGATTTCATCCCGATGACCTGCGTGTTGTCCGGGCCGAGGACGTTCTCCATGAAGTCGAGCCGGACGCTCAGGTCGTAGAGCTCGTTCGTGAGGGGCGTCGTGTTGATGAACGCGCACGGGTTCTCCTGGACGAGGCTGTACTGCATCTCCGTGTCCATCGTCTGGGTGCGGAGGTCGTTCTGGAGGTCGCTGACCTGCTGGAGCTTCTGCGTCGAGGTGTAGCTGCCGAGGAGGATGCCGAAGAGGAAGATCGCCACCGTGACGAAGAGGACGAAGACGTACTTCTGCCATGCCATCCGTTTCAGCCCGTTCCGTTTCCCGTTCATCCCGACACCTCGTATTCGCTCTTGTGGTTCCAGCCCGTGTCCTTCCCCGCGAGTTTGTATGCCCCGGCGGCGAGCCACCAGAACGCGAAGAGCAGCCAGTAGAGGAGGAAGAAGAGGAGGTAGGAGAGCTTCCACGGCCGTTTGTCCTGGGCGAGGCGGCGCGAGACGAAGAAGAGCGTCAGTCCGACGACGAGGCTCGCAAACGAGATTATGACGACGGCGTTCGTGTTGATGAAGAACGCGTCGAAGTGCGGCGTGAGCATCTTCCAGAGGTCGAAGTTGACCGCGGCGTAGTACTGGATGTTCTGCCACGTGTCGACGACAATTTTTCCAAGCACGTAGACGCCGCTCACGATGACGAGGAGGACGCTGAGCAGCGCCGTCGGGAGGATGAAGAGGCCGAGGTTGCCGTGCTCCTTCGAGAAGAGCCGCTTGTAGTCGAGGACGTTGCTGAGGAAGCCGTAGTACCACCGGAGCCGCTGCTTGTAGAGGCTGCGGAACGTGTTCGGGCCGTGCGTGTAGACGTACGCGTCCGTCGCGTTCTCGATCTGGTAGTGGTGCGACTGTATCCTGAGGGCGACCTCGATGTCCTCGGTGCGGTGCGCCTCGCGGTAATAGCCGTGCTTCTCGAAGAACGCGCGCCGGTAGATCGTGAACGGGCCCGGCGTCACGTGCTGGCTGCCGAGGTCGGCGAACACCCGTCTCAGGAGGATGCCCATGGTGAACTCGACGGATTGGATGCGGCGGAGCACGCCCTTCTCGTCCCTGATCTTCATCGAGGGGGTGACGGCCATGATATCCGGGCCGGTGAACCGGCTGATGATCTTGCGCAGCGCGTCCGGCTCGACCGTCGAGTCCGCGTCGAGGGCGCCGACGAACTCCGCCTTCGTCCTCTTGAGGGCGAGGTTGAGCGCGGTGTGCTTGCCCCCGTTCTCCTTGCGGAGGAGGGCGACGCCGCGCTTCCGGTACTGCGCGGCGGCCTTGTACGTGCCGTCCGTGCTCCCGTCGTCGACGACGACGATCTCGAGCCTCTCCTGGGGGTAGTCGAGCGCCAGCAGCGACTCGATCGTCTTCCCGACGGTGCGTTCCTCGTTGTAGCACGGCACGATGATCGCGACGGCGGGGTAGCGGCGCGGCCGTCCCGCGGTCGTGGTCTTGCCCCAGTTCTCGTAGAGCGTGAAGAGGTAGAAGAGCGCGGTGTAGAGCCCGAAGAAGGAGACGATGTAGATGAGCCAGTCGTTGAACGTGATCATTGCGCCGCCCCGCTCCCTGTCGCGTCGGCCGTCGGGCCGGTCGTTCCCGTCGCCGTGCCGGCCGGCGCGGCGCCGGTCCCCGCGGGCGGCGTGTACTTCCAGAGCTCTTCCTGCGGGTCGGCTGCGACCCTCTTAAACCTTTCGCTGTGGTCGAGGAGGAAGAGCAGGCCTTCGTCGTCGCGGTTCCAGACCGCGCCGTCCCGCATCTCCTGCGTGATGAGCAGGTAGGTGATGTTGTACTCGGCGAGGATCGGTTCCGCGTCGTCCATGCGCCACGTGTAGTAGAGTCGCTCGACGTCGTTGCACCGCTCGGAGGGGCTGTCGCACTCGTGCTCGCGCGGCAGCGCGGGGTGGCCGGCGAGCGCCTCGACGAACGGCGAGAGCGCCGGCGGCGAGAGGACGACGCCCCCGTCCGGCGGCAGGGCGGCGAGCGTCCGCACCAGCTTGTCCGTCGGCGGCTCGCGCGTGATCGCCCCGATGTGCGTCAGCAGCAGGAAGAGGAGGAGGCACGCGACGAGCAGCAGGACGAGCGGCTGCGCGTCCCTGAGGCTCCACTTCCTCCGGGCGAGCCGCGCGACGAGGCCGGCCGCGAGGACGGACGACGCGAAGCCGGCGACGACGCGGAAACCCTGTTCGAGCGGCGAGACGGCGAGCGCCGCCAGGAAGAGGAGGAACGCCGCCCGTCCCTCGCGCTCGTCCCACGCGGCGACGCCCTCCATGACGGCGAGGCCGGCGAGCACCAGGGAGAGGCCGTTCACGGCGCCGAACTCCGCGACCTGCACCGAGGGGATGAACGTGACCGGAGAGAGGAAGAGCATCGAGGCCGCCGCCGCGGGGAGGGCGACGAGGCTCGCGACGGCCGTCGGCCGTCGCCGCTTCGTCAGGAGGAGGAGCGCCGCCGCGAGCGCCGCCGCGGCCGTGGGCGAGAGGAGCGCCGTGAGCGGGAGCGCGACGGCCAGGAGGCGGTCGCGTCCCTCCTTCGCGGCCACCGCGGCGAGCAGGCCGAGGGGGACGACGAGCGTCATGGGCGTCATCGCGGTGAAGACGCTGAGGAAGAGCGGGTTGACGAGGAAGAGGAGGAGGGCGATTGTGCGCTCGTGCTCGTGGCGCAGCAGCCCCTTCGCGAGCCGCGCGAAGAGGTACGCGGCCGCGAGGCCGAGGAGGACGCTCGCGAGGATGCGCGCGTCGCCGAGCGGCGACAGGGCCGTGAGGAAGAGGTCGTACGCGCCGGCGTGCTGGCTGAGCCCGTGGAGGTGCGCGTACGACTCCGCGCCTGGGATGAGCGGGTTGCCTGCGAGGACGCGGAGCAGGAGCGGCACCAGGAGGAGGAGCCCGCCTCCGAGGAGCAGCAGCTCGGTGGCGAGCGGCGCGAGGAGCCGCGCCGCCCATTCGCCCGCGACGCGTCCGGTCCCCGCTTTCCTCAGGATGTTCCCCGTCCCCGCTTTCCCCGGGCCGCTCCCCGGGCCGTTCGCGGGGCCGCTTCCCGGGCCGCTCCCCGTTCCGCGCGTCTCTTCTTCCCGGGGCGCCATCAACGCGCCTCCGCGACGCTCGGCGCGCTGAGCGTGCAGTTGACGCTGAGCACCAGCGTCTGCGGGTTCCGGTACGCGATGGGGAAGCACGTCCGGTCCTGGAGGACGGCGCCGAACTCCTGGTAGCGCGCGTTCTCCGCGGGGCCGACGAGGATGTACGAGACGTTGTACCGCGCCAGGACCTCCGTGGCCGCGACCGTCGACGGCGTGGTGTACGCCTGGTCCAGGTCGCCGAGGATCGCGTCCGGGTTCGAGATGAGGAGGTAGTTCTCGTCCGCGATCGACGGCCGATGGGCGAGCTCGTCGAGGAGGAAGCCGCTCTTCGGCGCGGCGAGGACGACGCTCCCGGCCGGCGTGCTGTTCCGGAGCCACGCCATCGCGTCGAGCTCGCTCTGCGTCGGGCTGCTGCCCGGGTAGACGCCCGCGACGATGGCGGGGAGCACGCTCGTCAGGACGAAGAAGGCGATGAGGAGCGCGACGCCCCACGGCTGCAGGCGGGTGAAGCGCGACTTGCGCCAGTACGCGGCGAGGACGCTCAGCGCGGGCGCCGCCAGCAGGACGAAGACGATGCTGAGGAGGATGAGCGCGGTGCGGAGCGGGAGGAGCTGCGCGAACCCGGTGAGGAGGGCGACGAGGCCGAGGGCGGCGAGGAAGAAGACGCGCCTGCTCCGCTGCTCGAACGAGGAGCGGTAGAGGCTGGCGCTGCCCAGCATGAGGGGGACGACGCCGACCGCGTAGACCATGCCGAGGAGCGTGAACTCGCCGAAGCTCGCCAGCCGCACCGTCGTGGGGAGGCTGCCGGCGAGGATGCCGAAGCCGTAGCGCTGGAGCGCGTCCTTGTACGTGATGATCGTATACCAGGCGGCGAGCAGGAAGGCGAAGAGCGCCGCCTCCGTCATGGCGGGCGTGATCCGCATCTTCTCCGCGGCGAGGATGAGGAAGTAGGCGACGAACGCGGCGAGGAAGACCCAGACGAGGGGCGAGACGAAGGTGAGCGCCGCCGCCGCGATGAGCGCCCGCAACGGGTGTTCCTCGAGGTCGAGCAGCGCGAGGACGAAGGCCGCGCCGAGGGGGAGGGCGAGGCTGATCGTCGAGGCGTCGTTGAGGCCGCTCGTGAAGAGGAGGGGCGAGAACCCGGCGAAGAGCGCCACCAGGAGGCTGACGCCCCGGCTCTTGGTGAGGCGGTGCGCGATCAGGTACGCGATGGGGACGAGCGTCGCCATGAGGATGTTCGGGACGATTTTCATGGCTGCTGCCGCGGGCGCGACGAGGGTGACCAGCGCCAGGAGGTAGTAGAAGAGCGGCGGGAACTCGTATCTGCGTCCTTCGTAGCTGTACGGGTCCGTGTACTCGGGCAGCCCGGTCTTGTGGATCGCTTCCGTCTGGAGGATGGTGAAGTAGCTCTGGTAGCTCGGCTGCGCCGTCTGGTAGGCGACGAGCAGCCGGAGCCCGAGGACGAGGAGCGTCAGCCCGAGGAGGAGCAGCCCGTACTTCGTGCGGCTGTGCATGCCCTTCCGAAGAACCGGCCGCGTTTAAAAACGTTCTCGGGGAGTTTAAATAAGGCGCCGGTCCAGGGCACCCTTTTTTTTCCGGACCGTCGTCCCTCCTTCCCGTCTCTTCTTTTCCCTTCCTTCTCCCCCTTCCATCCCTCGTTCTTTTTCCGTTCGTCGTCCCGTCGTTCCGTCCCGTCCTTTCCGTCCGTTTTTTTCCGTTCCGTCTTTTCCGTTCCGTCTTTCTTCGGCCGTCCTGTTTTTCCCTTCTCTCTTTCCCCTCCGTCTTTTCCGTCCCGTCGTTCTTCCATCGTCCCCGTCAGCCCCTTGGCACAAGGCCCGGCGGCGAGGATGCGGCCGCAGCCGCATAATCCCGAGCCGCAGTCGCTAGCGCTCCTGCGCACGATGCTCAGAAACCGCGGTTTCTGGCATCCCGGAAACGCACGGCGTTTCCCGTGACTTCGTCGTTGCGCCGTCAAAATCTCGGACCGGATGGGAGAACTGCTCGGCCGGGCTGACGGGGACGGAAGGAAAGGGCCTGAGAAAGGAAAACGCGGCGAAGCCGCCTCCGGAGATTCTCCACCCGCGAGTCAGGAAGATTTTTTAACACCGGAAACTTCCCGTCCGGCCATGAGCAAGAAAGAGTTCTTCCATCGGCCGACGCCGAAGGAGCTGCGCGCCGGCCCCGGCGTCGAGGAACGCGTCACGTATCCGTACGTCACGGCCGCGCTCATCGAACGGCTCGCGCCGGACGGGCATCTCGTCGCGGACGGGTTCTGGCCGACGCGCTCCCAGCCGTTCCTTGCGCACGCGCCTCTCCTCCGGCTCTCTGCCGATCGTCGAGTCCGCGAGGAGTCCGACCGCCGTCTCGCCGCGTGGCGCCGTCGCTGGTCGCCCCTCGCCGGGTTCGGCTGGGCCGCGAACGGCCCGACGAGGAGCGTCCCGCTGAATGACCTGCTCGAGGGCGTGGCGCTCTACTGGTATGACCTGCACAAGTTCCCCGAGGAGACGTCCGAGAACCGTCAGAAGCGCCTCGAGGACGAGGTGGAGATCTACGGGTTCGGCGACCCGGGCGCGTACGCCGCGGTCACGATCCCGGGAAGGAGCGGCGCCTCCTACCACGCGCGCATCCAGCCGCTGCCGCTCGACGCCGCGTCCTGGGGGCGGATGCGGATAGACGCGAAGCATCGCGGCTTCGTCTACCACGGGCCCGGCCTCGACGCGGACGCGTCGCGCATCATGACGACCGAGCACGAGGTGGCGGCGTTGCTCAAGCTCGAGGAGCAGCTCTGGCGGCGCGGCGAGCGGAACGTCTCGTTCCTCCCCCGTCCGTCGGAAGCGTTCCTCCGGTTCTATCGCGCGGCGCAGCGCCAGCTCCTCGTCCGCTTGCGGTATGGGGGGAAGACGCGCGTGGCGCGCGCACGCGAGGCGGATGTCGAGCTGGCGGCGTGGGGCTATGTCCGCAACCACGCGGACGCGTTCCGGCCCGAGAAACGGCTATTTTCGTACGACATCGCTCGATAAAAAAAGGTTCTCGCCTACTCCTCTTCCGGGCTGTAGTTCGGCACGGCGGACTTGTTGATGATCATGATGTCGCCGATGCTCTTGACGAGCTGGTGCGGGACGATGACGCCCTTCGCGCTGCCCAGCACCTTGTTGAGGAAGCTGTTCTTCGTCGCGCGGACGCGCCACCCGAAGATCTTGTTCTGCGTCAGGATCATCTCCTCGACGTCGCCGAAGTAGTCGCCGGTGTCGGTGAACACCTTCATCTCGTACGTCTCCGTTATCCGCTTCATCTTCAGCATGCGCATCACCTTGGAGCTTGATATGCTGCTACAAGACCGTCAGTATTTAAATGTTTTGGGGATGCGGGCTCTTAGACAAATGAGGTGTTGCCGGCCAAAGGGCGACCCGTAGCGATAAGAAGAAACGGAGAGTTGAGGGGGTTGCCCCCTACGGGGCTTCAACGATGCAGCGAAGAACGAAACGACACGGGTCGCAGCCGGCAACACCGCCGAAGGTGAATTTGCCTAAGAGCCGGATGCGGCCGCGATGAAAATGCGGGTCACCGTCCTTCCCTCCGCCGGCCGATCCGTCGCCGGTAGTCGCGCCGTGGTCGCTGCTGCTCCCGGGTTCCTCGTATGACTCGGAACCGTGGTCGCTGCTGCTCCCGGGTTCCTCGTATGACTCGGAACCGTGGTCGCTGCTGCTCCCGGGTTCCTCGTATGACTCGGAACCGTGGTCGCTGCTGCTCCCGGGCGCTCCTACCGTCAGAACAGTCGCCGGTAGTCGCGCCACCCTCCTTTCTCAGCGCAACCGTTCTTCGAGGAGTTTCGAGAGCTTGCCGATGATGGCCTGGATGCGCGGCACGTTCCGGCTGACGTAGTCCGCGGGCACCATGAACCCTTCGTACGCAATCCTGTTCCGGTACTCCCTGAGCCCCTGCAGGAAGACCCTCGTCCCCTCTCCGAGCAGGTATTCCTTGCACGCATGGTCGATCAGCCGGGTGTGCGCGCCGTCGCCCTGCGTCTTGACGCCCTCGACGGCCGCGAGCGCCTCGAGCAGCTTGTGGATGATGTCGTAGTAGTCGGTCAGGGTGTTGGAGGGATAGGCCTCCTTCTCGGTCAGTTCGAGCCGTTCGAGGGTGACCATCGCCATCTTCCTGAGCGAGGCGGCCTTCTGCGGGTCCGGACGCACCTTCCGCATTCAGAACGCCTCCAGATAGCCGCTCAGGACGACGCCGTTCGCGATGTTGTTCTTCAGTTCCGCAGGGTAGCGCTTGAACTCCGCTCTGCGGTGGAGCTGGATCCTCCGTCCGAGCTTCCGCTCGAACGACGCGAGGTCGGGCGCCTCGGCCTCGCAGGCGAGGTAGAGGTCGATGTCGCTCTCTTCCAGGTCCTCTCCCTTGGCGTAGCTCCCGAAGAGGACGATCGCGTCAGGGAGCATCTTCTCCTGCAGGAAGGCGATGAGATGCGTCTCTTCCAGCTGGAGGAGGTTCTGGATGCGTTTCGCTGAGCGGTAGGTCTCGCTCTCCACGTCTGCACGGTACTTGATGTATCGTCGCCCCCCCTGGAGCTCGATCCGCTCGCGGATGATGCCTTCCTTCCTGAGCGCCGCGAGATGCGCCTTGACGGAGGTGTGGGCGAGCTTCACCTTCCGCGTCACGTCGACGAGGCCGTGCTCCTTCCCGGGTTCCCGGAAGAAGACGCCCGCCACCCGCCACATACTACATTTTTGTAACATGTGTGACATTTTTGTCACATCTCCTATTTAAATGTTGTCGATCGGTGGCCGATCCTCCGTATCTCCGGAGCGTTTCCGGATTCTTTCCCGCAACCGTTAAGAAGGTTTTTCTCCTCACTCAGCTATCGCTCGGTGCAAACATTTTTAAAGTATACTGTAGTATACTGAGGTATACCATGAGCGTGACGACCATCAAGGTGCGGGGCGAGACGAAAGCGCTGCTCGACGGCTTCCGCGAGCATCCATCGGAGAGCTACGACCTCATCGTGCGGAAGCTCGCGAGCGTGGCGAAGGTCGCCTGGAACGAGCCGAAGCTCAGCAAGCAGACCGTCCGGGAGATCGACGCCGCACGCAAGAGGATCGCCGCAGGCGAGTACTACACCGAGCAAGAGCTGAAACGGCTGCTCGGTGTGCGCCATGCATGAATTGATCATCGACAAGGAGGCGGCGAAGGCCTTGGCGAAGCTCCCGCGGCGGGCGAGCGGTCGGATGCTCCGGGAAGTTGTTCGCATCGAAGGATGATCCGTACCGCTTCTTCTCCCGTCTCGTCGGCAGGACGGATTATCGGCTGCGCGTCGGCGACTATCGCGTCTTCGCGGAGATCGACGCAGTACGGATGGTGGTGACTGTGGTCAAGCACCGCAGGGACGCCCATGACTAGAACCGTCGCTTATAGTCTCTCCATGGTCGCTGCCGCTTTCGGAAGACGGTCGTGCGTTCCGGACGCTCTCCGGTTTTTTCTCAGCAACCTTTTTCTATCCCTCCCTCCTCTTCTGCACAGACGAGAGCGAAAAATTTAAAAAGCAGTTTACTGTACAAACTGTATGGTGAGTGTCACTGTGGCCGTTACGCCGGACCTGAAGCAGGAGATGGAGCGTTACCAGGATGTCAACTGGAGCGCGGTCGCGCGGGACGCGATCCAGCGCAAGCTCCTCGTGCTCCAGCGGATGGACGAGCTCCTCAAGGACAGCACGCTCACTGAGAAGGATGCGCTCTCGCTCGGCCGCAAGGTGAACGCGGCGATGGCGAGGCATCCCCGTGCGTCTCGTCGTTGATGCGAACATCCTCTTCGCCGCGCTCGTCAGGGACGGCCTGACCCGCCAGCTTCTCTTCGAGCACGAGCTGCTCGCGCCGACGTTGATGCTGCGGGAGTTCCGCAAACATCGTGCCGTGCTCGAACGGAAGACCGGATTGCGTGACCACCTCCTCGACGAGCTTCTCTCCCTGCTTATCCAAGGTTCTGGCCTGCGTTTCCTCGAGCCGAGCGGTCGGATGCTCCGGGAAGCGGAACGCTTCTCCCCCGACAAGGGCGATGTCGACTATCTCGCCCTCTGTCTCGATGAGGGCTGTGATCTCTGGTCGAACGACAAGCCGCTCCGTGGACAGGCGCGCGTCCGTGTCTGGTCGACGGAAGAGCTTTTCGGGAGCCGTCAGAACCGTCGCCGGTAGTCGCGCCATTCCCGTTCGATCTGCTCCTCGTCCTCGCCGTTCTGCCGCGCGATGCCGTAGAACTCTTCCTTGCTCACGTGCTTCTGCGGCCCGGAGCGCGGCCCGAACCGCTGGAAGAAGATGAAGAGGAACCCCACCACGGGGACGAGGAGGAGGGAGAGCCACGGGCTCAACGGCCGGCCGACGCTCTGCGCGTACGCCAACGCCCGTAGCTGGGCGGCGCAGTCCGGGCTGATGTCCTTCGGCACGGTGAACCGGATCGTCTGCGCCTGGTCGAGGGTGTCGAACTGCCAGACGATGAGGGGGTCGTCCTGCACGACCTGGTAGTCGCCGCTCAGGTTGAGTTCGGACGCTTTCCCAGCCATGCATTTCGGGATCTCGATGGGGACGCGGAGCCCGCCGAGGCTCTTGCTCGGCGTGAGGGTCAGGTCGAACGCGGTGCCGTTGTCCGTCTTCTCCGTCTTGACGCCGATGCTGAGCGCGTCCTTCGTCTTGTTCCACGCGTCGAGGAGCGACCCGTTCGCCTCCTGCGTGTAGGTGATGTTCGCGATCTCGATGAAGGAGAGGTAGGTGGGCTGGATGGGTCCGTTCGCGGCCGCGATCACGTCCTGCCGGGCGACGAGCCGCCCCACGGTGAAGCGGAGCGTCGTCGGCGACAGCGGCCGCATCTCCGCCCCGGTCACCTGCAGGGCCGACGGCACGTCGACGATGGTCTGGTAGATGGTCGCGGTGAACCCGACGTTGTCCAGGGGGGCTGCGCCGAGGTTCGAGACCGAGAAGTCGAGGGCGCCGTCCCGGAGGCCGACCTTGATGAAGACGGGGCCGTTCGTCGCGAGGATGTCTTCCAGGTCGGCCGCGACCGTCGCGCTCTGGTTGATGACCTGCTGCGGCTGGCACCGGCTCAGGGTGCAGTCGCCCGGGTTGACGCACGAGTAGCCGTTGCCGCAGTCGCTGTCCTGGTCGCAGATGACGCTGCAGTTCTGGACCGTGACGCACTTCCCGGCCTGGCACTGCTGGGCCGCGGTGCATTGGTTGCTGCACGCGCCGCAGTTGTCGTGGCTGCCCTGGAGGTCGACGCATTGGCCGTCGCAGCTCGTCGTGCCGGGCTGCGACTGGCAGGGCCGGAGCTGGACGCACTGGCCGCTGCCGCCGCTGACCGTGCATTCCTGCTCGTCCGTGCATGTGCGGACCGGCAGGGAGGCGTTGCAGCTCGGGTCGTACTGGACGAGGTCGTTGCCGATGCAGCGGAGCGTCGTCGGGCCCGTGCACTGGAGGCAGGAGTTCTCGTTCGCGCACCGGCCGCTCGCGCACGCCTGCCCGCTGTTCCAGACGTACGAGACGCCGTTCCACGTGCAGCTCCGCATCCGGCCGTCGCTGCACTCCGTGTCCCCCGCCGAGCAGGCGTCCTGCGGCGTGCAGTCGAGGCACGTGCATTCCCCGTTGGCGCAGACGCCTTGCCTGCCGTCGCTGAGCGTGCAGGACGCGGTGTTCGCCACATGGGTGCACGCGCCTGCGGCGCAGTGGTCGTCGGTGCAGGCGTTGCCGTCGTCGCACTGGCCGTTCGCCGTGCAGCCCGGAGCGGCGCACTGGCCGCCGCTGCAGGCCTGGCCGGCGGGGCAGTTCGCGGGCGCGCTCCACGCGTAGCACGCGCTCCCGGGCAGCTGGCTGCACGTCTGGGTCTGGTTGGCGCTGCACCGCGACGTGCCGGGCACGCAGGGGTTGCTGCACGCGACGCAGATGCCGTTGCTGCATGAGCCCGCCTGATCGCCGACGCTGCACGCCGTCGCGTCCGCGACGTTCGTGTACTGGCACGTGGAGTCGACGCATTGCGCGGTCTGGCACTGGCCTCCCTGCGTGCAGGACGCGTTCGTGATGTAGCAGTTCGCCGCTAGGCAGCTCGTCGCGTCCGCGCACTGTCCGGTCGTGCACTCGGTGGTGTTCCAGCCGAGCCAGCCGCCCTTGTCCACGCACGTGCTGAGGCTGCCGCTGCTGCACGCCGTCGTGCCCGGGGAGCTGCATTGGCTCAGGGGGACGCAGGCGTGGACGGTCGCGCTGCACGTGGCGCCGCCCGTGCACGTGGCGCCGTTGTCCACGAGGCCGTCGCAGTTGTCGTCGAGGCCGTTGCAGATCTCCGTCGCGCCGGGGTGGATCGCCGCGTTGGTGTCGTCGCAGTCCTGGCTGTTCGTCACGTAGCCGCCGGGCGGGCTCACCGCCTGGATCGTCACGGCGGGGTCGCCGTACCCGTCCCCGTCCGCGTCCTTGTAGTAGGTGTGGACGGGGAGGCACTGCCCCGCGCTGCAGATGCGGTTCGTGCCGCATGACGTCCCGTCCGCGAGGTCCGCGTGAGTGCACGTGCCGGCGGCGACGCTGCACGCGTCCGTCGTGCACGGGTTGTCGTCGTTGCAGTCGGCGTCCTTGGCGCACGAGCCGCACGACGCGCCGCCGCTGCCCGTGACGCAGGTGATCGCGCACGTCTGCTCGTCGGTCCAGTAGCTGCACCCGTACGCGTTCGCGCTGCAGGATTGGATGGTGTTGCCGCTGCACCGCGTCGTGCCCGTGCATCCCTCGTACGGCGATGCCTGCTGCACGCAGGCGCAGGTGCCGCCCTGGTTGACGTAGCCGGCGGAGCAGCCGTAGCAGCTCGTCGGGCTCGTGCAGAAGTACTGGCTGAAGAGCGTCGCGTGCGCCGGCGCGGGCGACGCGCAGAAGTACGGGTTCGCGCAGGACGCGACGCACTGGCCGCCGCTGCATGTCTGGCCGGCGCCGCACGTGCCGCAGCTGCCGCCGCACCCGTCGTCGCCGCATTGTTTGCCGGCGCAGTTCGCCGGGCGCGGATCAGTCGCCTGGCACGCGCCGTACTGGCCGTTGCTGCAGTACTTCGTCCCGGTCGCGGTGCACGTGCCGAACGCGGCGGTGCAGTTCGCCGAGGCGGCTCCGCAGTTCAGCGTGCCGCCGCACGTGTCGGATTGCTGGCCGCAGTTGTAGCCGAGCGCGCTGCACGTCGGCGGAGACAACGGGGTGCACGTCGACGCTGGCGGCGTCCACGCGCCGCTGCTGCACGTCTGCTTGAGCGTGTTCGCGCACTCCCCGCTGCCGCACGAGACCGTGTTCGTCTGGCCGGCGCTGCACTCCGTCCCGACGCACTGGCCGCTGCTGCAGACCTGGCCGGAGGGGCAGGCGTGGCCGCATGATCCGCAGTTGTTCGTGTCCGTCTGGAGGTTGAGGCACGTCGCCGTGCTCCCGCTGCCGCACTGCGAATAGCCGGCGTTGCACGTGCACGTCCCGCCGCTCTGGTGCGCGTTCGCGTTGCACGCGTAGCAGCTCCCCGCGTCGCAGTAGTACTGGTTGAAGAGCGTCGCGAGCGTCCCCGCGCTCCCGCAGAAATACGGGCTGCCCAGCGCGGCGCAGGACGGCTTGCACGCGCCGTTCCCCGTGCACACGCTCCCCGCCGGGCACGTCTGGAAGTTCCCCCACGAGAGACACGAGCTCCCCCCATAATACCCGCACGTCTCGCTGACCGTGCGGCTGGAACAAGCGGTATCATATAGTTTTCCGCAAGTATCAGTGCATGAAGTTGTGCATTGACCGCTTGATGCGTCGCACGTCGTGTTAGAACCGCACGTCTGCACGTACTGCCACTGGAGGCAGCCGCTCACGCTCGTACACACGTACAAGTCCTGGTTCGACGTCCCCGTGCACGAATGCGTGTTGGCTGTCGTGCACGTCGGCGTACAGTTCGCCACGCACGTCGTTCCGTCCCAGTTATATCCCGATGCGCAGCCATAGCATTGTTGCGGAGAAACGCAGACATAAGGTTCAAGAATTGAATGTGCTGGTTGGGAACCAACACAAAAATAAGGGTTTGGACAAAAATTGTCGCAATCACCGCACGGAGGGAATTGACCGGT
This sequence comes from Candidatus Woesearchaeota archaeon, assembly GCA_014874255.1. Lineage (GTDB taxonomy): Archaea > Nanobdellota > Nanobdellia > Woesearchaeales > UBA525 > UBA153. The sequence goes on from JACWAN010000086.1 coordinate 48,438, forward strand.
TTCTCCTGGTTCGCAGATGTTGTTATTATTGCAGCTTGCTTGGACAAAGCGAGGGATAACTATGAATATGATGAGGATAAGTAAGATCTCCCACCTCCACTTCATGATGAAGATTTAGAAGAATTCGTTTTAAAAACTTTCTGCCCTACTTCCTGAACGGCGTCGAGACAGATGGCATACTATGGTCAAACACCGACGTGGTAGACCAACTCTCCTTGGAAGGGTTGTTTGTTGTCTGATTGAGTGTGTCCCAGTGAGGCGGGCAACTCATATCAATCTTGTCCAGGCCTTGGCAGTTGTACTCTGGTTTGTGTGTGTCGACGTAGCCAGGCAAGGCCTGCGTCCTGTAGAGATTGCGCATCGCCTGGATGTCTGAAGGATTCAGGTGTATCTCCGCAATCCCCCCATTATTGACAAAAAGGATGTATGACGTCGTGTTTATCTCGACAGGGTCATGGATATTAGTAATCTCTCCATTTGATTGGTCTCCATCGACATAGCTGAGCAGCCAGGCTTCCATCTGATCGACAGTTGTGCCGTTCGTGTTGTCGGGTGATCTCACAAGGATGGTCGAGATGTCCTGTAAATCTTGACTCTCGTTTAAGATGCCGTACGCCTCTGTGACTCTCCCGTAGAAGTTACCCGTCGGGAACCAGAAGTTGCAGAAGTCATAGACGGTGGGTTCTGTCGTGCTGAAGTTCTGCATCGTTCTGAGTCTCGTGTCGCCGCTGACGGGGCTGGTGTAGAGGAGGAGGCCGCCGGCCTTGCTCTGGTCGCTGACTTGCGGTATGAGCGTGTCTGTGCTTCCCGGGGGGAAACCGAGTTGGTAAGTGGAGCCGACTTTACCTGAGGTGACAATTCCGGGAGGAACATATTCGGTCGGTGCCGGAGTCGGTCCTGTCCCGTCTGGTCCGTAGGCTTGGTGGTTGAGGGTGTTGTTGCTGCTGCTGTCGCCGGAGAGGACGATCTCTCGTTCCCATTGCATCCCGTTCGCGAGGATTCCTGCTTCTGGTTGTTCGTTGTTTTTCGCGTTTGCGGGGAGGACGGGGATGTTCATGCCGCTGCCGTCCGTGTTTTGGATGCTGGCGGTGAGGACTGCGTCGTCGCCGGTGCTCGTCACGTACGCGCTTCCTTCCTGGGTGAGCGGGTTGGCGAGCGTGCCGCTCTGTCCGGGGGTGAGCGTCACGGTTTCGGGCGTGCCGTTGCGGGGGTCTTGGCCCATGGGGGCGTACGTCGCCGTGATGGTGATCGTCTGCGGGGAGGCGTTCAGCGCCGTGACTTTCGCGTTCTGGTTCAGGTACGGGATGATCTGGCTGCCCATCGCTCCGAGGCTGAGGGCGGCGCTGATCATCGTCACGCCGAGGCGTCTTTTCGTCGAGGAGAGGAGTTGTTCGAGGGTCATGTTTTCTCACCAGTTCGGTTTTTGTTTCGTCCAGGCGGCGTTCGGCCGCGCGGAGAGGAGTGGGGCGTTGGTGCCGTAGTACTGCGTCCAATGCTCGCCGACGAAGGGCGCCAGCGCCTCTTGGACGAAGCCGTACGGGTTCGGGACGCTGGCCGTAATCCTCATCATGCCGTTCACCTTCTTCGCGTTCAGTCCGGAGACGTCCGTGGCCCGCGTCACGAAGAGGTAGAGGGCGCCGTTCGCGACCTTGAGGGGCGCGCCTCCTGCGAAGCTGCCGTCGGACGGGTCGGAGTTCTCCCAGTGCAGCAGCACGAGCTTCATCGTGGCGGCGTCGCCGAACTTCTGCTTGAAGAGCGGATCCTGGAGGAGGTACGCGCTGAGCGCGTCCGTGATGCCCGTCGTCTCCGCGGGCGAGAGCTTGATCGGCTTCGAGGCGGGCTTCATCCATTTCGTGACGCAGTAATAGCCGAGCATCGGCGTCGCGCGCGGCGCCATGTCGACGTACTGTTCATCGCCCATGCTGTTCTGCGCCATGAGGACGCCGCGGCCGCTCCCTTGGAGGAACTGGATGCCGATCCCTGCGCCGTCAGGCAGGCTGCCGAGCACCGTCTGCGGATCGAGGACGGTGCCGTCCGGATAGACGCCGATGGCGACGTTGATGAGACGCCCGTCCGGTTGCGTCGCGTAGATCGCCGCGGTCACGGTCGCGCCGCCGGCCTCGATGCCGAGCTTCGCGCCCGTCGGGAGCTGACCGTAGACATCCTCGGTGTTCGCGAGGTCCTCCAGCGTGTAGATCGGCGGCGAGGCGATGAAGCCGTTCACCCCGGTCTCCACATCGACCACCGGGTCAGGGTACTTGTTCCCCATGCTGTCCGTGCCGGGGACGATCCGTATCTGGGTGGCCTGCTCCGGGAACTCGAACACCTGATGCGGGCCGATGGTGTACTGCTGGCCGTTGATCGTGCCGTCGACCGCGACCGCGGACGGGTTGTAGATCCTCGCTTCCGACGGATTGCCCGTCGTCGGGACGATGATGTCCGCGTTCGCCGGCGTTCCGATGAGCGTCGCGCCTGCGACCATCGCGCCTGCGAGGATCTTTTCGAGTGTGTTCATTCGGTTCTCACCTGTGTCGCACCAGTATTACATCCTTTCTCATATATAAATGTTTCGGTTGGAGACTACTGTTGAGTGACAAAATAATGAATTTTTCTGGCGGCATGCACGAAAAGAGCTGCTTGGAGGGACACATCAAGCAAAAGTATCCCTCCGGAGAGGGAAACTTTATAAGTACTGTTCTATTTTCAGAACATATGTTCCAAAAAAAGAACGATTTGTTCGTCGTCGAGCTCCTCGGCGCGGAGCCGATGCACCTCCGCCGAATCGCGGCAGCGACGGGGATCGCGCCGAGCACCGCGCTCCGCCTGCTGACGAAGCTCCAGGCGGACGGCGTCGTCGACCGCCGCGAGGAAGGACGGAACGCGGTCTACTTCCTCAAGAGCACGCCCGAAGCGACAATCCACAGTCTCATGGCAGAACACCAGAAGCTCCTGCGCCTCCTCGAGGAGTCTGAACTGCGGCGCATCTACGCAGAGATCACGCGGGAAACCGACGGCGAACTCGTCATCCTCTTCGGCAGCCACGCGAACGGCACAGCAAACGAGGGAAGCGACATCGACCTCTACGTCGAGACGACCGATCCGAAGAAGGAGCGAGCGATCGAGCTGATCAGCGACCGGATCCACCTCACGATCGGCTCGCTCCGGAAGGACTCCGACTTTTTCAAGGAAATCGTTAAGAACCATGTCATCCTGCAGAACGCCGAACGGTTCTTCAGGCTGATCGCATGAACATATTCCTCAAGAAGCTCGTCGCGGAAAGGAAGGTCGTCCTCGTCGGGCAGAACGGGAACCTCGCGCACGCGTACGCGGAGAAGTCGCGGAACTCGCTGAAGGCCGCGAAGATCCTCCGTCGGGAAGAGCTTCCTGAAGAGGCGACGACGATGGCGTACTACGCGATGTATCACCAGGCGCTGGCGCTCCTCTTCTCCACCGGCATCAAATCGGAGAACCACGCAGCGACGGCCATCCTGCTCGCAGAGCTCTTCGTCGTCGACGGCGACGCGCTCGCCGCCGCGAGAAGGACGCGCGTCAAGACGCAGTATTACGCCGACGCGGAGATGACGCGGGCGAAAGCCGAGACGCTCATCAGGGAAGCGGAGACCTTCACTACAGGGATCCGCGACAGGATTGACCGGCTCACCACTACAGAAAAAGCACACATCCGGGCGGAGTTCTCTCGCGAGTACCTCTGACAGGCTCCGCCTCCCAAGACATTTTCCGACGGGGCCGGACCACGGACGGCAGTACCGGATCACTGCCGGAAAACGCCCGCAAAGCCATATATTGGCTGTCCGCTCACCAGCACGCAGGTGTCAGCGGAAACCATATAAACTACAACGCATTTTAGAATTAAAATGAAAGGGAGCGACGTGCTGATGATGACGACGATGTCGAAGAACGGCCAGATCGTCATCCCGATCGAGCTGCGGAAAGCGCTGAAGCTCGAACCAGCGACCCAGTTCTTCGTCTTCGAGGAAGACGGCGGACTCGTCCTGAGACGCGTCTCGAAGAAGCTCCTCGACGACATCCGCGCGGGCGAAGAGGATATCAAGCAGGGCAGGTCACTTACCCTTGACACCGACATGAGCGTGAAAGAGATGGATGAACGCCTACGTCGGTGGAAGCCGTGAAGATAACATTCTCGAAGCGATTCTGGAAAGCGTACACTCGGCTCAAGGATGATGCACTCAGAGAACGGATCCAGAAACAACTCCGGAAAGCGCTCGAAAACCCCGAGATAGGCAAGCCGCTGTCGTACAGCCTCAAAGGACTGCGGACGCTCCGGGTCGATCCGTATCGGATCATCTATGCGGTAGAAGGGGAGACCCTTGAGGTTATCGCGCTCGGCAACCGGGACGACGTCTACGAATAGCTTTTTATACGCGCCGCCGTTCCACCGGCAGATGGGAGAGGAGACCGCAATCTGGACGGAGAAATACCGGCCGAAGAAGTTCTCAGAGGTGCTCGGCCAGCAGGAGATCGTCGAGAAAGTCGAAGCGTTCGTCAAGCAAGGCAACATGCCTCACCTGCTCTTCGCCGGACCCGCGGGCATCGGAAAAACAACCCTCTCCCTGGTCATCGCCCGCCAATTATACGGGGATGAATGGCGCGGTAATTTTCTTGAGCTCAACGCGTCCGACGAACGCGGCATCGACGTGGTGCGCGTCAAGGTGAAGGACTTCGCGAGGACGCGCGCGATCGGCGACGTCCCCTTCAAGATCATCTACCTGGACGAGTGCTTCGGCTACGACGCAAAGGTCACCATCCGCACCGAGCACGGCGTCGAAGAACGGCGGATCGGCGACGTCGTCGAGAACGTCGACGCCGCGGACGTCCTCTCCGTGGACGAATCCGGGCGGCTCGCCTTCACGCCCATCAACGGGTTCCTCAAGCTCCCCCACAAGGCCGAGCAAGGGTTCTACCGCGTCACGCTCAACGGCCGCAGCATCGAAGCGACCGGAAACCACCTGCTCCTCACCCCCGACGGCTGGAAGCGGGTCGATGCATTGACGAACGGCGAACGGATCCTCTGCCCGCCCGAAACCCCGCCTGTCGGAAAAGAAGAGCCGCTCCGCCCGGTCCAGTATGTCCTGACCGGCCTCCCTCAGGAGATCAAGGCGAAAGAACGGTACATCGCCCGCTCGCCCGAGAAGAAGGTCGTCGAGCTCCTCGCCACCCACCCGGAAGGGCTGACACGGCGTGACCTCACCGCGCTGAGCGGCATCGCCTCGCCGAAGCTCTCAAGTATCCTCTCGCCGAGGAAGAACGAGTACTACCTCTCACTCCCCCATCACGGCCTCGTCCGGAACGACAACGGGCGGTTCACCCTCGTCGGGGAGAAGAACGCGGCGATCGACCGCCTCTGCCGCATCAAGCGCGCGCAGAATCCGCGGAACCAAGGATATATCGAGGGAGCCCTCTCTGAGAAAGGGCTTTATCCTTTGCAGCCAGAGAAGGCGCTCATCGTCGCGCGGATCGCCGGCCATCTCTTCGGCGACGGCTCCCTCAGCCTCAAGACACGCTCACTCTTCTTCTCCGGCAAGGAAGAGGACATGCGTCGCATCAAGGAGGATATCGCCACCCTGGGTTTTTCGAGCCTCGGCAACATCCGCGAGACCCGCTGGCGGAACGGTCGCTGCTGGTCCTTCACTGAGTCGAAGATCGCGCTCCTCAGCGCCTTCTACTCCCTCGGCGTCCCTGTCGGGAAGAAGACCGACACCTTCGTCCGCGTGCCCGGATGGGTGCTCCGCGGCGATGCTGTCGTCAAGCGGGAGTTCCTCGCCGCGCTCTTCGGAGCGGAAGGATCAACCCCTTCCTTCCAAGGACGGACGATCAAGCCCGTCGTGGTCGCGCAGGCAAAACGCCGCGACCTCGAGGAGAACCTGCGCGAATACCTAGAACAGCTCCGCCTGCTCCTCGAGGGCTTTGGCATAGCAGTCGAGACGAAGATGACGAGACGTACCAAGAACATCCGGACCGACGGCACAGAGACAATCGAGGGCATGATATGGGTGAAGAACAGCCGCGCCAACATCATCCGGTTCCTCGAACGGATCGGCTACCGCTACGCGGCCGAGAAGGAGACGGAGGCGGCACGCGTCCTCCGCTATCTCCGCTGGAAAGAGGCGCTCGGCCGCGACGTCTATCGCTTCCACGCGCCGCATTACGCCGTCTGGAAGGAGCAGTATCTGGTCGGAGATTCAGCGTTCCATTATGTCACCGGTCTCGAGAAGATTGACGATCCGGCAGCGGTCTATTGCCTGCAGACCGCGAACCAGCGATTCATCGCCGACGATGTCGTCGTCCACAATTGTGATGCCCTGACGAAAGAGGCGCAGCAAGCGCTCAGGCGCACGATGGAGAACTACACGCAGACCTGTCGTTTCATCCTCAGCTGCAACTACAGCTCGAAAATCATCGATCCCATCCAAAGTAGATGTACGGTTTTCAGATTCAAACCATTGGCGAAGGAAGAGATCTTCAAGATCATCAAGCACGTCGCCAAGTCAGAATCCTTGACGATCGACGCGAAAGGCGAGGAAGCGCTCTTCACCGTGAGCAACGGCGACGTCAGGAGAGTAGAAAACCTGCTGCAGGCGTGCGCCGCCCTCAGCAAGAAAGTGACGGAGGACGTCGTCTACAGCATCGCCTCCTACGCGAAACCGAAAGAGATCGCTTCTCTTCTCGAACTGGCGAAGAAGGCGGACTTTGCAGGCGCGAAGAAACAGCTCCTTACGGTCCAGCTCGAGTACGGCTTATCCGGAGCGGACATCATCAAGCAATTGCAGGCAGCGGTCTGGCAGCTGAAGGACGTCGACGACAGAAAAAAACTGGAGATGATCAAGCAGTGCGGCGAAGCAGAGTTCCGCATGGTCGAAGGCAGCGACGAATTCCTCCAGCTGGAAGCGCTCTTAGCCGCGTTCACGCTCAGTTTGCAGTGATCAGAGATACTCGATGTAGACTTGGAAGAACTTCTCGAAGCTCTGCTCCAGTTTGGCGAGGAGGAAGCGGTGCAGCTTCGCCTGATAGCCTTTGTCGTGGGCCTCCAACGCCGAGAGATAGGCGATGCGCGCGCTCTTCCTGATGATCAGGGGCGGGTAGCCTTCTTTCAGGAGGATCGCGTTGAGGAGGATGCGTCCGACGCGTCCGTTACCGTCTTCGAAGGGGTGGATGCGCTCGAAGCGGGCGTGGAAATCGGCCGCCTTCTTGAGCGGGTGCTCTTCGCTCTCCTCCAGCCAGCGGAGCAGCTCGTGCAGCTCTTCCTGCACCCGCTCCGGTCTCGCTGTCTGCACATCACGCATCACGAGGAAGTTGGGCGCCCGCTTGAAACCGGTCGCCACACCCGTCCCCTCGACGACGATGCGGTGCAGCTTGCGGATCGAGGGGATCGTCAGCTTCACCTTGTTCGCGAAGAGGAGGTCGTTCGCGGCTCGCGTGTTGCGCGTCTCGTAGACCTCGCGCAGCTCCTTGTTCGACGGCAGCCGCTCCTCGGTGAGGATCAGGGTCACGTCCTTCAGCGTGAGCGAGTTGCCCTCGAGGGCGTTCGACTCGTACGTGAAGTTGATGCTGAACCGGTCGATCAGGTCGCGCCGCTGCACCGGCGAGAGACGCCGCTTGATGCGCTTGTATTCGACGCGGTAGCGTTCCAGCTTGCGCAGCTTCTCCTCGGTGAGGACCGCGTCGCGTCTGTAGCGCGCCAACGCCTCTTTCTGGTGGGCGGCCACTTCCTGCTCGTCGAGGGCACGTTGCACCGTTTCGTTCTCCGCGTCCTTCGCCTCCTTGATTAGCTTGGCCGCCTTCGCCACCTTCCCGCTCGGCAAGCGGAAGGAGCGTTCCGCGTAGAGATAGGTGTGCCCTTTCACCCGCTTCTTCGCTGTGCGCGTCATACAGAGCGGTTATACCTACAGATTTATATATTTAATCTTTTTGTAGGTATAACTTCCGGAATCGACGGAGAAACGACGAAGACCCCGCGTTCACGCTCAGCCTGCAGAAGTGACCTACTTGTGGAGTCCCCTCTTCGCTATCGCTTCCAGCGTCGGAGAGGGCGAGCATTTCTCGAGGAAAAAACCTCCTTCGAACGGTCGACCTTCCTCTTCGAAAGCGAAGCGTCCCTTGAAGAGGTCTCCATCTTTCTGTCCCGCGTAGAGGATTTCTGCTCTCGCCGCGCTTCCGGTCGGATTGGAGTACCATTTCGTGAACACGATCCGCGAAGAGGATATTGTCCCTCGGAACTCTCCCTTCCCGTACTTATCATTGATGGAGCCACTGATGTTCATAAAATCTCCCGGGAGACTCGATTGTTCTTCGATGAAGAGGAAGAACGGCGATTCTTCGACAATTCCGACATCTTTGTATGTCTGGGTCCAAACACCCATATAGTCTGGTTGTGGGTAGGCCATTCATTCTGGATGGTGACCGAGGTTTATAAAATTATCTCCTGGAGAATGGAGACTCTTTTCTCGTCGGTAGTAGATTCTAGAAACGGAAAACGTTTGGAAAAGGGGTTTATCGTTCGAGCGTTCAGTGGAGGAACTGGTACTTGTACCGCATCCACGATTCGCTGCCGTAGCTCCCGTACGGGTAGCCGTAGTACGGCTGGTACAGGTTCGCCACGCGCGCGACGCCGTAGTCCGGATAGACCGGGTCACGGATGTTGTAGATGTTGTAGTCCGCGCCGTACCGGGTGAGGCCGAGCGGGGGGCTGATGTAGTTGTACATGCCCTGATCAACGGGGAACTGCGCGGTGTACGCGCCGATCCGCGGCTGGCCGTAGCCGACGTATTGCGCGTTCGGGTACGCGGTGCCGCCGCAATAGCTGCTGCCGCAGTACGCGAGCGTCGACGGCAGGAGCAGGATCGCCGCGAGGACGACCATGAGTATGGCCTTCTGCAGGTTCTTGAACATCTTCATGTATATCGACCTCTTTGTTGTCACCGTGTAGTACTCTTAATTATATAAATGTTTCGTTTTTTGCTTTTAGTAAGTGGTAACAATTGAGGAGAGTTTTTTATTTTTCTATATTGATAATTATTCTTTTCACGACGGGCGCCGCGGAGATTTTGTTCTCCCGCACGGAACGTGTTCCGCGTTCCGGCGCCCCGGCAGCCTCTGGCTGCCGTTGGCTCCGGTCCGAGATATTATCGGGCGCTCACGTAGATGGCCTCGCAAAAACGCGAGCCCATGTTCGCGCCCGGACATCGCTCCAAGGCGGCGCCCTGCCTCTCGACGGACGTATTAATTATTTCTATACAGAAAACAATTCTCGCATAAAAAAAGCCTTAGATGATCTCCTCTTCCGCCACCACGAGGAAGTCGCCCATCGCGATCACCGCGGAGAACGGGATCAAAGGCTCGCCGTCCTTGGACTTCTCGAGGTCGAGCTTGTCCGTGTACGGCGTCGGATTCCGCAACACCAGATGGATCAGCTCGCCGCTGGTCGTCTCGAAGATCACGTCGCCGACCTCGCCGAACCGCTTCCCGGTCTTGGAGACGACAGTCTTACCGATGATCTGTCGCGAAAGCTTCTTCTCTTCTTCAGCCATGAGCATCACCACGATTCTGCTAGAGTCGCTGACGTGCGCCGAATATTTAAATGTTTCCCTCGTCCCCGCCGGGAAAACCCACCCCCCTCCTCCACTAGATTTAAATAGTATTCCCGCCTCACCGCACAAGAGGCGTCATCTCATATGAAAAACGACCTGGACAAGGCGGTCTATTCCTATTCCACCAGCGGCGCAGGCAACGAGCTCGAGGAGGAGAACAAGCTCCTCAAGGACACGATCGAGCAGCTCCGCCTCGAAGTGGAAAAGTATAAAGCACCCGCCCTCCTGGTGGCGGAGATCGGCGAGATCATCTGGCAGAAACAGCACCGCCACGCCATCATTAAGGTGCCGAACGGCAACCAGTTCTACGTCAACATCGGCGACGGCCTCCCGGACCTCATCCCCGGCGACTCCGTCCTCGTCGAGCAGAAGAACCTCACCATCGTCGAGAAAGTCAGCACGACGCGGAAGTTCGCGGTCGAGCAGTTCGTCATCCTGGAAAAACCGACCGTCACCTGGGAGGAGATCGGCGGCCTCCAGCAGCAGATCGAGGAGATCAAGGAAGTGATCGAGCTCCCCCTCACCAAGCCGGAGCTCTTCAAGAAGGTCGGCATCACCCCGCCGAAAGGGATCCTCCTCTACGGGCCGCCCGGCACTGGAAAAACATTGCTCGCGAAAGCGGTCGCCAACTCCACCAACTCCACGTTCATCGAGGTCGTGGGCAGCGAACTGGTCCAGAAGTTCATCGGCGAGGGCGCGAAGCTCGTCAAGGACATCTTCGCCTTCGCCCGCGAGAAAGCGCCGAGCATCGTCTTCATCGACGAGATAGATGCGCTCGCGTCCAAGCGCGTCGACATGGGCACGTCGGGAGAGCGGGAGGTGCAGCGCACCTTCATGCAGCTGCTGGCGGAGATTGACGGCTTCAAGAACCTCGGCAACGTCAAGATCATCGGCGCCACCAATAGGAAGGACATCCTGGACGAGGCCGTGACGCGTCCGGGACGGCTGGACCGGCTCATCGAGGTGCCGAACCCGACGCTCGAGGGCATCCGCGAGATCTTCCGAATCCACACGCGGAGCATGCGCGTCGAGAAGAAGACCGATTTCGAGCAGCTCCTCAAGAAGATGGACAACTTCTCGGGCGCGGAGGTCAAGGCGGTCGTCACGGAGGCGGGCTACTTCGCCATCCGCGCGAACCGCACCATCGTCAAGGAAGCCGACTTCTTCAAGGCGATCACCAAGGTGAAGCGCGCCGAGGAGGAGAACCGGGAATACGCGGCCATGTTCGGATGAGTTCTCAGCGCCGACACCACCGCCTTCAGGCGACGCGCTGCTGCTCCGTCGCTTCGGCTCCTGATCGACTCGTATGACCCGTCGCTCTGGCGCACGGGTTCGTCCTCGAACCCTTTGCGCCTCGGGACTCCTGGCCGTCGTCCGGATGCGTCGACCGAGTCCAGTGGAATCGCGTCC
>JACWAN010000010.1 GCA_014874255.1 Candidatus Woesearchaeota archaeon
GGGCGACCCGTAGCGATAAGAAGAAACGGAGAGTTGAGGGGGATGCCCCCTACGGGGCTTCAACGATGCAGCGAAGAACGCAGCGACACGGGTCGCAGCCGGCAACACCGCCGAAGGCGAATTTGCCTAAGAGCCAAACGCATGAAAAGGTTTAAATAGCGGGTTCGCACGAGGAGAGCGGAGAGGTGAGGCGGTGAGTCTTTTCGGCAAGCTCTTCAAGCGGCACGAGGACGACTTCTCGAAGGACTTCTCCTCGCCGCCGGACTTCTCGCAGCCGGTCGGGCAGCAGCCGGGCGGCGACCCGTTCGCCGCTCCGCCGCAGGACAGCGGCTTCGGCCAGGACCCGTTCGCCAGTCCGCAGGGCGGCGCGCCCGGCGGCGACCCGTACGGCCAGCAGCCCTCCACCTTCGACCACGACATCTTCAACGTGTCCGACCAACCGGGGAACGCGGACCTCGCCCGCGGCTACGCGCGCCAGCTCGGCGGCCAACCGCAGCAGCAGGCCGCGTACAGCAACCCGACGGCGGGCCACGAGACGCAGCTCGTCCTCGAACGGCTGGACACAATCAAGGCGGAGCTCGACGCGATCAAGCAGCGGATGATCCGGATCGAGCGGTTCATGGACCAGGCGGAGCAGAAGAACCAACGGAGATACATCTGATTCTCAACGGGACCGCGCTTTTCTGCGTTGCGGTGCATTGTTGCTCGTCCCTCGCAAAACTTGCAAAAATCGCCCTGCATGCGCACGGTACGAAGTACCGGCGCGCCGGAAGTCTACGACTTCCGTGCGAATCAGGCGATTTTCTGCCATTAGTCCAAGGCAACGCTGAAGAAAAGTGCGGTGTCAAAGAAGCAGAGTCAAAACGGGATTCTCCTCCCGTCGGCGGCGTTCACCACTTCCGAATAATTGTATCATTTTAAAAATCCCCTCTCGTCAGGGAAACGCATGGCGGAACTCCAGCGCACGCTCTCCTACAAGGTGCTGCTGCTCATCACGCTCAACTCCATCATCGGGAGCGGCATGTTCTTCCTGCCTGCGCTCGGCGCGAAGGCCGCCGGCCCCGCGAGCATCATCTCGTGGATCATCGTCAGCATCATCAGCATCTACAGCGCGGCGTGCTTCGGCGAGCTCGTCGGCATGTACCCGAAGAGCGGCGGCGTCTACGAGTACACGAAGCAGGCGTTCGGCACGTTCCCGAGCTTCATGATGGGCTGGCTCGCGTGGCTCGTCGGCAACATCACCACGGCGATGCTCATCGTCGGCGCGATCACCTACCTGCTCCCGGTGAGCGCGCCCGGCATCACGCTCTTCAAGATCCTCGCGGCGGTCTTCTGGGTGATCGTCCTCAACTACCTCACGTACCGCGGCCTCAGGACGAGCGCGGTGATGCTCGTCAGCTTCGCCATCGTCACGCTCAGCGTCGTCGTCTTCCTCATCATCCCCGGCTGGATCGACCTGCCGAGCCTCGCCCACCTCAGTTTCGCGACGAATGTCCATGCGGCGAACCTGACGCCGTTCTTCATCGGCAGCTCCCTCTTCAACAACGTCCTCCTCGTCATCGCGGCGATCTTCCTCGTCAGCGAGGCGTTCTTCGGCGTCGAGTCCGTCTGCTTCCTCGCCGGCGAGACCAAGGAGCCGGAGCGCGTCCTGCCCAAAGTGCTGATCCACGCCATGCTGATCATCGCCGGCCTCGTCATCGCGCTCGTCATCACGAGCCTCCTCGTCGTGCCCTGGCGCACCTTCGCGGGGATCGATCCCCTGACGGGAGCGGCGGCCGCGCGGTTCGGCACGCACGTCACCGCGCCGTTCGCCTACCTCTCCTGGCTGCTCCTCGGCGACACGGGCAGGATCATCTTCACCCTCGGCACTTACCTCGTCATCATCGGCGCCGCCGCGGGCTGGGTCGTCACCGGCCCGAGATTGATCCTCTCGCTCGCGGAGGACAAGCTCTTCCCGCCGCAACTGGCGGCGATCCACCCGAAGCACGCGACGCCGCACAAGGCGATCCTCTTCCAGGCGATCGTCTCCGTCCTCTTCATCGTCGTGGCCATGATCGGCGGCAGCTCGGGGTACGAGCGGCTGCTCCAGATGCTCGTGCCGATGGTGCTGCTCATGATGGCGGTGATTGTGCTGATCGTGCCGATCATGCGGAAACGGCAGCCCGCGGCGGCGCGGCCGTACAAGGCGCCGTTCGCGACGTGGGGGCCGATCGTGCTCGCGCTCTTCTACCTCGGCCTCATCGCGGCATGGGTGGCGGAGAGCGCCAGCGACGCCATCCCCATCCTGAAGATGACGTTCAGCTTCCTCCTCCTCGGCGTCCCGGTCTACCTGCTCCTCACCTTCATGTACAACCCCGACGCAATCATCCAGATGACCGAGTTCTTCGCGTACGCCTCGCTCTGGCTCGAGAACGTCATCCTGCCGAAGCGCATCCGGCGGGAGATCCTCCTCGTCTTCAAGGACCTGGAGCGGAAGCGCGTCCTCGATTACGGGGCCGGCGTCGGCACGCTCACTGTCCACCTCGCGGACAAGGTCGGCAAGGAGGGCACGGTGATCGCGACCGACCTCAGCGCGAAGAACCTCCACATCCTCGAGGGGAGGCTACGGCACAGGGGCATCACGCATGTCGTCACGATCCACGACCCGCACCAAGTGAACCGCGTCCATCCCGAAGTGAAGGAGGTCGACCTCGTCTTCAGCGTCGGGATGCTCAGCTACGTCCAGGACTTGCGCAAGGTGCTCCGCGACCTCCACCGCATCCTCCCGTTCCACGGCAAGATCTGCCTCGTCGAGTACGTCGACTACTTCCGCGTGCTCCCGAACCCGGCGTGGCTCGACGACCACGACGAGCTCCGGCGGGTCTTCCGCGAGGCCGGCTTCTCCGTCCAGGTGACCAAGGTGCACGGCATCCTCTGGAACTACCTCTTCATCTACGGCGAGAAGCGCGGCGCGCTCGAGCGCGACGTGCCATACATCTGAGAAGAAAATCTGAGAAGAAAATCTGAGAAGAGGAGCCCTGATTCTTCGGACGCGTCAGCGAGGGACGTAGAGCCCGGCGAGGGCGGAGCGCAGCGCGCCGTACCGGACGCGAGGCATGATCGTCTCGTGCATCAGGCCGGCGAGCGGTTCGGAGATGTCCTGGTCGGCGGCGACGCCGACGATCACCCGGCCGCGGGGGACGTCGTACGCCCGGACGCCCAGGTCGGCGTAGCCCGTCCTGAGATCGAGGTGGCGGAACGCGGGATCCGCGACGAGACCAATCGTTTCGCCCGTCCGGTCGAAGGCCGTCCCGAGCCCGAAGTGCTCGTGGCCGTTACGCGAGTGGATCTCGAAATGATGCGGTCTCGTCGGCCGGTCGGAGAATTCTCCTTGGCGCAGCTCGTCGTAGAATCCCTTGAAGCGCTCGAAGAGGCGTGCCGGCGTCTCGGCAGAATGCCAGTAGGTCGCGAGCAGGCCGTCGTATTCCCTGTTCTTCGGCCGCCGTTCCGCCCAGAAGAGCCGGTCGTCACCGTGCAGGAAACGATGCTCGCGCACCACCCGCGCAGTGTCCACCTCGATCGCCACTTCCTCGAAAGAAGCTATTTCGTCAGACAGCTCATTTGCCGGTCTCATACTGCAACCTCCGTCATCGTCGGCAGAAACTCGAGAAGAAATGCGTCGTTGCGGCGTCCGTCGCCGACCAGCCATCCTTCCTGGTCTCTCGCTCGTCGTTCTGTGTCGACTACGGAATGAAAAAAGAGATATTTAAGCCTTATGGAATTCTCGGCTGCGATGAAAGTCTCCTGTCGCACCCCGGCGGTTTCCTCTTCCGGAATCGCTTCTTCTCCGAGTCCAGTCCGACGGTTGTAAAC
>JACWAN010000087.1 GCA_014874255.1 Candidatus Woesearchaeota archaeon
GCACCCCCTGGACGGCACTGCAGTCTCTCCGCGATTGAACTAGACTCGGTTCCAGAGCAGCGCCAGGAGCGGTAGCCGTCGGGGTGCGTTCGTGAGACTTTCATCGCGGCCCATCACCGGCGGCCGCGATGAAAATCTCTAAAAGATTATAAACCCTCGTCGTGAGACGAGGGGGAGAACCATAGCAGGTGGTTCTCCGATGACGACACAGGGACGACTACATAAAAAGATTACGCGTTTGCTCGGCCAGCTTGGCTGGCCGCGATGGTTGCACCACTTCGGCCCGAAAAAATACGAGGTGCGTCAGCACCTCCTGGTTGTGCTAGTCTGGAGCAGCACGACAATGGGTTTCCGTCGGGCTGTCGCGCTCCTGCGCGGCCTCGGCTTCGCCGTGCCGACATTCACTGCAGTCATCAAATGGCTCGGTCGACTCCCGACTTGGCAGCGTCGCCGCCTCCTCGCGGCGACGGCAGGTGCCGCATTCGTCGCAGTCGCCGCAATCGACAGCACCGGTTTCGCGCTCCGTGAGCGCTCGCCGCACTACGCGCGGCGCATCGACGGGAAGCAGCTGCGCATCCCGGTCAAATGGACAATTCTCATCTCGACGAGAACACGCAAGATCCTCGCGACGCGGGCGCGGATGCGCCCCGCGCACGACGTGCGCGACGTCGATATCGTGCTCGACCGGTGCAGAGCACCGGTTCGGAAGCTGGTCGCGGACAAAGGCTACGACAGCGAAAAAGTCCATGCTTCCTGCGCGAGACGAGGCATCATCAGCATCATCCCGTCGCGCCGCGGCGTCCATCGTGGCCGATACCGTCACCGGATGAGAGATTTTTTCAAGCCGCGCGTGTATCATCGACGAGAAACGGTCGAATGCACCATTGGCGTCGTGAAACGGCGCGGCGGCGGCAGCGTTCGCTGCCGCAAGGTCCGCACCGTGCGGGCCGAACTGGATTTCCGGGCAATCGCCCACAACCTCAAAGTTTTACTTTTAAACTCGACTTTTTCATCGCGGCCATCACCGGCATAACATTTAAATACTGCCCGGCCGACAGGAGAGCGAGGTGAGACCCTGATGCCGACGTATGGCGGAACCCCCGAGAAGAGCGTCCCTCTCGTGCGTATCGAGGACATGCAGATGAAGGGGATGACAAACAACCAAATCATCCAGACGCTGCAGCGCGACGGGTTCACCAGCACCGAGATCTTCGACGCGCTCAACCAGGCGAACATGCAGCCCATGCACCAGATGGACGCCATGCCCCCGGATCCGGGCATGGGATTCCCGTCCATGGGGATGCCGCCGCCGCCCGGCCCGTCGATGCAGGACATGCCGCCCGGCGACCTCGGCGGATCCACGAACGAGGAGCTCATCGAGGCGATGATCGACGAGAAGTGGAGCGAACTCTCCAAGGTCATCAGCAAGATCGTCGAGTGGAAGGAGGCGACCTCCGCGCGGATCGAAAAGCTCGAGCAGCGGATGGACGACCTCAAGGCGGAGATGGACCGGCTCCACGATGGCGTGGTCGGCAAGATCGGCGAGTACGACAAGAACATCCTCGAAGTGGGCGCCGAGGTGAAGGCGATGGAGAAGGTCTTCTCGAAAGTCCTGCCGGTCTTCACGGACAACGTCGCCCAGCTGAACCGGATCACGGACCGGATGAAGGACGCGAAGAAGTAGATGTCATCTTCTCAGGACTCTCAAGTCGGCAAGGTTCTTAGGCAAATGGACTGTCGCCAGCCAAAGGCGAGACGTTGCGGAACATGCTGCGAAGAGGTCGGGGGGTTGCTCCCTTCGGGGTCGACCGATGAAGCGGTTCTCTCCTGCGATACGTCGAGAAGCTGGCGACGGCGCGGAGCGATTTGCCTAAGAGCAAGACAACAAAGAGAATGTCTTTAGATGAAGTCGGGCCGGGCCATGAGCCAGACCGTGATGGTCGCGATGAGGATGATCGCGATGAGCGCCATCACCTTCGGGTTGAGGAGGGTGTTGACCACGTTGAGGCTGAAGCTGTTCGTGGCGGTCGCGCCCGCCTGTCCCGGCTGCGGCTGCCCCGTGCCGGAGACGCCGTTCAGGTCCTGGCCGGGCTGGAGGACGCCTGCGGTCGTCGTGCCTGTCCCTGCCGTCCCCGTGCCGGTCGTCCCGGAATCGCCGCCGCTCGTCGGCGGATAGCCGGCCGGGTTGTACGACACCGAGGTCTGCGCGCCCTGCGTCGCCTCGAGGCTCTGCTGGCCGAAGGCGCTGCCCAGCGCGAACAGGAGGATGATGAAGACCGCCGAGAGGATTGGGACGTAGACCGGCGCGGTCTTGATGATGGAGCTCAGCTGCCCATCGCTCACGCCGAACATCCGGATGACGAAGAGGGTGAAGAAGAGGAAGAGGACGAGGAAGAGGAACCACGGCGTCATGAACTCGATGACGTACCGCATCGTGCCGCTGATGATGGAGAAGAACGCGCTGACCAGGCCGATGATCGCGTAGGCGCCGTTCCCGACGGACTTGCCGAAGGGCTTGATCATGACGAGGAGGCCCCAGACGACCACGTAGACGAGGAGGAAGGTGAAGACCACCTTCGCCCCGCCGAGCAGCGTGATGTCGAACAGCGTCGCCATGATCCGGCCTCTCCCTACGGCTCCCGTGTCCCCGTCGCAGGCATCCTCACTTCTCCCTGTTGTTGTCGAGGATGCTGCCGAAGAACTTCCCGAAGGCGTCCTCTTTCTTGCCTTCCTTGTCGTCTCCCTTCGTGATGAACCAGATGATGATCGCGAATATCAGGACCGTGATGACGAGCGCCTGGGTGTCGGGGTCCTGCAGCACGTAGAGCCAGTTCGGGAGGATCCACCAGCCCGCCGCGCTGCCGAAGATGTACACCACGGAGGCGAAGGCGAAGAGCGCGATGATGCCGCTCAGGCTGTTGCTGCCGAGCTTCACCTTGCTGCCCCAGATGCCGAAGATGAGGAGCACCATCAGGATCGCGACGAGGATGGTGCTCACCTGGGGGAGCGCGTGGTTGATCACGTTCACCACGTCGACGAAGCCGTTCGAGAGGTAGATGCTCGTCGGGTCGCCCGAGCCCCAGAGGACGTGCGGCACCACGACCGACATGCCCATGACGAGGCTGATGACCATGTTGAAGTTCTTGGACTTCTCGCCGAGGATCTTCGTCTTCTGGAGGACCGCGAAGACGATGGTGAAGATCAGGATGAACGGCAGGATCACATCGAAGAGACCCCAGTTCGACAGCGTCTGGAACACGTATTGTTGCGCCATTTTTCAGCCTCCCTTGACCGTGATTCAGCCTTCCTTCTTCGCCTCGCTGGACGGTGTGTGCATGACGAACGCCATCAGGCCGACGATTGCGCCGAGGAGCAGGATGATGCCGACGAACGAGCTGTCCCAGTTCATCATCATGTAGTTCCAGCCGATCTGCAGCCAGCCGAGCGCGTTCAGGAAGATGAGGATGATGCCGACGAACATGATGACGTAGAAGGCGTGCTTGTAGAACCCTTTCAGCTCGAAGCCGCCCTTGTCGTCCTTGTGCATCGTACCGACGAGGAGCATGAAGCAGATGAGCAGCACCAGCAGGATGACCATGTTGGAGACGACCTCGCTGATGATTGCGACGAGCTGCGCCGAGGCGATGACGAAGAACGCGATCGAGAACGCAATCATCGAGTTGACGTTCTTCTTCGTGAACTCCTTGTCGCCGACGCGCTCGACGCCGAGGACGCGGGTCTTCTCGAGGAGCGCGTACACGAGGGTGAAGACCAGGAGGAACGGCAGCACGACGTCATAGAAGCCGACGTCCGCAAAGAAGGCCAGGACACCGCCGAACACGCTCATACTCGCCTTCCTGAGCGAGTGGATATTTAAAGGTTTCCATCCTTTCAGGACGAGAAACCGACGGGGGAAAAGGGGATTTTCAGGGGAAAAACGGGACATCATGGCCATGCATACCAACAGGCGTCATCACCGCGGCCTTGAAACAAGACCGGGACGCGAGGATGGTTCGTGACTTGTTCGCGAACCTCCGAACGCGAGTGAGGATGACGAGCACGAGCGAGCCACAATCCCGAGCGTCCGACGATTGCCCCGGACCGCATGGGAGGCTCCGGCTCCCTGGCGTTCCACAGAACGCAGGAGCACGCGTTCCGCGAACTCGTTGCTCC
>JACWAN010000088.1 GCA_014874255.1 Candidatus Woesearchaeota archaeon
CCACAGAACGCAGGAGCACGCGTTCCGCGAACTCGTTGCTCCAGAGAGGCGGAACCCCGGAACCACGAGCCAGACGAGCGGGTCAGGAGCGCGAGCGACCGAACGAGAGTGACTGAGACTCCGATTCGAAGAACCGGAATCTCAGAAGCTCGGAGAGCGACTGAAGTTGATTTCTCCGCGGCAACGATGATGTAATCCAACAAGAAGAAAGGGGAATGCTAAGGATTAAAAACGGGCGGTCACTAGCGGCAGCCATGCACAAGCTCGTCATCTTCGACATGGACGGCACGATCTTCGCGCACAAGAACTTCTGGCTCGAGCTGCACAAGCGGCTCGGCACGTGGAACGAAGGGAAGCAGGCGACGGAGGAGTGGCTGCACAAGGATTTCGGGAAGCTCATCGACATCGTCATCCATAACCTCTGGAAGGGGAAGCCGGCGCAGCCGTACCTCGACCTCGTCGCCGAAGCGGAGTACCTGCCCGGCGTCAAGGAGGCCGTGAAGGATCTCCGTGCGCGCGGCTACACGATTGCGATCATCACTTCGGGGCCGAGCCTCCTGATGGAGCGCGCGAAGAAGGAATTGGGCATCGATCTCGGCGTCGCGAGCGTCCTCGAAGTCAAGGACGGCGCCATCACGGGGAGGAGCAGGCACGACGACGGCTCCCCTATGTTCCTCGAGGAGGAGAACGACAAGGCGCACGACGCAGAACTGCTCTGCAGGAAGCTCGGCATCACGCTCAAGGACGCGGTCGCCGTGGGCGACGGCCGGAACGACATCCCGCTGTTCAAAGCGGTCGGGATGTCCATCGCGTTCAACACGAAGAATGACGACGTGCGGAAGGCGGCGACGCACCACGTCGAGGGGAACGACCTCCGGAAGATACTGGGCCACTTCTGAACGCAAAGAGCTTCCCCCTCTGCAGCGAGAGGAGCGCATCTTATCCCGCCGCCGCGACCGGGTCTGCACGGTGAACGCTGCGGAGACCGTTCCCCCGCCAAGGCAGAGGAGAAGCGGATCGAAGAACTAGTTCGCCTTGCGCTGCTGCTTCTCCGCCTCGCGCTTCAGCCGCTCGAGGGCGGCGGTCCGGTCCTCTGCCTGTTTCTTGATCCGCTCGAGCTCGCGCCGCTTCCGTTCCGCCTGCTCCGCGAGCTTCTGCTTCGCTTCGGCCTCGCGGCGCGCCCGCTCCTTGATCTCGGCGAGGCGCTTCTGCTGCTCGGTCTTCTCGCCGCGGTACTGACTGACGAGCTTCTCCCAGACGTCCTTATCGATGACGACGTAGGCCTTCTCTTCCTTGAGGAGCCTGGAGAGCATCGCAGTCGTGAGGTTGGCGCGCTCGTGCTCGCCGACGTGGAAGAACCAGCCGTAGTGCTTGCCCAGAAGAAAGGGGGCGCGGCGGTAGCGCTCGAACTCGACGGGCCGCTTGTTCGTGTACCAGACCATAGGCACCGCTCCGGCGGGAGGGATATTTTAATGTTTCTAATCCATGGGCTCTGAGGTGGATTCGCTTCGCGTGGTCGCCAGCTGCTCGCCGCACCGTCCCGCATCCGCTTCCTCCGCGCCACAGTCGCGCTCGCGCTCCTGTTTCTCCTCGTAGGACTCGGAGACACCCCGGAGGTCCTCGGTAGCGGGACGCTACCGGGACGCTCGGAATCCGGAGGATTCCGGCGCACGAAGACTCCCTCCTTCGGAGTCTTCGTTGCTACGGCGAGCCTTGTGCTCGCCTGTGGGGGCGTCCCCCCGACCTCTTCCGCTGTTTTCTTTGCATGTCTCGCCCTTTGGCCGATGGCAGCGCTCCCGGGAACGGACGAGAAGAAGACCGCGGCTTATTGCTCGTTCCCTTTGCCTATCGCGTCCGCGACGTTCGTGTACCCGTCCTTCTCGAGCAGCCGGACGAGTCCTTTGTTGATCTCCTTGATCGTGCCCGGGCCGCGGTAGATCATGCCCGTCACCAGCTGGACGAGTGACGCGCCGTTCTTGAGGTACGCGTACGCGTCCTCGGCCGTGAAGATGCCGCCGCACCCGATGAGGACGAACCTGTTGCCCGCTTTCTCGCGGAACAGCTTGACGAGCCTCAACGCTTTCGGCTGGACGACCTTCCCGGAGAGGCCGCCGCTGTGCTTCTCGTACTTGGCGGCAGGACTCTTGAGCTTCACGCTGGCGCGATCCTTGACGAGGTTGGAGAGGATGAATCCTGTCACCCATTTCCTGGGCGTGCACGCCTCGATGATCGCGTCCGCCTGCGCGTCCGTCAGATCAGCCGTCAGCTTGAGGAAGACCGGCTTCGTGAACCGGAGCTTCTCGTTGTCGATGCGGAAGAGGAGCTTCTCCAGCAAGCGGGGGTCGCAGTAATTGGCCGCGTCGTACGTGTTCGGGCAGCTGAGGTTGATGGTGAGGTAGTCGCCGCAGTCCTTGAGCGTCGTGATCCCTTTGACCCAGTCGTCGAGCTTCTCCTTGTCGCTCTTGAACCGCTTGTTCGTCTTGGCCACGGAGACGCCGACGGGGATGCCGAACCGCTTCCCGATGATCCGCTGCCTGAGGGCGTTCGCGCCCTTGTTCTTCAGCCCGTAGTAGACGATGATGGACTGGTCGGCGGGCAGCCGGACGAGGCGCGGCCGGGGGTTGCCGCCGTACGCCTCGGCGGTGATGCTGCCGACTTCCTCGAAGCCGAACCCGACGCTCGGCAGCACGTGCATGAGCCGGCAGTCCTTGTCGAAGCCGGCGGCCAATCCTACCGGGTTCTCGAACCGGATGCCCGCCACCGTCTGCGCGAGCGCAGGATTCCGGTAGCGATAGACTGCTGCGAGAAGCCATCGCGCCGGTGGGATGGCGCCGATGACGCTTCCCTTCCAGATGAAGAGGTCGTGGATCCTCTCCGGGTCGAACCGGAAGAGAATCGGTTTCGCGAGCCGCTCGTAGAGGAAGCTCATGGCGTCCCGGGACCGAACAGGCTTTTTATGCTTTCCTGTCGGAGGCTCTCGGGCTATTTCCTGTGGAAGAACGCGTACTTGGACTTCTTGCCGTTCGGCTTCGGCTCGTACTTCGTGACGCGGAAGATGCGCAGCTCGTTCATCACCTTCGGGACGGCTGCGACCATGTCGCTGGCGAGGAAGCCGAACTGGAGCGTCTCGCCCACGGTCTCGGCCGCCTTCTTCGCGATGAACGCGGCGGCGCGCGCCGATTTCCCCGGGTCGCCGCTCTGCGCGTAGAGCGCGGCCGCGATCCCCGAGAGCACGTCGCCCGTGCCCGCGACCGTCGCCCGTGAGTGGCCCCCGCTGAGCGTGCACGTCCCTTCCGTGCTCATGATGACGTCCTCGCGACCCTTGATGACGAGGACGTTGGTGCCGAGGCTCGGCGCGACGTGCTCGTCCGTGAACGCGTTGTACTCCTTGAGCGCCTCGTACTCGCGCCTGTTCGCGAAGAGGATGGACTTCTCCAACGACGCCAGTTTCACCTGCTTCGTCGCGTCCGCGTCCAGCACGAGCGGCGCCCGGAGCAACGGGATCAGCTTGGCGAGCCACTCCTCGCGCCGTTTCGAGACGCCGAGGCCCGGCCCTATGAGGACGACCGAGGCGTTCTCCGACAGCGCGGCGAGCTCCTTGAGGTGCTCCTCGCCGTAGTCCTCGCCCGCGAGCTTGACCGTGATGATGTCCGGCGAGAACGCGTTCATCAGCCGCGCGCTCGTCTCAGGGGCGGCGATGACGACGCTGTCCACGCCCGCGCGCAAGGCCGCCAGGCCGGAGAGGACGGCCGCGCCGACGTAGCGTTCGCTGCCGCCGATGATGAGGACCCGGCCGGCATCCCCTTTCGAGAAGTTGACGTTCCGCTCGATCATGCCGCGGACCTCCTTCTCCTTGAAGGCGCACGGCTCAGGCATTGCTGCACTCATCCGTCCCGGTTCCTCCTCGCCGTATAAAAATGTTTTTAAACCCTCCGTCTCGAGGGGAACGGATGAAGGAGCTCTTCGCCGCGCTGCCCCGCGTCCCCCTCGCTGACGCGAAAGGATACGCGCTGCTTGACACATGCTTCGTCATCGACGCGGCCGAGCGCGGGAAGCTGGACGAGCTGCTCGATCAGCGGGTCGCGCTCACATCGTTCAACGCGGAGGAGCTCGAGCACGTCGCGCATCGGTTGCACGACAAGACGAAGGAGTCGTTGCGCCGTTTCTTCAAGCGCCACCCGACGCTCGCCATGATTGACGTTCCCGTGCATCCGGGCGACCGCGCCGGCGAACGCGCCTTCGTCGCCTCCATCGACTCCAGGTTGCTGGAGAAGGTGCCGGACGCGAGCGACGCCGTCCTGATGGTCGCGGCGATGGAAGCGGGGTGCGACGTCCTCACCAAGGACAAGCACCACCTCTTCACCGTCGTGCTGGAGAATTTCCTTCAGGAACGCGGCATCCACGTCTGGAAGGAATGGAAGGACGTCCAAGGATAGGCAGTATTTTCTCTCTCTTACATCATCATTGCGGCGAATCTTTTCTCCCATCCGGTCCGAGAACGAGACGGCGGCTCACGATTACGGCCTCGGTCACTCAGCTTCGCTTCATTCTCGATCCTCGCGTTCTCCGAACACGAGCCTCGAAACACTCGGCCGTGCTCGCCGCCGTCAATCGTGCCAAGGCGATGATGATGTCGACGACGTGAAGCTGAGGAACAGGAACTCTCTCTTCTTTCGCGGCCTTCCCCACTGGCCACCCCCTTACGGAACCTTTTTTAAGAGGCGTTTTTCTTTCTGGAAGCATGGCTTCTCATGAGCAAGAAGATGTCGTTCTCCCGGATGCCGCCCCTCCCGTCTCCGTCGCGTCCCTCGCGCTGCCGGCGCACGTCGCCCGGGTCCAGAGTCCGAGCAGCATCAATATGTGGAAGCAGTGCCCCCGCAAGTACTGGTACCACTACTGGGCCGGCCTCCCGACCAAGCCGTCAATCCACCTGGCGCGCGGCACCGTCGTCCACTCCACCCTCGAGCTCTTCTTCGACACGGACGTGACGAACGTCCCGGACGACCCGGACCAGTTCCTCTTCACCATGAAGGTCGTGCTGAACGAGCTCTTCCGCAGGCAATGGAACGAGAGCCACGACCTCAAGTCGCTCGGCATGACGGACGAGGAGCTGCTCGGCTACTACGACGAGACGAAGCGGATGGTGAACAACTACTTCGACTACTTCACGGACAAGACGCGGTACTTCCTCCGGTTGCTGCCGATGAAGGAGGCGTGGGAGGCCGTCAAGCCCGCCCGCGAGGTCGAGTTCGTCTCCGCCCGTCATCACGTCCGCGGCTTCATGGATGCGATCCACGACGAGGCGGGCAAGACCCTCATCCTCGACTACAAGACGAGCCGCAAGGCGCACATCACCCCTGAGTACGAGCTCCAATTGTCCATCTACGCGCTCCTCTACCAGGAGAAATTCCGTCTGCCCGACCTGGTCGGCATCTTCTTCCTCAAGGAAGGGAAAGAGGAGCTGCTCGACGTGACGCCGGCGATGGTGGAGCGCGCCAAGCGCGAGATCGACGAGGCGCACCTCGGCACCCGCTCCCCAGCCATAGAGGACTACCCGAAGCGGCCGAGCCCGCTCTGCAAATGGGCGACCGGCCAGTGCGACTACTACGAGCACTGCTGGGAAGGCAAGCCGTTGCCGGAACGGAAGGAGTAACGCGATTCTCGTACGACCGGTTCTGAGGCGGATTCGCTTCGCGTGGTCGCCAACCTCAGGCGAGCCGCCTTTGTTCTTGACAGCGATGAGCGACGGGGGATGCCCCCGCAGGCGAGCACAAGGCTCGCCGTGGCAACGAAGACTCCGAAGGAGGGAGTCTTCGTGCGCCGGAATCCTCTGGATTCCGAGCGTCCCGGTAGCGTCCCGCTACCGAGGACCTCCGGGGGTGACCAGTGCAGCGGCTTCCCGAGCGATCGCCGAGCAGCCCGTGGCGGCGCGGAGAAAAGCGAGAGACTTCCACAACATTTTTTAAACGAGAATTCTCTGGGAGGAGCATGTCCCACGGCCCCCTCGGCATCCATCTCTCGGTCGGCCAGAAGTACGACGACGCGGTCGCGGAAGCGAAGGCGCTCGGCATCACGTGCTGCCAGATCTTCACGCACAACCCGCGCGGCTGGCAGTTCGCGCCGCTCGACGAGAGAGCCGTGAAGAAGTTCCGCGAGGACTTAATGAGGATCGGCGTTAATCCTGTGGCGTCTCACTGTAACTACCTAATAAACTTAGGAACGAATGACCCGGAGATCCGTTCGAAATCCATCGAGTGCCTGAAACAGGAGTTCGTGTACGCCGCCGCGTTCGGCTGCCAGTACTTCGTGCTGCACGTCGGCAAGCACAAGGAGCAGACGATGGAGCAAGGAATAAAGAACGTCGCTGCAGGCATCAACGCGGCAAAGAAGGAGATCGTCAAGTCGGACGTCATCCTGCTCCTCGAGACCGTCGCCGGACAAGGGACGGAGATAGGACGGGACTTCAACGACCTAGGAAAGATCTTCCCGCTGCTGGACAAGGAATTGAACGGCAAGGTCGGCGTCTGCGTGGACACGTGCCACATCTTCCAAGCAGGGTATGACATCCGCACCCCGGAGAAGACGGCGGAAGCCGTCGAGCGGATGGAGAAGGCGTTCGGCGTGGACAAGGTGAAGTTCATCCACCTCAACGACGCGCTCAAAGAATTCGATAGTCACGTCGACCGGCATCAGCACATCGGCCAGGGATTCATCGGGCTCGCCGGCTTCAAAGCATTCTTGAACCATCCGCGGATCAAGCCCATCCCGAAGATCCTCGAGACGCCCGTGGATGAGGAACGCGGGTACGCGGAGAACCTGGCCGCTGTCAGGAAACTCCAGCAATAACCATTAAAACAACC
Organism: Candidatus Woesearchaeota archaeon; assembly: GCA_014874255.1. Lineage (GTDB taxonomy): Archaea > Nanobdellota > Nanobdellia > Woesearchaeales > UBA525 > UBA153. Next base: position 6,861 of record JACWAN010000088.1, read on the forward strand.
CCTGCATCCTCCAGTCTCATGGAATCCCGGCCCGGCCGATACGAGTTCCTGCCCCACACGGCGGACGCGAAGTTCAAGGCATTCGGGAAGAGCCTGGATGACTGCTTCCGGAACGCCGCGTGCGCCATGTTCGCCATCATGACGGACGTGGACGCGGTACAGGCCAAGCTCAAGTTCCCGATCCGGCTCAAGGCGTCCAACCGCCAAGCGGCCCTGTTCGACTTCCTCGACCAGCTCCTCTTCCTCCTCGACACGGAAGGGTTCCTCCTCCATGACTGCGAGCAGATGCGCGTGACGCGGAACTGCGACGGCACGTACTGGGTGACATGCGAAGCGGTCGGCGACTACCACAAGGGATACGATGTCAGCGGCAACGTGAAGGCCGTCACGTACAACGACATGACCTTCGAGCGGAAGGACGACCAGTGGGAATGCCAGGTCGTCGTCGACCTCTAGATCAAGTAAACCTTTAAATAACGTCGGGAAATGCCATTCTCCATGGATATCCAGGGCCACGCGCTCGAGAAGCGGGACGACTGCTGCTACACCATCAAGGCTTCCGGGAAGATGAACGTCCCGGTCAAGCTCTTCACGGACGAGAAGCTCCTCGAAGCGATCAAGGGGGATGATTCCATCCATCAGGCGTGCAACGTCGCCTCGCTCCCCGGCATCCAGACCGCCAGCATCGTCATGGCGGACATGCACCAGGGCTACGGGTTCTCGATCGGAGGCGTCGCCGCCTTCGACATGAAGGACGGTTGTATCAGTCCGGGCGGGATCGGCTTCGACATCAACTGCGGCGTCCGTCTCCTGGCGACGCCGCTCACGCTGGACGAGGTCCGGCCGAGGATCACGGAGCTGCTCGAACGCCTTTTCGAGAACTGCCCGGTCGGCGTGGGCAGCGAGGCGAAGATCAGGGTGACGGACGAGGAGTACGGCGCGCTCCTCCGGGACGGAGCTCGGTGGGCGGTCGAGCACGGCTACGGGAACGAGGACGATCTCGCGCACTGCGAGTCCAACGGCTGCATCCCGGGCGCGGACCCTGACAAGACGACCAAACGAGCCCAAGGAAGGGGAAGGAAGCAGCTCGGCACCGTGGGCGCGGGGAACCACTTCATCGAGGTCCAGTACGTCGAGCAGGTCTACGAGGAGGAGATCGCGAAGGCGTACCGGCTCACGGGCACGGGCCAGGTCGTCGTCATGATCCACTGCGGCTCGCGGGGCTTCGGCCACCAGGTCTGCACGGATTACATCAGGCGGATGGAGGAGGAGCAGCCCGGCATCGTCGCCGCTCTCCCGGACAAGAACCTGATCTACGCTCCCTTGGGGAGCCGGCTGGCGGACGAGTACTTCGCCGGCATGAACGCCGCAGCGAACTACGCCTTCGCCAACCGGCACATCCTCGGCCACTTCGTCCGCAAGTCGTTCGAAGAGGTCTTCGGCAAGGAGGTCTCTGAGAGGATCGTCACGGTCTATGACATCTGCCACAACATCGCGAAGAAGGAGACCCACTTGGTGGACGGCAAGCGGAAGGAGGTGATGCTCCACCGCAAGGGTGCGACGCGCGCCTTCCCGCCCGGCTTCGAAGAGCTGCCGAAGGAGTACCGACCCTTCGGCCAGCCGGTCCTGATCCCGGGCAGCATGGGTACCTCGTCCTACGTGCTCCATGGCACCGAGACGGCCATGAAGGAGAGCTTCGGCTCGACCGCTCATGGGGCCGGCCGGATGATGAGCCGATTCCAGGCGAACAAGGAGTTCACCTCCGACGGCATCCGGAGCGATTTGGACAAGAAGCGGATCTCGATCAAGGCGGCCAGCTACAAAGGCATCACGGAAGAGGCTCCGGGCGCGTACAAGGACGTGGACGAGGTCATCAAGGTCTGTCATGACGCCGGCCTCGCCAAGCGGGTGGCGAGGATGGTTCCAATCGGGGTCATCAAGGGCTAGAAGCCCAATATTTTTATTCTGATACTCATTCTCAGTGGTGATGGGGGAATGTATTGACATCCGGGCCCGCTGGCAGGAGAAATCGCTGAAGGAAGCGCTGGGAGCGATTGACGGACTGTACGCCCGGGCAGAGGGAATCGTCGAAGAGTATGAACTGCTGATGGAAGACGATCCTCTGTTTGCCAATCGACGACTCTTGGAATATATCCGGAAAGCGAGGGACGTGAACCCCGAACCGGCCTACGAGACCATGGCCGGCGGCCCAAACCAAGACTGGATTGCGCCGCTGTTCAACACGTTGGGGACGGTCTATCCCTATCTCGAACACCAGACACGGAAAGAAGGCCTGGGGCTCGTCCTCGGCTATCTCGATGGGCTCAGGTATGATTATTCCCAGAACCATATGGAACTCATCCATGAACCCTGGCTTTTCTCGGACATCATCATCAACCGTTGGCTCTATTGGCCTGGCTTCGAACGGGAGGCGAGACTCCTCGCGGAGAATAGGACCTGGAACGGATTCCAACGCCATATGTCGACGGCGAAGAGCCAGTTCCTCCTCACGTTCGCGGTCATGAAGCCCAAACACTCCTCGTTAGAAGTCAGGACCGCGTTCTACAAGGAATTCCCGGACCTTGTGGACAGGACTATGGACGGCGTCGCTGCGATCATGAATGACGAGGCGTTCCACGAGGAGGAAGAGCGGGGAATAACATATGAAGAGGCGCTCCTGCCGCATCTCAACAAGAACGATCCGCTGCTCCATGAAGCGATCCGCGCGAAGATCAAGGAAGCGAAGTGGATCACATTAGCACGGTAAAAGAGGCGGTTCTCGAGAGCTGCGAGAGAATGGGAGAGCATGCTGCGAAGTCGGGAAGGAATCAAAAGAAGAAGAAAAAAAGAGAAACACTGCTTCTAAACACACGACTGTCAGCCAGAGCATAATCCCTGTTTAAAAAGTTTGTTCCTGTCCTTATAAAGAGGAAGAGGGGAAAGAAAGAGGAGAGGAAAAGGTTTTAGCGGAGAGAAAGGGGTTTTAGCTGGCCGGCGGCGCGTCGGGCGTCGAGGCGTTGCTCAGCACGCTGGTGTCGCCCGGGTCGGAGGGCTGCGTCGGGTTGCCGATCAGGTCGTCAGCCGCGGTGCCGCTCGACGGGACCGGCGCAGTAGCCTGCGTGTTGTCCGGCGTCGCGGGGATGGGCGCGCCTGCAGCGGCGGGGGCGTTCGGCGCGGGCGGCATCGCCTGGTTGGCCGGTATCATCGGGGCGTTGTTCGCCGCCTGGCTGCTTGCCGGCTGTTGCGAGCAGGCCGCGACGAGGAGCGCGACCGCCACCAGTCCCGTCAGTCCTATCAGCGCGAGCGCTTTCATCGCGATCCGCCTCCGTTCTTCGGCTGGTAGGAGCGTAAGGTCTGCGCCGCCGCCTTGATGTTGTCCCAGACGTCGCTGCTCTGCGTGCCCTGGTAGACTGCCGTGCCGGCCGCGCTGAGCGTGGAGGAGGCCGCGCTGAGCTTCGCCTGGACCGCCGACACCTGGTCAGCGGTCAGGTTCCATACGCCCTGGAAGTAACCATCCAGCAGGGCGAGGCGCTGGATCTCGAACTTCGCGGCGAGGTGGTCGTTCTGGCCGTCCTTGCAGCCGTTGAAGAGGCAATACGCCCTGACCGCCCGGCTCAGGTTCTGGCCATCGGTCGCGTTCGCCTCCGCCTGCTGGAGCGGCGTCACGTAGTTCGTCCGCGCGTCCGTGATGATCTGGTCGAGGGTCGTGGTGTCGATGCCTTTCGCCTTGAGCTGGTCGGCGCGCGCCTGGTACTGGTCGAGTTCTGCGTTGTACGCCTGGACCTTCGCGTCATCGAACTGCTTGACCGTGTCGAGATGGCACGCCTGGAACTGCTGCTGCAGGTTCTGGTAGTCGTTCTTCAGCGTGTCGCGGATCCCCTTCGTGACGTTCTTGTCGCCGCGGTATGACTGGCGCGCCGTGACGATCGCCTGGTGGGCCGCCTGCATGTCCGGGTTGAAGGTGCCTTGGACGTAGCTCTTATATCCTTCCACATCCTTGTTGGCCGCGAGGGTCTGGAGCTGCGCCGCGTCCGCGGGCAGCGTCGTCGCGTACTGACCCAGCGTGGCTGCCGTCTCCGGCACGGCCGTCGTCAGCGAGTTGATGACGCCGACGGTGAAGGCCGAGCGGCACTCCGCCGCTGCCGCCGCCGATGCGAGGCCGGCCCCCGTCATGTTCCCTGTCTGGTTCCCCGCCGCCAGCGCAGCCGCGGGGAGCATCCCGAGGAGGAGCAACGCGCCGATGATGCCGGCGATCGCGGTTCCGAGGTCGTTCAGTTCCATAGTCATTACCTCCGTTCTTCCGTTCGCTCTTTCGCTTGTGTCAAGTTCCTTGGTCTGGGCGTTCCAGAGAGCGCCCGCTAGGTGAGTGTCAGTGGTGAATTACTCAGGCTTCCGGAAAGGGGGTTTAGCCGAAGTTCAGGTCGTTGTTCAGCGAGTCGAGGTCGCTGAAGTTGAGGTCCTGGGTGATGTTGTCCACGTTGGCGAGATTCGCCTGGACGTTGTCGACGGCGGGCTGGCCGGTCGCAATCGGTTGGGGCGCGGGGGCCGCCTGGCTCGAAGGGACCGCAGGCCCGGGGGTGCCGGGGGCGGCGCGGCTGCAGGCAGTCACGAGGAGCAGGAGCGCCAGGCCGCCGAAGATGTATGGAGCGGGTCTCATGTTCCACCTCTTGGGGGGGTTGATGATGTGTCGGACGTTTTTAATGCTTATGAACGTCAAATCAAGTCAAATCAAAGGAGGAAAGGGGTTTCAGGACGAGGCGTTCCCTGTCGCGTTGGCATCAGTCGTGGCGTTCACGTCCGTGCCGTTCGTCTCGTTGACCGTCACGTTGGTGCCTTCGTCGACGGTGACGTTCGTCGTCGCGTTCGTGCCGCCGTTCTCCGTGCCGTTCACGTTCCCCAGGATGGAGAGCGTGCCGCCGTTCGCGTCCTTGATCTCTTGGACGAGGGTGCGGAGGTCCTGCTCCGCGTCCTTGAGGTCCTGCTGCGCGTTCTTGACGTGCGTCTGCGCGTCTTTCGTCACCTGGTCGATCGTGGTGTTGGTCGCGGAGACGTAGGCGTCAACCGAGGCCCGCCACTCCGTGTTCGCCGCGGTCACCTTGGCGTCGAAGTCGGCGAGCGTCGCGTCGATCTGGCTGACATCCTTGCCTTCGACGGCGAGCGCGTCCCGCGCGGCGTGGAGCCGCGTGCTGAGCTGCTGCGTCCGTTGGATGATGGCGCTGAGTCGCACGTCGACGAGGACGCCGACGCTCTTCTTCAGGGTGAACTGGGTGTCCGTCCACGCCTGCCGGACGGCCGTCGCCGCCGCCTTGATCTCGTCAGGGGTGGCGTTGACGCTGAGGTTGGCCGCCACTCCTTGGGCGGCGGTCATCTCGGCGACGTGCGCGTCGATCTGGCTGAGGAGGTCGCTCTTCTGCTGCGCAGTCAGGTCGGTACTCGCCTCGATGCTCGTCTTGACACGGTCGAGCGCCTGGAGGACGAGGTCCGCGCTGTTGGAGAGGAAAGGCTGCGCGTTCGCCTGGACCTGGAGGCGCGCCTGGACGCAGGCGGTGGAGTTGCTGTCCCTGCACTGGACGAACTCCTGCCGGTACTGCTGGATCCTCAGCCTCGAGTCGAGGTAGAGTTGGCGCGCGTTCTGGTAGCGCTCGGTCGCCTGCTCGTACTGCTGCTGGAACTGCTGCTCGCGCTCCTGGAGCTGCTGCTGGAACTGCTGCTCGCGCTCCTGGAGCTGCTGCTGGACTTGTTCCTGCCGCTGCTGGAGGTGCTGCTGGAGCTGCTGCTCACGCTCCCTGAGCCGTTCCTGGAACTGGGTGAGCGTGCCGTTGCCCGTGCCGTTATTGCTGCCGTTGTAGCCGGGGCCGTCATCCTCGATCGTGGCGTTCCCGGTGACGTTCGCCTGGAACTCCGTGCCGTTGCCTTCGAGCTCCGCGTTGACGCCGAGACTGTCGCCGGAGCCGTCGCCGCCTGCACCGAGGCCGACATTGAGGTTGTTGGCGCCGAGCTGCAGGCCATTGCCGCCGTCGCTGCCGTGTCCACCGTCGCCGTTGCCGCTGTCCGCGAGCGCCGCGGGCACCGCGCTCATGACGAGGAGCGCGATGGCGAGGATGCTCAGAATGGTGAGGAATCCCTTGGTCCTGTTCATGCCGTTCATCTCTCCACCTCCATCGTTGATGATTGATTGGTCGGTTGATGATTGATTGGTCGGTTGATGATTGATTGGTCGGTTGATGGTCGATCGATCGGCTGCCGCGGTCCGTGCGCCCGGGTGGGGGCTCAGTCGGCGCGCTTCCCGCGGTGCCGCTTCCCTTGTGACAAGACGATTTTCTTTAAATACATGCTTGCAGAAAGCTTTCGATACAAGAACGATATTCGGTCTTCAAACTTTATGGAGCAAAAAAAAAAGTTCATAGTGAAAATAAAAAATTATAATCAGTATTTAATCAAGAAATATTATCATAATAGCCATATTATTATGTGAACGTTGCCCGATACGTTTTTATAACGCCGCGCCATCCACCCAGAGATGGAGATTGCTCGGTGGGGGTTGGCGCTCGTCGTCCTGCTGCTCCTCAGCCAGACGGCCCTCGCGGCGACGCTCCACGGCACGGTCTACCGGGAGGACCTCTCCGTCGCGAAAGAAGCGCTGGTCACGATCGGCACCCAGCCCGAGCAGCGGCTCCTCACCACGAACGGCACGTACGAGTTCACGTTGCCGCCGGGCAACTACACGATACGGGCGGTCAACGTGGGTGGCCGCAACCAGAGCGTCGAGGAGAACGTCTCGGTGGCGCAGGAGGGCAACTTCACCTTCGACCTCTTCTTCTTCCCGAACATGGACCAGGAGAACGCGCTCTACAACGACATCGCGACCGATTTCCAGGAGCCGCCCGCGCCGCTCCCGCAGCAACAGGGGAACGGCGTCTGGCCGGTCGTCGTCCTCATCCTCGCGGTCCTCCTCATCCTCTTCGGCCCCTTCATCTACCTCCATTGGCATTTCCAGCGCGTCACGCGCGACCTCGCAAGGGAGGGCGCTGCGAGAGAGGGCGCTGCAGAGGACGACGGGAAAGCGGACGACGGACAAGACCTGCCGGCCGACGGGAAGCTCCAGGAGGTCGTCGCCATCCTCAAGGAGGAGGGCGGCCGGATGACGCAGAAGGAGCTCCGGAGACGGCTCCCGGACAGCGAAGCGAAGATCTCGCTCCTCGTCGCGGAGCTGGAGCAGAAAGGCACGGTCGAGAAGATCAAGAAAGGACGCGGGAACATCCTCGTCTTGAAGAAGTGAGGCGGGAGGGCAGAGATAGCTGCGACTCCGCTCGCAGCGTTGAGAACATTTTAATATCCGCTTTCATTCTACGTGCGCATGACAACCAGTATACCTCGGACCATCATCGGACTGCTCATCGCCAGCCTCCTCGTCGCCGGGTGCGCCAACCTGCCGTCGACGTATCCGCCGGGCGGGACGCCGCTGCCCGCGAACCCGGCCGCCAACGCATCCACGGTCGCGCAGGCGGACAACCTCCTGACCGCGGACCTGTACGCGCAGCTCAGCGCGAAGCAGGGGAACCTCGTCTTCTCGCCGTGGAGCGCCGAGTCCGCGCTCGCCATGACGATGGAGGGCGCGGAAGGCCAGACGCACGACCAGATGGCGCAGACGCTCCACCTCACCCAGGCGGCAGCGGATATCCGGACCTCGTTCCAGCAGATCGATGCGCGCCTCAACGCGCCGAACCAGACCTACCAACTGAGTTCGGCGAACGCGCTCTGGGTCCAGCAAGGATACACGCTCCTGCCCGACTACCTCGCCACGGTCAGGCAGTATTACGGCGGAGCAGCCAGCCCGGTCGACTTTAAGACCGATACCGAGGGCGCGCGGCAGACGATCAACTCCTGGGTCGAGCAGAAGACCGAGGACAAGATCCGGGACCTCATCCCGGACGGTGTGCTCACGGCGCAGACGCGGCTCGTCCTGACGAACGCGGTCTACTTCAAGGCGAAATGGGCGTCGCCGTTCAACAACGACGCGACCACGGACCAGGACTTCTTCGCACCGACGGGCACGGTGACCGCGAAACTGATGCACCAGACGCAGTATTTCGATTATGCGGAGACGAAGGACCTGCAGATCGTCGGCCTCCCGTACAAGGGCCCCTATCAGGGTAGCCTCTCCATGGTCGTCATCCTCCCGAAGACGAAGGACGGCCTGCCGCAGCTCGAGCAGCAGCTCACGGCCGGGAACCTGCAGGTGTGGGAGGACGCGATGAAGGGGCAGGAAGTCGAGGTCTACCTGCCAAAGTTCAACTTCACCTTCGGCACGAGCCTCAAGCAGACCTTCCAGGACCTCGGCATGACGGTCCCCTTCACCGCTGACGCGAACTTCTCCGGGATGACGAGCGACCCGCAAGGGCTCTATATCGGCGACGTCCTCCAGAAGGCGTTCATCGCGACGGACGAGGAAGGGACGGAAGCGGCTGCGGCGACCGCGGTCGTCATGCCGGCGTTGATCATGGCGGGAGAGATGACGCCGCCGCCGGTCTTCCGCGCCGACCACCCGTTCATCTTCCTCATCAAGGACGACGCCACAGGCGCGGTCCTCTTCGCCGGCCGCGTCGAGGACCCGACGGCGTCGTAGGGCGGCGCTGCAAACATCTTCTGTTTCCCTCACTCCTGCACAACCCTTAAAAACGCCGACGGGTTCTTTTTCCTTGTCGGGCGTGCCACGGAGATATTGCTCTCCCTCCGGTCCGAGATATTGCGACGCGAGGCCTGCATGAATCGGCCTCGCGTCAGGTCTTGTTCCAAGGTGGCTCGCCTCGAGAAATTTGAAAGAGATTTCCGAAAGGAAGCAAGGTGATACTCATGGCAGACTACGACGTCATCATCATCGGCGCGGGGAGCGCGGGCATGCCTGCGGCGATCTACGCGCAGCGCTTCGGCATGAAGACCCTGATCATCGGCAAGGTCGTCGGCGGCACGCTGAACGACAGCCACAAGGTGGAGAAC
>JACWAN010000089.1 GCA_014874255.1 Candidatus Woesearchaeota archaeon
CGTGCTCGTGTTCGTCCAGCCCGCCGCGGAGGAAGAGCCGCCGCACAACCCGTTCGTGCTAGTGCAGACCTGCGAACCATTCACCCAGAGCACGCTGTTCGTCCCGCTGAAATTGCCCGAGCCGCTGACGGCAAGACTGCCGGCGAGCGTCAGGCCGCCGCTCGAGTCGAAGTCCGTGCCGGCATTCCCGATGTTGCTGATGATCTGGCTGTTCATGTCCAGCGTGCCGCTCACGTTCACGTTCAGCGTGGTCGAGGCCGTCGTGCTCGTGTTCGTCCAGCCCGCCGCGTTCGATTGGTACGGGACGGCCGAGAGGTACCCATCCGGGTTGCTCGCGAGGTAATAGCGTGCGTCGAACGCGGTGAGGTTCGCGGAGAAGTTGCTCGTCGACCCGTTCGCGACGACGATATAGGGATCGATGCTCTGCACCGTCGCGCCGCTGCCGCACAACCCGTTCGTGCCGGTGCAGACCCCCGAACCGTCCACGGAGAGCGTGCCGTTGACGTTGACGGCCGTCGCGGAGAGGTTGAGGCTGCCGCTCGTGCCGATGACGAGATCGCCGCCGCTGGCGTACATCTGGCCGGCCGCCGTGCCGTTCCCCAGCCGCAGGTCAGCGGTGATGTTCACCTGGGTGGTGTTGTCCCAGATGCTGCCCGGGCCGAGGCTGGAGCCGTTCACCCACCGCGCGACGTAGTCCGCGACGCCGCCGCCGGTCAGGTTGCCGCCGCCCGCCACGGTGGAGCCGCACTGCCACGCGCTCCCGTCCCAGTAGCTGTACTCGCCGCTGATGCACGTCGGCGCGTTGATGCTGACGGTCGCGGTCGGGCCGTCCGGATTAGAGACCGAGATCCCGTTCCCCGCCGCCACCGAGGAGATGTTCCCTGTGTTGTTGCCCGCGGCGCAGTTCGTCCCGTTCGCGAGGCAGACGCCGACGCCCTGCTGCAGGATCGTGCCCGAGACGTTGAGGGTGATGCCGTTCGTCGAGGGGTCGCCGACCTGGACGATGCCCGTCGTGCCCGCCTTCGTGTTGAGGTACAGGTTCCCGGTGCTGTCGAGGTAGAGCGAGCCCGTCGCCGCCTGGATCGCCGGCGAGGAGGAAGGGTTGACGACGGTGCCGTTCGCGACGATATCGAGGTAGTCGCCGAAGAACTTGTTCGAGACGCGGACGAGCTGCGCCGTCAACTGCCCGGAGAGGTTGATGTTCCCCGTGACGTTGCTGTCGCCGAGCTTCAGCACGTACAGGTTGTCGTGGCCGGGGTCGTTGGCGGCGAGCGCCGGCGCGGCGAGCATGACGAGCAGCGTCAAGAGCAGCACGACCGCAGAAATGGCCTTTCTCCTCATGATCTCCCTCCGCTGACGGGGATGATGCTCTTGAGGAACCGCTCCGCGTGGCGGACGCTCTCTTCCGCGGGCTTCCGGTTCGCCTGCGGCAGCGTCCGGGCGAGGGTGAGCTCGTTCTCCGCACGTCCGAGGTAGAGCAGTCGCTCAGGGTCTGAAGCCATGCCTGTGCGCCTCCGACGTTATCCGGTAGTAGATGTCCGCGTTGAAGAGTATCCGGTGGCTGCGGTAGATCTGCTTGCCCAGGTTCTCCTCTCCGTTGACGAGCATCTCGTGGAAATCGTTGAACGTGAAGTAATGGTCGTCGATATTTATCGGGTGGCGGAGCGCCGCCGCGTCGACGTGCGCCGCGATGCGCTTCCCCGTCTGCTCGTCGGGGACGAGGAAGCAGAGGTCGAGGTCGGAGCCCTTGCGCTGCGTCCCGGCCGCGTAGCTCCCGAAGACGATGAGGCAATAGGCCTTCTGCGGGATCTCCCGGACGAGCTCCAGGAGGAGGTCGAGCTGCGGGAACGTCGTCTGCGAGTCGAGGCATTGGAGGCCGTGGTAGAGGAGCGGGTTGTCGAGCTCGAGTCGGTAGAGGCCGATGTTCGCCTCTTTCCGCACGGCGAGGAGGCGCGCCGCGACGAGCCTCCGGAGCGCGAGGAAGACGCCGGGCTTGCTCCGTTTGCCGGTCAGTTTCATGATCGCGGCGATGGAGCGCTCTGCCGAGAGGTCGTCGTTCCACGCCGTCAGGAGCTGCAGGGAGGCCTTCATCGACACACCATTACATTTTTTTATAATGAACGTTACTTATTTTTATAATTTCCGGCGCTGTGGATCCGGCAACCGGCGCCGAGAGGACGCCCGCCGCGCCGCACACGACCGGTCTCATCCGCTCACCCCGGCGAACCTGTACGGTATGACGTTGCCCCGGACGTAGAGGTCGCCGGTGTACTGGTCCGCGTACGCGAGGTAGACGCTCCGCTTGTTGATGAGCGAGTACGAGCCGGGCGTCGGCGCGAGGTTCGCGTTCTCCTCGTGGAGCATGCCGAGGAGGTGGAGGTCGCCGGTCGCGGAGTCGATCCAGATGGTGGCGACGCTGTTCCCGTCACGGTCGACGTACCCTATCCGGAAGTCACGGGGGCCGGGCGCGCCCGTGCTGCGCTCGTACACCCTGCCGCCGATGAGGAGGTTGCCGATCTCGGTGAAGCGCGCGACCGGCGTCCGGTCGAGGTTCTGGAGGAGGATCTCCTGGTCGGGGAAGTATTGCGAGGCGTTGAGGAGGAGGCAGGCCGCGGGCTGCTGGTTCGGGTCCGGGTTGCTGCAGTCGAGCGTCGCGTTCGTGGCGTTGGTCTCGTTCGGGATGACCGTTCCGTCCGTAATCGTCCCGTTCGTCTCGTTGCCCGTCCCGTTCACGGTCCCGTTCGTCGTGATCGTCGTGCTTTCATTCGTCGTCGTATTCGTAAGGTTCTCGTTCGTTATCGTCGTACTCGTTCCGTTTTCGATGGTCGTTCCGTTTATCGTTCCGTTCGTCGTCGCGTTGCTCGCGGTGACGGTGATGGTGAACTGGTTGCTCGGCGTGATGCTGTACAGGTCGCTCGCGTAGAGGATGCTCTGTTCGCTGCCGGCGGCGGTGCCGGTGATCGTGGCCGTGCTGCCGTTGAACGTGATGGTCGCGTCCGGCACGTTCATGTAGTCGTAGGTCAACGAGTCATTGTCCGGGTCCAGGAAGTAAGCGCCCAAGTCCAGCGTCGTGCTCGCTCCTTGCTGCAGCGTCACGTCCGGCACGGTCGCGGTCTGCACGGGCGCGCGGTTCGTCCGCGGCTCGGTCGTCGTGATGCCGGTGATGTTCAGCGTGGCTCCGTCGCCGAGCGTGACCTCCAATGCCAGCGTCGCATTCCCCGTATCGTTGAGGGTGCAGGTGTCGACGCACGCGTCGTTGAACGTAATCATGTTCGCCGTTGTACCGCTCGTCGGGACGTCGTTCGTCGCGTTCGTGTCGTTCCGCACCAGGAAACTCGTGCTGACCTTGCTGATGTTCCCGGAATCGTTGAGGAGCGCGTCGAGCGTGTACGCGCCCGGCACGGCGAGCGAGAACGGCTCGAAGACCGGCTGCTTCACCCCGTTCTCGTCGGTGAGCCAGAGCGTGTAGTCTGCGCCGGCAGGCAAGACGGTGACGTTGACCGTCTCGTTCAGGGCGTAGCTCGCCATCGACGTGACGACGCTCGCGCCCGGCGAGGCGTCGCCCTGATACACGAGATGACGTTGCCCGTCGACGACCAGGTACGCGGACGCGGTGCCGCCCGTCAGCGAGCCGGTGACCTGGAACGAGGAGGTGTTCGTGACGTTCAACGGCGCGCTCCCGGAAGCGGTGAAGACGAACGAGGAAGGCATCGCGACCGATTGCGTCGGCGTCAGCGTCACCAGGCCCGTGGGGCCAAGCGCGAGATGGCCGAACGCGGCGAAGAGGCCGAGGCTGACGATGAGGAGGAGCGCCAACGCCGCCGTCACGGTCGTGACGATCGGGCGTCCTTCGTCCACGCGTCCGCCCATCTCGTCGCGGAGCGCGCGCTCCTCGTATTCGAGGTCGCGGAGCAGTTCGTGCTCGAGCTTGCCCCCGTGGACCTTCTTGATGTAGAAGACGTACTCGTCGAAGCTGAGCGTGCCGGCCGAGAAGGCGCGGTCGAGGCGCGCGAACTCGGCGTGGACCTGCCGCCGCCGCTCCTCGATGGTGCGGAGCCGCTCCGCGGGCGTCGACGGCGGAAGGGGCTGCGCGGCGGGGTTGAGCGTCGGCGCCGCAGGGACCGCGTCCTGGACGGGAGCGTCGAAGCGCTCGGGGAAGGGCGGCGTCATGCGCGGCCACCTCCCTTGCGGCGCACGCTCGCGGAAGATGGCGTGGAAGGGGCGGCCGTGATCGGCTTGAGATAGATGCGACCCTGCTCGTCCTCGACGAAGCGCAGCTCGGTGCCTGGATCCCGGCCCTTGTCCTTGACGAGGTCCTTGGGCAGGGTGATGCGGTACTGTCCCTTGAACGCGACTATCTTCATGCGGGGCTCCGAGGTCTCTGAGCGCGGTGCGCGACGCGCGTCATTGCTGGACCAGGACCCTGAGAAGTACTATTTATATACTTTACTATTATTTTTATATTATCTAATATGCCCTTTTTTATTTCATAATTATTATTTTATTAATATTAAATAAGTACTAATTATTCGAGTACTGCGTGTTCTCCGTTGCCGACGGCAGGACAGGCGAGAAGGCATCGAGGAACGGATGACCGGACCGAAAAGAAGGGGGAAACGGACGAAGGAACGGAGAGGAAGGGCGGGCACTAGCGCGTGTAGTCGACGACCGTCGCGTCCGCGCGCAGCTTCAGCAGGAAGAGGTCGAGCCGCTGCTGCACCGCCGCGTTCCGGAGGAGGCCGACGACCTGCTGCTCGGCCTGGCTGAACGGGATCACCGCCGTCGGCTGGTGCGCGAGCACCACGAGGAGGTGGAAGCCGTTCGCGGACTGGACGACGGTAGACCGGTTGATGCCGAGCGAGAAGACGGCAGCCTCGAGATCGGGAGACAAGACGCCGCGCGGCGTGACGTACTCGCCGCAGCGCTCCCTGCTCGTCGTGTCGTCGCTGTACTGCCGGACGGCGGCGCAGAAGTCCGTGCCGTTCCCGATCGCGGCGAGCGCCGCCTGGAGCCGCCGCTGCGCCCCCTGCTCCCCGCCCGTCGCGTTGAAGCTGAAGAAGATCTGGCGGAACCGGACCTGCTCGGAGACGAGGAACGAGTTCGGGTTGTCGAGGTAGTACCGGCGCGCCGCGTCCTCGGAGACGTTGACGTCGGTGACGCCCCGCGCCTGGAGGAAACGCTGCACCTTGAGCCGGTCACGCGTCGCGTTCAGGAACGCGGCGTAGGACGAACCCTGCGCGGCGAGCGCCTGCCCGAACGACGCCTCATCGGCGTACCCGGCGGACTTCCACGCGGATTCGGCCGCGGCCGTGACGTCGCTCTCGCTCACCGAGGTGTTCGCCGCCGCCTGGCGGAGGAGCCGCTGGTCGATGAGCGTGTTGACGAGCGAGGCGACGGTCGTCTGGTTCTGCACGTCCGGCGGGAGCTGGGCCGCGACCGCGCGGACGTCGTCGAGCGTGATCGGCTCGCCGTTGACCGTGACGAGCGTGCCGTTCGACACCATGGATGGATCGCCTTTCTGCACGGCGAACGCGTCCGGGTTCAGCTTCGACGCGACGCAGAAGACCGTGCCGTTGCCGTCCACGTACGCGACGAGGGTGGCGGCCTTCGTGACGTACGCCGCGCGCGTGAAGGAACCGGGGAGCGTGACGTTCACGCAGTCCTGCGCCACGACGTCACGAATCGCGTCGACGGAGGCGCCGCCATAAGCCATTTCCGAGTACGTCGCTCCGGGGAAGAGCTGGAGGAAGGAGGCGACGCGCGCGTCCGCGTCCACCGCCGGACGGACGGACGCGCTGCACGCGGCCAGGAGGAGCAGCGCCGAGACGAGCGCGACGAGAAGGACCTGAACTGCGAGCGTGCGACGAACGGTCATTGATCCACCCCGTGATAACCCGTGCACCTGCCCGGCGAAGGATGATATATAAAGATTATGATGGAGGGGGCCGCGATGAAAAAGTCGAGCAGCACCCCCTAGACGGCACTGCAGTCTCTCCGCGATTGAAC
>JACWAN010000090.1 GCA_014874255.1 Candidatus Woesearchaeota archaeon
CCGCTCGCTGCCACCTTCTGCCGGGCCTCGCCGCTGTAGAACGCCGCGGCCACGGTGAGCTTCTTGGTGAGGATGCCGTCGCCGAGGAGCTTGCCCGGGACGAGGATGATCTCGCCGTCCTTCGCGTGCTGCTCGAGCTTCCAGAGGTTGACGACGCGGCGCTGCCGGGTCGGCTTCTCGAGGTCGGTGGCGACGCGCTTCCAGAGCGGCCGCTGCTGCTCGATGGCGAGCCGCTTGAGGGCCGTGATCGTCGCTGACAGCTGTTCGTTCTTCATTGTCTCTTCCTTTCTTCGTCTTCTTTGCTCCGTTGACCGGTTCTTCGCTTCTCCGACCGAATGAGGGGGACGGGGTTCGAACCCGCGCAAGCACTAAGCTACTAGGCCCTCAACCTAGCCCGGTTGACCACTGCGGCACCCCCTCGTTAGAGCGCCTTGGCGAGCTTCTCGAGCTCCTTGAGGTACACTTGCATGCGGCTCAGGCCCGCATCGATGATATCCGACGGCGCGAGCTGACCCCAGCTCTCGACGACGAAGACGAACTCGTCGTCGGAATACGCCACCGCGATGTCCTTGCTGACGTCGGTGTAGGCGTCGGCCGAGGGCGCCAGGAGCAGCTTCTTCTCGTCCACGACGAGCTTGCCGCCCTTCTCAGTGACCGCGTCGAGCGCCGTTTCTTTGAGGGCTTCCCCGACCGCCTCTGCGTCGATCTGCTTGGTGAACGTGAGGGTGGGCTTCTGCCGGTAGTAGACGAGGCCAGGGCTCCACTTCGCGTGCTCCTTGCCCAGCCCCAGCTGGGCGGTGGCGACGAGCTCAATCTCCTGGCCCTCAAGGAGCTTCGTGATCGGCATGTCCGGATGGACTGGCTTGACCTTCGGGTCCTTGGACTTGAAGTCCTTGGCGTACACGACGCACGGCCCTTTCGCCACGAGGGTGAGCTGGACCTGGCACTTCGCGCACCCGGCGCCCTTGCACGTGCACTCCGCGGGCAGCGTGTAGGAGTCGAGGTCCGTGGTCAGGGGGATGAGGCCGAGGCGGAGGGCGAGCATCTCGTCGTAGAGGATGCCGTTGTTCTTCTTGAACTCGACGTCCTCGATCGCCATGACCGGCACCTCGTTCATCATGAGCCTGCGCAGGGTGTTCGCCTGGCTGAAGGTGATGCCTTCCAGGAGGAGGACGAGGTCGTTCCCCTTGCCCGCGATCTTCGATGCCTTCATGAGTGTGCCTCTAGTGGTCCTCTACACGCGGCGTCCGCGCTTGCCGCCCTTCTTCTTGCAGCCGCCGTGCTGTACCGGCGTGACGTCCTCGATCAGCCCGATCCGGAGGCCGCGGCGCGACAATGCGCGGACGGCCGCCTGCGCGCCCGGACCCGGGTGCATCGGCCCGTTGTGGCCGCCCGGGGCCCTGATCTTGACGTGGAGCGCCTGGACGCCCTTGTCGCGGCAGATCTCCGCGACCTTCGCGGCTGCCGACATGGCGGTCGTCGGGCTGGATTCGAGCCGGTCGCTCTTCACCATCTGGCCGCCGCTGACGAGCGCGATGGTCTCGCTGCCCGTGACGTCCGTGACGTGGATGATCGTGTTGTTGTAGCTGGCGAGGATGTGCGCGATGCCCCAGCGGATGGAGCGGTCGGTGGGAGGCGCGTCGAACTCGCGGCGCGGCCTGCGCGGGGGCCTGCTCTCTCTCTCTTCCCTCATCACGCATCAGCCTCCTTCTTCGCTTCGGGCTCTGCCTTGGGCTCGTCTTTCTTCTCGGCCTTGTGCTCCGTCTTCTTCTCATGGACGGGCTTCTCGGCCTTCTTCTTCTCGCCGGCGAGGACTTCCGCCTCCTCGATCGACTTCTCGTCGAACGTGAGAGCCTCTTCCGCGTCCGTCTTCTCCGCCTTCCTCTTCTCGCCCTTCGCCTGCTTGGCGGCGAGCTCCTCTTCGCTCAGCCGTTCAGGGTGCTGCTCGTTGAAGAAGCCGCTGCTCGGCGCGAAGCCGATGAGCTGCTCTTCGTCGACGCTGACGAGGTAGCCGGGACTGGTGATCATCTTCTCGCCGACGACGACGTGACGGTGGGTGACCATCTGGCGCGCCTGCTTCGCCGTCCGGGCGAGGTGCCTCTTGACGAGGAGCGTGTCCAATCTGCGGTCGAGGACGTCCTTGACGGCGAGGCCGAGGATCTCGTCGAAGCCCGCGCCCTGCTTCAGGAGGCCGAGACGGGCGGTGCGGGCGAACATCTGCTCGCGCTCGCGGTCCGCCTGCGTCCCCTGCTGGGCGAGCAAGCGCTTGGCGCGGTCCTTGAACCGGGTGACCGTGCTGTTCATCTTCCAGACCTCCTTCTTGTTGCGGAGGCCGTATTCCTTCAGGAGGCCGCGCTCTTCCTCGATGCGGCTGCCGACCCACGGGTGCATCGGGGTCTCGTACTTCTTCCGGATCTTCTTGATGTCACCCATAGGTTCACTTCCTGATCACATTCACCTTCTTCTTCAAGGTGACCTTCCCCTTGTTCAGGCGGAAGTTGGACTTGGTGCGCTGGCCGCGCACGGTGAGCTTGAGCGGGTAACGGACGCCCTTGTAGCTGCGCATCCGCATCTCGCGCTTCTGGTCCTGCTCGAGCGTGTACCCGATGTCGCCGAGCATGAGATGCTTGTCCGCGCCCGTCTCCGGGTCCTTGCGCCGGTTCAGCATCCACGTCGGGATGCCGTGCTGCTCAGGGTGGAGCACCACTTCGGTGAGACGTTTTTCCTCGGCGTCGGTCATGACGCCCGCCTGCTTGTCCCGGCTGATCCCGGCGGCGTGGCAGATGGCGTGGGCGAAGTTATAGCTGACGCCCTTGATGCGCTGGAGCGCGATGACGAGCTTCTTCTCGCCCTTGAGGTCCGTGTTCGCGATGCGGACGATGTGCTTGAACTCAGCCATTTTCGAGTTTCCTCTGTGACCGGGCGGAGCGCGCGGAGAAACAACCCGTTCCCGTCGGAAACGGTCATCGCCCTCCACGCTCTTCACTCGGGCAATACCTACGGCGAACGGGGAGGGGTTTATAAAGGTTACTATGAACAATCTGAAATCTAATGCTTAGTTAGAGACCAGATGGCGGTAAATATTGCCATACCCGCAAACGCCAAACCCATATATGCTGCTCCAATCTGAGCACGGGTTGCATATAAAACATCAGGATTCTTAATTTTTGAGAAAGATACAACTATCAATATGAGCCCACAAAGACACAAGAAAAACAGTAAAGATGCTCCAAACCAAAACTTTAGTTTCCACTTCAATTACTTCACCCTCTCGATAACGATAAACTTCTCGTCCTCAATAAATGCTTTTGTAATTATAAATTTAATTAGTATATCAAGAGAAACAACTATAACTAACTTAAACCTTCACATCATCGGCACGGCAATCATGGCTGCGTGCTCGTGCGCGGGCGTCTTGACGAGGAGCTTGACGTAGATCGCGCTCTTTCGCGTGCGGGCTTCGAAGGCGACCGCGTCGAGGGGCGCGTTCCGCGGGATGCCCGCGTCGGCGAGGAAGCCGCGCGCGTTGAGGATCTCGATGCCGCGGACGCGTCCGCGCGTGGAGACGTCGAGGACGAGGTCTCCCGCGGTGACGTTCGAAGCGAACCGTTCGCCCGAATCGAACCCCTTGTGGACCGCGAGGATATCATTCTCCTTGTCGTACATGGTCATCGCCTCTGGTAGCGTCTATGGCGCATGATGTATGTCAGCACATATAAAGTTTCTCCGGGGATGACTGGAAGGATCATCGTCCGGGTGTTGCTCAGCTTGAAATAGAGGGTTAGTTTCTCGTCGCCATACAGGCCGAGCGAACGTTCCGCCCCGACGAGGTACTCCGGATCGAGGAGAGTTGACACCACGGTTTCCCGGTCGCCGTCGCGTAGCGTCAGTTGTGTTGTGAAGTGCGGCTCGTTGAACCGGATATCTTCCGGTCGATACGTCCGGAGCAACGCCTTGACGGCCTCCAAATCCTCCATCCGAGAGAAGAAGAAAAGAGCCAATAAGTGTCTATCCCGAGAAAAACCGGCGTATCTCCGACGATGAGGCGTGATGTTCCGGAAGGGACGGAAGGCATCCCCAACCTTTAAATCCTTCCTCGTCGCGGCGGCCGTGATGTTCTTCCCGCTCGTCGTGCTCGGCGTCGTCTTCCTGCTCATCGCTGTCCGGCAGGTCGGCCGTTTCCGGCTGCGGATTTGGCAGATCATGCTGGCTGGCGCCGTCGCCGTCCTGGTGGCGGGGCAGATCGCGCCGCTCGACGCGTTGAAGGCTATCAATCTCGATGTGATGCTCTTCCTCTTCGGGATGTTCGTCGTCGGACGGGCATTGGAGGAGAGCGGCTATCTCGAGTATCTCGCGCACCGTTTCTTCCGGCGCGCGAAGAGCGCGAGCGCGTTGGTGCTCGCCGTCCTGTTCGGGTGCGGCTTCGGCGCAGCCTTGCTGATGAACGACACCCTGGCGATTGTCGGCACGCCCGTCGTCCTCTTATTGAGCCAGAAGCACAGGATCTCGGCGAAGATGCTCCTCCTGACATTGGCGTTCGCCGTGACGATTGGCACGGTGCTGAGCCCGATAGGAAATCCTCAGAACCTCTTGATCGCGATCCACGGCAACGTGCCGAACCCGTTCTGGACGTTCCTGAAATACCTCTTCATCCCGACGGTCATCAACCTCGTCGCGGCGTACGTCCTCCTCAGGGTTTTCTATCCGCAGGAGTTCAAGAACGGTGATCTGAACCACGAGAACGTTGAAGTCAAGGATGAGAAGCTCACATTCCTGTGCAAGATCTCATTGGCATTGGTACTCGTATTGATCATGACGAAAATAGTTCTCATACTCGCCGATCCCTCGCTCGACTTCAAGCTCACGTACATCGCGCTGGCCGGCGCGGCGCCGATCCTCCTCTTCAGCCCGAAGCGGTTCCCGATCCTGAAGACGATCGACTGGTCCACGCTCGTCTTCTTCGCCGCCATGTTCGTCCTGATGGAAGCGGTGTGGGAGAGCGGCGCGATCCAGGCGATGATCGGCGGCCTCGGCGCGAGTCTCGCGACGGTGCCGGCCATCCTCGCCGTCAGCGTGCTCGCGAGCCAGCTCCTCTCGAACGTCCCGCTGGTGGCGCTCTACCTCCCTATCCTGGCGAAGGCGGGCGCGGGCACCCTGCAGATGATCGCTCTTGCGGCGGGCAGCACGACCGCGGGCAACCTGCTCATCCTCGGCGCCGCATCCAACGTCATCATCATCCAGAACGCGGAGAATCGCGGAGAGACGCTCACGTTCTGGGAGTTCGCCCGTGTCGGGATACCGCTCACCCTGATTAACGTGGCGGTCCTGCTCCTCTTCCTCTGAGAAACCCTTATATATCCCTGCCGTGCTCTCGCCACGCTCGATATGGCATCTTACGAGAACAACCTGTACTGCGGGAAGGACCTCTTCAAGCCCATCCCTGGCTTGCTCGACGGCGAGCACTATGTCTCGGGCATTCCGGACCCGCTACCCCTCGTCCCGCGCGAACGGCGGGGGTTCGGCCCGTTCGACGACGAGTGGCTCGGCCTCGAGCGCATCGTCGAGGAACGCTGAGCTCTTTCTGCGCGAGGCGACGCGCCTATCCTCTCCAGATGATGAACGCGAGGTAGATCGCGTACAGCCCGAGCAGGACGAACGCTTTCCAGCGCGTGATCGCATATTTCTTGCGGAGGAAGAGGAGGCCGAACAGCGCTGCCGTCGCGAAGAGGAGGAAGAGGAGGTCGACGTTGAGCGCCGCGTTGTAGGGCAGGTCGCGGATCAGGCCCGAAACGCTGAGGATGAACAGGATGTTGAAGATGTTGCTGCCGATGATGTTCCCGACGGCGATGTCCGCCCGCCGCTTGAACGCGGCCACGGTCGACGTCGCCAGTTCCGGTAAGGACGTCCCCACGGAGACGACGGTCAGCCCGATGAGCGCTTCGGTGACGCCGAGACTGCGCGCGAGCACGACGGCGTTGTCGACGACGAGCTTGCCGCCGATGAGGAGGCCGGCGAACCCTGCCAGCAACAAGAGAACGGTCGTCCACGGCGAGAACGCCTCGTGTTTCTCCGGCGCCACACGCCCGGTCTTGTAGATGTAGTAGAGGAAGCCGAGGAAGAACGCGAACAATATCGCTGCGTCCCAGCGGTAGAGGAACCCGTTGAGCAGGAGGAGGAAGAGGAGCAGCGCAGCCACGAACGAGTATGGCAGCTCCCCGTGCGCGGTGCTCTTCTTGACGGGGAGCGGCCACACCAGCGTCGCGACGCCGAGGATGAAGAGCAGGTTGAAGATATTGCTGCCGATGATGTTGCCGAACGCGATGCCTTCGCTGCCGCGCGCCGCGGAGTAGATGTTCACGATCAGCTCCGGCAACGAGGTGCCGAACGCGACGACGGTCAGGCCGATCGCGAGTTCCGAGATGCCGAGGAGCTTCGCCAGCGACGAGGAGCCGTCCACGAGCCAGTCCGCACCCTTGAGCAGCAGGATGAACCCCGCGGCGAGGAAGAGGAGCGTGGCGAGCATGCCCGCCGCCCAGCAAATTGTTCTTTTAAATCCTTCGGCAGAAAGCATAAAAACCCCTTCGCGACACCACTCTGAAGAAGTAAGGGGGTCGTAGTGATGACGGACGGTCTCGAGAGGGTCGATTTCAGCATCCAGCGGGCCAACCGTGACGCGGAGCCGGGCGTCAGCCGCTATGAGGATGAGGTCTTGAGGCTCGGGAACCGGCTCGAACGGCTCGCGGAAGTGATTCCGTTCCGGGAACGGATTCCGGGCGACCTGATAAGGTCCTGTTTCTTCCTGAACGAGACGGGAAAAAAGGAATGGACGACCGGCATCGAGAGCGTGCGCAGAGCGCTGTCCAAGCGGCACGAGCAGGGAAGCAAGATCTATCGGCTCGCAAACCTGCTGTACGCGATCGAAGGAGGAGCGGACGCGGCCAAGACGATGGCGGAGACGGAACGCCACCTCAGGAGCGGAGGCCGTGACGGATTCGCGCGATACGTCCACGCGCACGCGTTGCTCCATCAGCCGCAACCGGACAAGAGGATGGCATTCTTCGACGCGGAAGAGGTCTTGCGGGCGCACGAGGAGAGCGCGTGCACGTGCGCCACCGCGCTCATGCTCTACACCGCCGTCGGCGCAGAGATCCCGTTCTATGAGACCTACCGGCTGGCGAAAGGACGGTTCTCGCACGCATTTCCTGACCTTGAAGCGTTCCGCAGAAGATGATCGCGAAAGGATTAAATACCGCTAGGGCGATTCCGACGGGAAAGGGGGTGGGGCAGTGATGCGCATGGCAGGGAACACCCTCGAATGGAGAACCACATCATATCATCCTTCTGCGGAACACACGTACCGGACGCCCGTCACCCGCCTCTGGGAATGGCGGCTGACAAGGAAGATTGACGCGCTGGAAACGCGCCACGCGGAGATCGTCGAGGAACTGGAGTCACGGCTCCAGGAGCTGCTCTTCGAGGGCGAGGTCTGGCCGAACTTCCCCGAGATCGACCGGACGATGCGTGCGCTGAAGCAGGCAGACAAGAAGTCGCGGGTCTACCATCTCGCCGCCACGATGCGGACGCTCTACTCGACACGGCCCGGGTCGCGGGAGCACGAGGCCGCGGTTCGGACGTCGAAAGCGCTCCTGAAGGACCGAGGCCAGGAAGAGCTCACGTACTTCGTCCACTTCCAGGGGCTGCTTCTCGAGGATTTCCGCGACCACGAGGAGATTGCGGAGACGGTGAGCGGGATGCTCGACCGCGGCGTCAGGGGACCGGAACTCTACCGGAGCGCGCTACGGCTCTGCAGAGAGGGGAACCTCGAGACGATCGGCGAGCGCGTCTACCGGCGGGCGCGCAACGACTTCCCCGACGAGTTCGCGCAGAGGAGAGCATCGTGGTGAGATGATGGGAAAGCTGCTCAGGCCCGATTGGGCGCGCGAGGAAGGCGAGGATATCGGTTTCTCCCTCGCGCCGTGCGTCAGCCTCACCGAGCGCATCTCCCTGAAAAAGGCGACGGAGAAGAAGGAACGATGGCGGAGGGAAAGCCTCGTACTCAAGGAAGCGCTCGAGCACAGGATCTACTGGCTCTCGGACGCGCCGACGCGCGAGCCGTTCGACAGGACGTTCTACCGCATCCTCGGCGAGCTCACCGCGCGCGGACAGGAGCGGAGCGAGACCTACCGGTTGGCGGTCGCGGCGCGCAACCTCCACGAGGAGCCCGTCCGGAGTCCGCTCTTCCGCGAGGCGCGGGACCTCGCGCGCCACTGGACCATGACGTTCAGCGAGACGCGGCCACTCGCGTACTTCGTATTGCTCCGCGGCATCCTCCATGACATCGACGACCTCCCCGTAGAGTATATCAACGAGGTGGTCACCGAGGTGCTCCACGAATGCGAGCCGAAAGTGCCGCTCTACCGGGGCGCGCTCCTCGTCTGCTGCTATGCGGGACTGGAGACGAACCACGCGCAGCTCTACCGGAAAGCGGCAGCCGCGTTCCCGGCCGCGTTCATGGGCTGGAAAGAACATTTCTGAGAAGATGCGCGCCCGCGGGTGGAGCGCTCACCATAGGGGGCGCTGGCCTGCAGTCCCTCCCCTGCGCAACCCTGGATACACGCGACGCACCCTTAAGGCTGCTCCGTTCCCGACCTGACCTGATTCAGCATGAATCACGTCATCCAGGACGCAGGATCGACGGTCGTGCAGGGACGCCTGGTCCCACGCTGCGCACCCGCCCCGCGGGCTTCGGTCCCGCCGACATCCGTTTGCGGCGACAGGCGAGGATGAGCCGCCCGACCTAGCGAGGAGGAGGAAGCCAAAACGGTTTATATACTTGCCGACCAGAAGGGCTCTTAGGCAAATTCGCCTCCAGCGGTGTTGCCGGCTGCTCGCGTATCGCTGTAATGACCGAAGGGTCTCCTCCCCGTAGGGGGCAAGGTCACTCCGTTCCCAGGTTCCTCGGAGCCTCGGAACCAACCCCCACGTCGCCCTTCGAAGTGTTTATCGTCACGCTCGCCCTTAGGCCGGCAACAAGTCATTTGCCTAAGAGCCGACAAGAAGAGACGAAGAGTCGTTTCGTACGTCGACAACGCGAGTGCCACCTTGGATTCTGTTCAGAGAATCGCCCGATTTATGCAAGGCGATTCTCGCAAAGGCTCGGACCGGAGGGAGAATGAATGCTCCGTGGCACTCGCGAACTCTTGAGGAGGGTTTTCCCGGTCGCGATGAAAGTCTCACGAACGCACCCCGACGGCTACCGTTCCTGGCGCTGCTCTGGAACCGAGTCTAGTTCAATCGCGGAGAGACTGCAGTGCCGTCTAGGGGGTGCTGCTCGACTTTTTCATCGCGGCCGGTTTTCCCGATATCTTTTTATAACGTCTCCGCGCACGGGAGGGGATGGATGAGAAGTTCGTCGTGACGCCGTGGGAAGTGAAGGGCGAGATCGACTACGACAAGCTGGTCAAGGAGTTCGGCACGCAGAAGCTCGATGAGAAGCTGCTGAAGCGATTGGAGAAGCACACCGGGCCGCTGCACCATCTGCTCCGCAGGCGCATCTTCTTCAGCCACCGCGACCTCGACAAGTTCCTCGACGAGTACGAGAAGGGGAACAGGGGGTTCCTCTACACCGGCCGCGGCCCCTCTGGAAGCACGCACCTCGGCCACCTCGTCCCCTGGATGATGACCCGTTGGCTCCAGCAGAAGCTCGGGCTGAAGCTCTACTTCCAGATGACGGACGACGAGAAGTACCTCTTCAAAGAAGGATTGGAACTCGAGCAGGCAACGCAGTACGCGCTCGAGAACGCGCTCGACGTCATCGCCCTCGGCTTCGAGCCAGAAGAGCTGCGCATCCTCATCGACACGCAGATGGCGGGCGCGATGTACCCGGAGGCGATCAAGGTGGCGAAACGCCTGACGTTCAGCACGGCGAAGGCGGCGTTCGGCTTCACGAACGAGCACAACGTGGGCGAGATCTTCTATACGAGCATGCAGGCCGTGCCGGCGTTCCTGCCGAGCATCCCCGCAGGAAGGCCGCTGCCCTGCCTCATCCCGCTGGCGATTGACCAGGACCCGCACTTCCGCGTCGCGCGCGACATCATCCCGAAGCTCGGCTACCCAAAACCGTGCATCCTCCACGCGCGGTTCCTCCCGGGGCTGCAGGGCGCGGGCGGCAAGATGTCCACGAGCGCGGGGGACGCGGACACGCAGGTCATCTTCACCACCGACAACGCGAAGACAGTCAAGGAGAAGGTGAACAAGTATGCGTTCAGCGGCGGCAAGGACACGGTCGAGGAGCACCGGAAGGCGGGCGGCGACCCCGACGTGGACGTCGCGTACCAGTACCTCCTCTTCTTCGAGGAGGACGACGCGAAGCTCAAGAAGATACATGACGACTACCGCGCGGGGAAGCTGCTGAGTGGCGAGATGAAAGCGATTCTGATCGAGACGCTGAACCGGTTCCTCGGGGAGCACCAGCGGAAGCGCGAGGAGGCACGGAAGAGGCTGCACGAATATCTCGCGACGCCGGACGAGTTCCGACCGAAGGGCAAACACTAACCCAAGAAGCTCTTAGGCGAATGATGTGTCGCCGGCCAAAGGGCGAGGCATGAGGAGAACACAGCAGAAGAGGTCGGGGGGTCGCCCCATACGGGGGTGACCGGAGCGGCGGGGAACGAAGCGGTTGCCGAGCAGCCGGCGACACCGCCGGAGGCGAATTCGCCTAAGAGCCCCATCAATAGGCCGCGATGAAAATGTAGGTTACTATCCTCCAGTCGAACCGTAGCCAACAAACAAGCGAGGGTCGAGTGGGGGGTTGCCCCCTACGGGGACGAGATCTTTCGGAGCGAGAAGCGATACGGTTCGAAGATAGTAACCCGAGCATCAGCGAGATTTTCATCGCGGCCCCATCAATAAGAGATTTTAAATACCTCAATCTTCCAATTTACGTATGATGGGCGGTCGGGCGCGTCACTTCCTCGTTGATACTCACTCCCGGACGTCTGAAGGCACCCTGTTCTGGCAATATCACGATGGTTCACTTCCGGTCTTTGCGTATAAAGGTCTCAAACCGGCGATGAAGGACGCCACGGAAGGGGCGATTCCCACAGGCATACACTACGCTTGGGAACGGTTCTTCGAGAATGCGGTCAAACAGGGCGAATCCCTTGACGGAAAGGTTCATCATGAAGGCGAACCTTTCGAAAACATGAGAGAATACATCGATTGCCGTGAGGCGATACGGCATCTCGACGGCCCTTCATACGATCCTGACCGGACTGTTGCGCAAGTCAGGGAGATGTACGAAACGTGGAAGAGCACCGGTCGTGATCGCCTGCTCGCGAACGGAGTGTTCGAGAAAGTCATCTCGCCCGAAGACGTCAAGTCGCCCGTTCATGAATATATCCTGGCGGTGTTCGAGGAGCTCAAGCCGAGAAAACAATGACTACTTCTTCCCGTACGCCTTGTCGAATTTCTCCTTGACGGACTCTTCCTTCCAGTAGACCGCGTGCGAGGAGCGCTTCTCGAAGAGCGCGATTGCCGCGTGGACGACATCCGACTGGAAGTCCTTGAGCTGCTCCTCGAAGAAGAGCTTCTTCGCGTCGTGGATGCACTCGCGCATCAGCGCGACGTTCGCCTTCCGCTGCTCCTCCTCGAGCTTCTTCTCCTCGTCCGTGGAGAGATAGACCTCCTCCCAGACCGGATACGGGCTGCCCTTGACATCTCTCGGGAAACGACGGCTGAAACCCATGCTGGAGGGAGAAGTGTCGGGGGATTATAAAGTTTTAGGAGAAAAAAGCGGAAGGGTTCCGTCCTTATTGGACATCGTTCGAGATGTCTGTGGAGTGTCTGGTCTTTTGCTTGATCCCAATCATCTTCCGGAAAATGCTGTTCGCGGACAGGAGTGTGTAATCGCCCGTCTCGAGCGCCCCGACACGCAGCGCGCGTTGCTCTTCACGGTACGCAATCATGCGCCGGATGCGCTGGTAGAGGACCAACTGCGGTTTTTCCGGATGCGGTTGTTCTGCCGGAGCTGCGTCGTACGACACATTACGCGCGAGTAAGAAGAATATAAACTTTTCCTAGAACCCGAACAGCTCCTTCCGTTCCTTCAGCGCGGTCGGGGCTTCGCCGCCGTGCCACGTGAATCTGGGACGGATCTGGATGGGGTACATCTTCTCGTTGTTGTCGTCGAGGATGAGCGCCGCGCCCGTCGTCCGCGGCAGGCCGTCCAGCTCCTTGTCGAGCGTGCCGCGGAGATAGCTCTGCATGAGCGCGCCGAGCGCATCCGTATCCAGTTTTGCGGTGATCCTGTGCGCAATCACGGTATCCGACTGGGTCATCACGTCCGTGTGAATCTTGCCCGGCTGCTGCGAGGCGAGGATGAGCGAGATGCCCGGCTGCCTGCCTTCCCGGAGGATGGTGATCAACGGCCCAGTGGCGAGCGTGCTCCCCTCCTTCGGCAGGAACTCGTGCGCCTCGTCGATGACGAGCCAGACCATGGGGAACGCCTGCTTCTCCACGTTCTGGTCGCTGAAGTAGCTCGTCTGCCGCTCCACGTCCTTGAACTCCTCGTCCTTGCGCGCGAGCATCCGGTGATTGAACAGCTTCTGCGCGATGAGCCCGATCACCAACGACTTGATGTTCCACGAGTTCTCCTCGGTGGCGTAGCAGCTGACGTCGAGCACGGTCACCTGGCCGGGCTGCGCGAGCTCCGCCAGGGAAGTGCCCTGCTCGGAGAAGATGCCCCACGATCTCGCGGCGAGGAAGTGGTTCTTCGCCGCGTTCTTCGCCTCCTTCGACGCGTCCGCGTCCTGGTCGATCACCGCTATGATGTCCTGGAGCGAGTACCGCTCGCCCTTCGTCTCCTTGAGGCCGTGGACCGCCTTCTCGATGAGGACGCCGACCGGGTCGTTCGGGTCGATCGCGAACGTCGTCGTCCAGTCCGTCCCCTGCAATTCTGCCGGGTTGACGCTGAACGACTTGTCGGTGGGGATGCCCTCGTCCTTGTACCGGTTGAAGTAGCCCGTCGGCGTGAAGATCGTGACGTCGAGCGCGTGCGGCTTCAGGCCCCACTGCTCGAGGAGCTCCTTGTCCTTCATGTTCGGGTACTTCATCGTCCAGTAGATCCCCATCGTGTCGAGCATGATGATGGAGAGGTTGCTCCTGATCTCTGCGGGGAGGTCGGCCATGCCTTCGGCGACGACGCCCATCGTGTACGACTTGCCGCCGCCGCGTTTGCCGCAGACGAAGACGACATGGCTGCGTATCATATCGAGGTAGACCTTGTTCGACAAGGAAGTGGTGCGGCCCATCTGGACGTAGTGCTTCCCGAGATAGATCGTCCCGTCCGTGCCGAACTTCTTCAGGTCATGCGCGTTCCGTCCGATCACGATGTCGTACAACCAGTCACCTCTCCTCCCTTTCTTCTCCGGAGAGCTCCGTTATAAAGCTACCCTTCCGGCACGGCCTGGAAGAGCGCCTCGAGGCCGAGGGCCAGGCTTTCCGGGTCAGCGACGGCGGCGTGGCTGCTCGGGACGAGCACCCATTTCTCATTGTGCTGCAGGTTGGCGAAGACGATCTTGAGCGCGGCGTGCTTCGAGAACTCGGTCCAGTGGCCGACGAGGAAGTCGAGGTTCGCCTTCCGGTTGCGCGTCACGACGAGCAGCCGGTCTTTCGCGAGGCGTCTCAGCACGGCCTCGTCGAGCGCGTCCGCGACGACGCATTGCAGCGCGCTCCCGTCCTTGTTCTTGACGAGGAAGCCGCCATCCGCCTTCTCGATGGACGCGATCTTCCGTTCGAAGAGGTCGCGGTGCTTCACGTACGCCTCCGCCCAGCCCGCCAGCGTGGTGATGTCGTCCATGCTCATCGCCTGTGCCTGGTGCTCTCGGTCGCGAGATGGATTGCGTACGGCGTCATGAGCGCCGCGGCGAAGACGATGCCGAGGAGCACGCCGTGGTGCAGGTTCACGATGCCGAGGACCTGCTCGATGGTCGCGGTCTTCTCCACGATGAACCAGATGTTCAGGATCCCGATGACGGTGAGGAGGGTGAACGCGATCGCGTGGTGCTTGCGTTCCAGCCACTCGATGTCCTTGATGAGGAGGGCGAAGAGCGCCCCTAGGCAGAGGCCGAGGAGCGCGAGGACGATCACGATGACCGGGTCGCGGAGGAGGATGAGCGCCGGCACGATGACCATGCTGACGGAGAAGACGCCGACGAGCGTCAGGAAGAGGAGCCCCCAGAAGACGGCCTTCTCGAGGAAGGCGAGCGCGGGATGCTTCCGCTCCTCCGCCCGGTTCAGCCCTTCCTGCGCCCGCTGGATCTCCTGCTCGGTCCAGCCCTTCCTGCGGAGCCGTTCATGGTGGAGGCGCATGGCCTGCACTCCTCGAATGAGGTTTAAAAAAGTTGCGGGACGCGTCCTCGTGCCATCACAGCCCGTTTCCTCCCTTACTGCGGCGGGGTCACGTCGCTGTCCTTGACCGTGTTGGCCGAGAAGTCGTGGTACTCGACGCCGCCGACGAGCTGCCCGTAGTCGCTGTCCGCGTAGATGCCGACGCGAAGCGGGACGCCGGTGAACTGGTCGATGTACAGCCGGTAGTACTTCCCGCCGGCCGCGTACCGGACCTCCTGCACCTGGTGGCTGTCGAAGCTCTGCGTCCCCAGGAGCGTCGCGTCCGGAGGGATCTCGCTGAGCCAGTCCGTGGGCAGCTTGATCGCGTACGTCGCGTAGTCCGCCGGCCGTTCGTCGCCCTGGATGGAGCAGACGCCCAGCACCCGGTTCATGCAGAAGCCGCGCGCCGTCTTCGTCGCGAGGTCGAGGTAGACCGTGTCGACGAAGGTCTTCGCGTCGAACTTCGTCGGCGTCGGGACGGTGACCTTCGCCAGCGTGCCCTTGATGTAGTACGTGCCCTCTTCCTGCACCGCGACGCCCGTCGAGGTCTGGACGATCGGCGCGTAGATGAACATCATGCTCTTCACCTTGGTCTCATGGAGCGCGATCAGCGCCTGGAGCGCCGGGTCCATCGTCACCGTCGGCGGCGCGGACGGCGGAGGCGTCGCTTGCGTCTCGTTCGGCGTCGCTGCCTGTTCCGGCGTCGGCGCGGGCTGCGCGGCGGGGCACTCGGCCGCTGACCCGGCGACGGTGCCGTCCGGGCAGACGTAGCGCTGGCTGCACGCCGCGACGAGTACGGCCGCGGCCAGGAGCGCGATCAGGAGAATGCTTGCGGTCTTCAAGGATACCACCCCCTATTCTTCCTTGCCGAGAAGGGAGCGTCGTTTAAAAATATTCACTTTGACTCTTCGCCTAAGAGTTCTTCGGCTTCTAAGAGTTCTTCGGTTTGCGGTGCTCGCCCCGCCGGACGCGGGGGTCGTGGATGGCGAGCTCGACCATCTCCTCCTCCGCGGTGGACGTTCCGGTCATGGAGACGACGGACGCGACGAACATGATGGTGAAGAAGATTGCGAACGTGATCCCCCAGGTCTTGCTCAGCCCGTACACGCTGAAGACGCTGATGAAGAAGCCGATGATGCTGACCAGCATCCACTCGTGCGGGAGCGGCGCGAACCCGGGATTGTCCATTGCAGGCACCTCTTTCTCCCAGTCCCTTGGCACGGCCCTTTTTATTGATTTCTCTTGGGTTGGCTCTTAGGCGAATTCGCCTCCGGCGGTGTCGCCGGCTGCTCGACAATCGCTCGGGAAGTCGCTGCACCGGTCACCCCCGTATGGGGCAACCCCCCGACCTCTTCCGCCGTGTTCTCCTCATGCCTCGCCCTTTGGCCGGCGACACACCATTCGCCTAAGAGCCTATTGATGGACAGTCTCACTTCATCGTGTACGCGCGCAGGTGCTCGCCCGCGTATTCCGAGATGATCGCGGTGCTCCTGCGCAACGGGACGATGTCCGAGGCCTTGAAGGGGAGCGAGCTCTCCGCGAGCGTCTTCCGTGCGCGTTCCGCGTAGTCGAAGCACGCGTGCACGAGGTCGGTCTGCGTCACGATGCCGACGACTCTCCCCTCGTCGACGACGAGCAATCTCCGTACTTTCTCGAAGAGCATGATTGTGTTCGCGTCGAAGATGGAGAGCGAGGCGGGGATCGCCTTGACCGGCGCCTTCATCAGGTCGTTCACGGACTTCACGGCGAGCTTGCCGCCGCTGTCGAAGAACTGCGCCACCACATCGTACTCGGTGAAGATCCCGACGTACTCCTTCTTCTCGGTGACGGGGAGGGCGCTCAGGTTCTTCGACGCCATGAGCCGCTTCGCCTGCGCGAACCCCGCGGTGCGCGGCACGGACACCACCTTCTTCGTCATCACGTCCTTGACGAGGAGCTTCGCGTCCGCGAGGAGCGGCACCGCCTTGAGGCGTTCGTAGATCGCCTTGCTCAGGTCGGATTGCGTGATGATGCCCGCGATCAGCCCTTCCGGGCTCGTCACGACGAGCTTGCGTATCCGACGTTCCCCGAGGGCCGCGCGCGCGGCCCTCGGGGAACGTCGGATACGCAAGCTCGTCGTGACGAGCCCGGAAGGGCTGATCGCGGGCATC
>JACWAN010000091.1 GCA_014874255.1 Candidatus Woesearchaeota archaeon
ATAATACTGAATACTAATGCTCGATACTACTATAATACTCGAAACTAATACTCGAGAAAGACGATATTAATACCCGAAAAGGATGAGAGGGTCAGGAAAAGAAAGAAGATGACACCATGAAGCTCTACCTCGATACCGGGAACGTGGAAGACATCAAGAAGGCGGTCGCGACCGGCGTCGTCGACGGCGTCACGACGAATCCGAGCCTCATCGCGAAGGAAGGGCGCGACTTCGCCACCGTCATCAAGGAGATCGCCGCAATCTTCAACGAGGCGGGCGTGCAGGAGTTCACGGTCAGCGCGGAGGTGACCGCGCTCACCGCGGACGGCATGGTGCGGGAGGCGGAGCCGCTCGCGCGGCTCGACCCGCACGTCATCGTCAAGGTGCCGCTCATCCCGGAAGGGGTGAAGGCAATCAGCATCCTCTCGAAGAAGGGGATCCGGACGAACGCCACGCTCTGCTTCAGCGCGAACCAGGCGCTCCTCGCCGCGAAAGCCGGGGCGACGTTCGTCAGCCCGTTCATCGGCCGGCTGGACGACGTCGGCGAGGACGGGATGGCGCTCATCGAGTCCATCCGCGACGTGTACGACAACTACGGGTTCGCGACGGAGATCCTCGCCGCCTCGATCCGGAGCCCGCTCCACGTGACGCAATCGGCCGAGGCGGGCGCGGACATCGCGACGCTGCCGCCGAAGATCTTCTGGCAGCTGTTCGACCATCCGCTGACCGCTGCCGGCCTCGAGAAGTTCCTCACGGACTGGGACTCGTTCAAGAAGGGAAGGGATAGGCCGGAAGAGAAGGAGACGACGAAGAAGGAAAGGAACGGGCGAGGGAGACCATGAGATCGATCACGATCGACAACACAGGGAGCGGGTTCGCCCCTGCCGCAATCGGCAAGGAGGCGCGGCGGCTCGCGCCCGAACTCGCGCGGCTCAAGGCGGCCGCGCAGAAAAGGTACGCGACCGACTATGCATCTATCAACCTGCCGGAAGACCGGAAGCAGCTCGAGCAGGCGCGCTCGCTCGCGCGGCAGTACGCGGATGCCGATCTCCTCGTCGTCGTCGGGATCGGCGGCTCGAACCTCGGCGCGCTCGCCGTGCAGGAGGCGCTCCTCGGACGGCTGCACAATCTCGCTGGCAGGCCGCGCATCCTCTGGGCGGACACCGTGGACGCCGGCGCGATGAAGACGATCGCGGAGACCGTGGAACGCACGCTCAGCGAGGGGAAACGCGTCCTGATCAACGCGGTCAGCAAGTCCGGGAGCACGACCGAGACGATCGCGAACTTCGCCATCCTCGCGGAGATCCTCAAGCGGCACGAGAAAGGGTATGCGCGCTCGGTCGTCGTGACGACGGATGAGGGTTCGAAGTTCTGGGAGTACGCGGGCAGGGAGGGGTTCGCGCGGCTCGCCATCCCGGAACAGGTGGGCGGCCGATACTCCGTGTTTTCCGCCGTCGGATTGTTCCCGCTCGCGGTGCTCGGCGTCGACATCGACGGATTGGTCGCGGGGGCTGCGGCGATGCGGACGCGCTGCCTCGCCGCCGATGTCGCGAAGAACCCTGCCGCGCTCGGCGCTGCCGCGCAATACCTCCATCTCAGGAAGGGACGGAACATCAGCGACCTCTTCCTCTTCAGTCCTGACCTCGAAGCCGTGGGGAAGTGGAACCGGCAGCTCGTCGCCGAGTCCGTCGGCAAGGAGTTCGACAAGAGCGGGAAGAAGCGGGTGTTCGCAGGCGTGACGCCCACGGTCTCGATCGGCTCGACCGACCTGCACTCGATGGGCCAGCTCTATCTCGGCGGCCCGTTCGACAAGTTCACCACGTTCGTCACGATCGACGCGGATTCAGAGCTCGTCGTGCCTGACGGGTATGACGCGCTCGTCAGCCGGATCGGCGGACGCGGGCTCGGGGAATTGATGGATGCGATCGCGCACGGCACGATGGCCGCGTTCCGGAAGACGAAGCGGCCGTTCCGCCACGTCGCCCTGCCCGACAGAACTGCCGCTTCCATCGGCCAGTTCCTCCAGGAGCGGATGATGGAGACGATCCTCTTAGCAGCCCTGATGGACGTGAACCCGTTCGACCAGCCGAACGTCGAGCTCTACAAGACCGAGATGCGCGCAATCCTGAAGAAGAAGTGAGCGTTCCGTCGTTG
This sequence comes from Candidatus Woesearchaeota archaeon, assembly GCA_014874255.1. Taxonomy (GTDB): domain Archaea; phylum Nanobdellota; class Nanobdellia; order Woesearchaeales; family UBA525; genus UBA153. Next base: position 2,155 of record JACWAN010000091.1, read on the forward strand.
CGCGCCCGCTGCGTTGAAAGCGCAGGTCACCGACCTCAAGTCGAACTGCCCGCGGTTCTGGAAGTGGAGAGTTCGGGGGGTCGGCCCCTACGGGGCGTGAACGATAGCTGCAATATCGCATCGGGCGGTTCGAAGTCGGTGACCCGAGCGTAAGCGAGGCTTTCAACGCAGTTCTCAAACGAGTGCAAGGACATCATCGTTGCCGCGGAGAAATGGTCCTCAGTCGCTCTCCGAGCTCCTGACCCACTCATCTGACTCGTGGTTCCTGGGTTCCGCCTCTACAGAGCCGGAACCTCCCTCCGGTCCGGGGCAATCGTCGGACGCAACGACGTAGTCGTGCGCAGGAACGACGGGTTATGCGAGTCGGTCGAGAACGAAGTGAACGAACGTTAGTGACTGCGCCCACGATTATGGCCTCGAAACACTCGGCCATGCGTTCGGGAACGACGAGCACGCGAGTCGGTCAGGAGCGAGAGCGACTGAACCGGACACGACGAACGGTTCCGGACCCGTTCCAGAACCCGGGAATGAAATGACCACGAAGCGAGTATGCTCGCGCCCGGGC
>JACWAN010000092.1 GCA_014874255.1 Candidatus Woesearchaeota archaeon
AGAGGAGACCGCCGGGGTGCGACAGGAGACTTTCATCGCAGCCCTCGCGGCCATAATCTTTAAATACCTACTCCCTGGGGAGTCGTCCCATGCGGAAGGGGCAGGTGACCGTCTATATACTGGTGGGTCTTTTCATCTTAGTCTCCCTCCTCTTCTTCCTTTATCTTCTCCATCAGAGCAAGGCATCCTATGGAGAGCCGACCGGGCCCAAGATGGTCGATCAGAATGTGCTCTTGGAACAGGCGCGGATGCAAGGCCGCATCGATTCTTGCCTGAACAAGGTGACCAAGCAGGCGACACTCGACGCGCAGGCGAACGGCCTGCCGGCCACGAGCCTGCAGGCCGACGAGGAGTATCTCGCGCAGGGGATCGCCGAATCGTTCCCCAACTGCTATTTTCAGGCGTCCACGGATGAGCTGCTCATCGTCGATGATCAGGCCCCTCGCGTCAACGTCGTCATCGACCCTGAGGACGTCGTCGTCGACGTCGCGTATGCGAGCCAGGGCGAGTACGACGGGCAGAGCTACACGCTCAGCGAACATCACGCGCAAGTGCCGACGAAGCTCGGCGAAGGCCTGGACAACGCCATCGACCTGGAACGGGGACTGAGCGGAGAGACGCCGCTCTATGACGCGGCCCAAGAGCCGCTCGTCGACGCGCAATGCAACGTCAACCTGTACGCGTATGACGGCCGTGGGTGGTACGCCGACCTCATCAAGCATGACGACGGCACGATGACCGCGCTGCTCTACGACTATGGAACGTTCGGCGAGCAAGGGGTTTACCCGGTGCCGTTGACCGTCGAGCTGCCGAAGTGCGAGGGCGCCACATGAAGACCTTCGCCCCGATCCCGCTCTTCGTGGTCGCCCTCTTCGTGGCCGCGCTGCTGCTCTCGGTCGCGGTCTCGGCGGACGACCTGAACGCGAAGAACTATCCCGAACCGGGCGTCTCGTTCTTCCTGGTGGCCGACCAGCCGGGCGCCGCTCTCAACGTCGCGGTGCTGCCGCACAGCAACGTCAAGCAAGCGGTCCTCTCGTCGGCGCCCGCAGGGACGACCCTGACCCGACGGGAAACGACCGGCAACACCGTCTACAACGCCGCCGGCCTCTTGACGGTCACGTATCAACCGGCGGGGACACTCAATTATGCGGTCCAGCTCGCGCAGGCGCAACGCTCGTTCGCCGTCGTCTGGAAAGACGGGCAGCAATACGTCATGCTGATCCCGCTGCCGTCGACGATGACCGCCGTCTCGGACTTCGCCGCAGGCATCGGCAGCGTCGGCGTCATCTACGGGCCTTACGCGGTCGGCCAGCGCGCCTCCGGCTCATCCACCGACGACACCCCCCCGTTCACCCTGGTGACCGATAAAGGCAACGCCGATTGCGTGGTCGGCATACTGCCCAGAAGCAACGACTGGTCCGTCTTGCCGTCGTCTAACGACGGCTGCGTCTCCAGCTTGTTGTCGTACAACCAGTACGACCCGTCCTCGACGAGCAGCCAATTCATCGTCCAAGGGTCGGCGCTCAAGCCGACCGACGGGTCCAACACGGCGATCAGCGTCCCGGTCGTGGAAGAGAATCCCGGGCTGGCACAGTACCTCTCGATCGCCAACCAGCGGTTCACGCTCTCGGGTTCGTCGCTCACCTCCGCGGACAATCCTGCCGACGTGTTGCACGTGGTCGGCGCGGACGGCAAGGACGCGATCGCAGTCACCCCGCCGACCACGCTCCCGTCCACCGGCACCGATTACCTGACGACGGAAGAACGCGACAAACTCAAGGCCACCCAGAAGAACGTGAACGGGTTGCGTGATCTGATCTCCGCCGCCGCCGAGGAATATGGCCTGCCGGAAGAGCTGTTGTTGGCTATCATCACGCAGGAAAGCGTCGGCAACCCTTGCGCCACTACCGGCGACTCTGTCGGCATCATGCAGCTGGGAGCTGCGACCGCGAACGACAATGGCAAGGGCATACCCTATGACAAGATGAAATGCTATAATAATCCCCTGTGCAAGAGTGATCTCTCCTGCGTCTTCCCCATGGATGAAGAGTGGCGCTATGACCCGGCCAAAGCGATCCCGCCCGGCGCCGACAACCTCGCCAATCTCTACAAGCAGTTCTCCAAATACGCTGACGCCGACGCGTTCGTCATCGCGTCGTATAATGCCGGCCCGGCGCCGATCAAGAACGCGATCGCCGCTGTCGGCGGCGACCCTTCCTGGAGCGATGTGATCGCCTATCTCGAGCAGCACCCGTCTTTGATAACGTACATCAAGTCGACGCAGCAGCAACAGCGGAAAGTGGGCATCATCAAGGACTATGTCCTGGGAGTCCTGGCGTATGAGCGTGCCTGGCGCGGCGAACAGATGACCTCGACGACCGCCAAGGCGAAAGCGGCGCCAGCCCCTTCGAGCGCGCCGAGCGCCCAGCAGTCCGGCGCCGCGCACAGCACGCTCTGCGGAGTGGCCGTGCCCGACAGCATGTACGTCCAGACGAATGATGGCACGCGCCTCAAGGTGGTGCGCACGGAAGCGGAGAGCAGCGACCAGTACGGCAACGCGTTCCAGAACGTGTACGTGGACACGGCCGGCCTCTCCACCGGCGACGACGACCTGCGCGCGGCGCGGCTCACGGTCATCTGCTCGAAGGGCGCCGTCGGGTCCGGGCCGCCGCCGGGCGACGGATACACCGCGATCACGCAAGACGATGCGCTCTACTTGTCCGACAAGCCGTTCTTGATCACCGCGCCGGTCAGCCCTGACGAGATCGTGGAGGCGTGCCTCACGCAGACGGGCGACCCGGCGATGGACTTCCCGCCGTTCAGCATCGGTATGCCGGTGAAGGACGCCGTCCTCCTCGTCCCGGACGGCGACACGTACTCGTTCCCGTCTTCGAATGTGCTTCAGCCCTCGGACGGTTTCACGTTCACGAAGGACGACGACGGCCTGCTGCGGGTCGCGAGCGGCGCGGCGCAAGGATCCGTCCTGTCGAAGATGCGCTGGCAGATCGTCTACGTGAGCGATCAAGGCGGGTTGAGCGCGCAACCTCTTCCGGAGACGATAAAGACCAGTTGCCCCCCGCGCTTCGTGTACGCGCGCTACTTGTACAACGCTGAGAACGGCTGATGGCTCTGATCTCACACTGCGATGAGCCGGGTCACGCTCATCCCTTTCCGGGCCTGGCACCGCTCCGCGAACTGCCGGATCCGTTTCCCGTCGCCGTGGAGGAGGAGCAGCTCGATGCAGCCCTTGCCTTCGAGCTGGCTGTGCAGCCGCGTCCGCACCAGGTCGCCGAAAGAATGCTCGATCTCGTGGATCCCTTCGCCGTGCCGCTCGAGGTACTGGACGAGCAGGACGGCGTCGACCGTCCCTTTCAGCCGCTCGCGTTCGCCGGTCTCCTGGCTGAGAAGCCGGATGCCTGCGCGGATGACGTCGCTCCTTCCCGAGAAGCCGGTCTTCTCGATCCGCCCTATCTCCGCGAGCACGTCGTCCTTGAGCGAGACGCTGATGATCTTGGTCATGCGGCTGCGGATTATTAACTTCTTTTCAATCTTTCGATAAATATTATTAACAATAACCTTAAATATTAATAATTTTTCCCCTGGGGAGGCGATATCCATGAACAGCTTCATCCTCATGCTCGCGGCCTTCACGTTCGTCTCCACGCTCATCGGCGGCCTCCTCGTGCTCAGGTACAAGCGGAGCCTGCCCTACATCTTCGCCTTCGCCGCCGGCAGCCTGATCGGCGTCTCGTTCCTCGACCTCCTCCCTGAAAGCCTGGACCTCGCCGTCGCGACGCACGTCTCCGCGCGCGCGATCTTCATCACCGTGGTGGTCTCGTTCTTCCTCTACAACCTCATCGAGCGGTTCTTCGCCACGCACCACCTCCACGAGCATGACGAACATGCGCATGTCATGGGCCCTATTGGCGCCGGCAGCCTCGTCGTCCACAGCTTCTTCGACGGCGCGGCCATCGGCGCAGCCTTCCACGTCAACGCGGCCGTCGGCCTCATCGTCGCGCTCGCGGTCATCTTCCACGACTTCACCGACGGCATCAACACCGTGACGGTGATGCTCCGGAACAGGCAGAAGTCGCGGTCGGCGCTCGTCTTCCTCGTGCTTGACGCCCTCGCTCCTGTACTCGGCGTCCTCCTGACGACCTACGTCATCATCCCCGAGGCGGCGCTCGCCTTCCTCCTCGCCTTCTTCGTCGGCGAGTTCCTCTACATCGGCGCGTCCACCCTCGTCCCGGAGACGAAGCACACGTCGCGGAAGACGATCATCGGCATGGCGGCCGGCATTGCCCTCATCATCGCGCTCACGTCGCTGATCTAGTGCTGAGCAGTCTCGAAAAGTGCCGTTGCCGGGCTTAAGGCGAGCCGCGGCGATACCCGTGGCGAAAGAGTTCCGGGGGTCGCCCCATCGCCGCTGACGCTCCGAGTCTCCTCGTATGACTCGGAGACATCCAGGGCTGGAACGGTACGGCGATACCTCCTGCGATGCGGCGAGAGCCCGGCAACGACGCCTCGTGCATCCTGGAATGAGAAGAAGTGGGGCTGCCCGGATTCGAACCGGGGTCTAGAGGTCCCAAACCTCCAATGATGGCCAAGCTACACTACAGCCCCGCAACATCCGAATCTCTCCCCTCGTTTTTAAGGGTTTCCGTCCCTATGGCCGCGATGAAAATGTAGGTTACTATCCTCCAGTCGAACCGTAGCTAACAAACAAGCGAGGGTCGAGTGGGGGGGTTGCCCCCTACGGGGACGAGATCTTTCGGAGCGAGAAGCGATA